>JAZSPG010000020.1:0-8835 GCA_045537295.1 Candidatus Scatosoma sp. | reverse complement strand
GTTCGTACGTATGGGAATATGAAAAATACGTTGAACGTTCTTGAACCGCTTTGTGTAAGTGAAAAGGCAAAGGAAGCGTTTTCGCAGTTGAAGACGGTATGTGCGCTTTTGGAAACGTGCGGCTTTGAGGATAAAATTCGTTTGGATTTTTCCGTTGTAAACGATATGAAATATTATAACGGTATCGTGTTCAAGGGGTTTATCGACGGCGTGTGCGAGGGCGTGCTTTCGGGCGGGCAGTACGATAAATTGCTTAGAAGAATGGGCAGAAAATCCAACGCGATAGGCTTTGCGGTGTATTTGGATTTGTTAGAGGGCTTTGAAAAACAACGGGCGAAGTTCGATTTGGATACCGTCGTTTTATACGATAAGGATACGGATATACCCGCGCTTACAAAAACGGTAACGAAATTGATTGAAAACGGGGAAAGCGTGCGCGTTTTGCAGGACGGCGAACTCGGTAAAATCCGTTTTGGAAAAATTCTCGATTTGAGAAAGGGGGGTAAGCAATGATAAACGTAGCGCTTCCCAAGGGCAGACTGGGCGAGAAAATTTACGATATATTCGAAAAAGCGGGCTACGAATGTCCGTCTATCAAAGAACCCAACAGGAAACTCATATTTGAAAACGCGGAAAAAGGCGTTCGCTATTTTTGGGTCAAACCCTCGGACGTGTCTATTTACGTGGAACGCGGAGCCGCGGATATCGGCGTTTGCGGTAAGGATATTTTAGCCGAATACGCGCCCGACGTGTACGAGTTGTTGGACTTAAAAAAGGGCGTTTGCAAAATGGCGGTAGCGTCCAAAAAGGATTTTTACGACGATAGAGAGCGTACCTTAAAGGTCGCGACGAAATTCGTGCGGGTAGCCAAAGCGTTCTACGCGGGCAAGGGCAGGGAAATCGACGTGATTAAACTCAACGGTTCGATTGAGCTTGCGCCGATTTTAGAGCTTTCGGACGTTATCGTGGATATCGTGGAAACGGGTGCAACCTTAAAGGAAAACAATTTGGAAGTCGTGGAAACGGTTTTCCCTATCAGTGCACGGTTGATTGCCAACAAATCGTCGTTCAAGTTCAAAACAGAAGAAATCCAAACGCTTATGCAAAAAGTAAAGGCGTTTATCGAATAAGAGGAAGAAAAAATGATTAAAATTTTACGCTACGGCGAAGTAGCGAATAGCGAAATATTCGCACGGTTTAACCCCACCGCAAGCGTGGCGGATACCGTTGCGGAAATTTTGGCTGAGGTGAAAAAAAACGGCGATAAGGCGTTATATGCGTTCGCGGAAAAATTCGACGGGGTAAAACTCGAAGCTTTGGAAGTGAAAAAAGAGGAAATCGATAGAGCCTACCAAAACGCCGATAAAAAATTCGTCGAAATTTTGGAAAGTTCGGCGAAAAATATAAAAGAGTTCCACGTGAAACAAGTCCGCGAAGGGTTTACCTTAAAAAAAGAGGACGGCGTTATCGTGGGGCAAAAGATTACGCCGATTGAAAAGGTGGGGCTGTACGTACCGGGGGGTACGGCGTCCTATCCGTCCACCGTACTCATGGACGCAATTCCCGCGAAAATTGCGGGTTGTAAAGAAATCGTAATGGTCACGCCGACGAAAACGGGGGAAGTCAACCCGGATATTTTGACTTCGGCGCGGGTTGCGGGCGTGGACAGGATTTTCAAAATCGGCGGGGCGCAGGCTATCGGTGCGCTTGCTTACGGTACGGAAAGCATACCTAAGGTAGACAAAATCGTAGGACCGGGCAACGCCTTCGTTGCGGAGGCGAAAAAGCAGGTGTTCGGGTTGGTTTCTATCGATATGATAGCAGGACCGAGCGAAATTTTAATCGTGGCGGACAATACCAACGACCCCGCGCATATCGCGTCCGATTTGCTTTCGCAGGCGGAACACGATAAAATGGCAAGTGCGGTGCTGGTTACGGACGACGGGGAATTTGCCCAAGCCGTCGCTTTGGAATTAGAAAGACAAATCCCTTTGCTTATCCGCAAGGAAATAGCGCGCGCGTCCATAGACAATAACGGTAAGATTATCGTAGCGGATAGCTTGGACAAGGCGATAGAGATTGCGAACGAGATTGCGCCTGAGCATTTAGAGCTTTGCGTGGACGAGCCGTTTGCGTATTTGGATAAGGTGAAACACGCGGGTTCGATTTTTATGGGGAAATATTGCCCTGAGGCGCTTGGGGATTATTACGCAGGGCCTAACCATACCTTGCCAACGAGCGGTACGGCGCGGTTTTCGTCGGCTTTGTCGGTGGACGATTTCGTGAAGAAATCGCAGTTCGTTTATTACACGAAAGAGGCGCTTGAAAAGGTGGCGGAAAGCGTGGAATATTTCGCGAACAAAGAGGGATTAGAAGCGCACGGTAAAAGCGCGGTCATTCGTGTAAAGAAATAAAAAAAAGGATAAATATGAGTAGATTTTTCAGTAAAAAATACGCCGAGCTTACGCCGTATACCCCTGGGGAACAGCCTAAGGATATGCAGTATATCAAGCTCAACACCAACGAATCGCCGTACGCGCCACCGAAAGAAGTAGTGGAAGCGGTTAGCGCGGAGGCGGAAAAATGTCGGTTGTATTCCGACCCGACCTGTTTCGAGCTTGTCGAAAAGGCGTCGGAAATTTATAAAGTAAAACCGTCGCAAATTTTGGCGACCAACGGTTCGGACGAGATTTTGAATTTTGCGTTTATGGCGTTTTGCGATAAGGATACGCCCGCCGTGTTCCCCGATATTACTTACGGGTTTTATTCGGTGTTTGCAAAGCTCAACGGCGTAGCGTATAAAACGATTCCCTTAGAAGAGGATTTTTCGATTGATTACCGCAAATTTATCGGCGTGAACGCCACGGTATTTCTCGCCAACCCCAACGCACCGACGGGGCTTGCGCTTTGCAAAGCCGAGGTGGAGGAAATTATCAAGGGTAATCCTGATAATATCGTGGTTATTGACGAGGCGTACGTGGATTTTGGGGGCGAGAGCGTCGTTTCGTTGATTGATAAATACGAGAATTTGTTGGTAACGCAAACCTTTTCAAAGTCGCGTAGCTTAGCGGGCGCGAGGTTGGGGTTTGGGTTTGCCTCAGAAAAACTCATTGCCGATTTGAATACGGTGAAGTATTCCACCAACCCCTACAACGTGAACAGAATGACGATGACGGCGGGGCGTGTCGCGCTTTGTCGGCAGGACTATTTCGACGGGAAATGCAAGGAAATTTGCGATACGAGAGAATTTACCGCTCATAGTTTGCGGAGCTTAGGTTTTTTCGTTCTGCCGTCGAAAACCAACTTTTTGTTTATACGCTCGCCGAAAATTTCGGGGGCGGAACTGTACGAAAAGTTAAAGGCGCGCGGGATTTTGGTTCGGCATTTTAGCGTGGCAAGGATTGAGGATTTTAACCGTGTGACGATAGGCACGAAAGAAGAGATGCAGGTATTTTTAAGTGCGGTTGAAAAGATTTTGGAGGAGAAAAAATGAGAAGAGTTAGTGAAATAGCGAGAAAGACGACGGAAACGGATATCTATTTGAAACTCAACCTCGACGGCGAGGGAAAAGCGGAAATTGACAGCGGTTGCGCCTTTTTAGACCATATGCTTACCTTGTTTACCAAACACGCGGGCTACGATATGGCGGTTACCTGTAAAGGCGACGTGGAGGTGGACTATCATCACTCGACGGAGGATATCGGCATTGCGCTTGGGAAAGCGTTTTTAGACGCGCTCGGCGAAAAGCGCGGGATTACGCGTTACGGCGATATTATTTTACCGATGGACGAGGCGTTGATTATGTCGGCGGTGGATATTTCGGGTCGTAATTATCTGGCGATGGATTTAACTTTTAACGCCGAAAAGGTGGGGGATTTCGATTGCGAGCTTTGCGAAGAATTTTGGTTGGCGTTTGCGCGCGAGGCGAAAGTTACCTTGCATATCAAACAGCTTGCGGGTAAAAACGCACACCATATTATCGAGGGCGTGTTTAAGGCGACGGCGCGCGCACTTGGTAAGGCGACGGCGATTGACAGTACCCGTGCGCATCAAATTCCGTCCACGAAAGGTATTTTATAAGGGGTAAATTGAGTGATTGCGATTATAGATTACGGCGTGGGGAATTTGTTTTCTTTATGCTCGTCGTTTGAAAAAATCGGCGCGGACGCGGTGGTGACGGCGGATAAGAAAATAATCGAAAACGCGGAAAAAATTATTCTGCCCGGCGTGGGCGCGTTTGCGGACGCAAGAAAAAAACTCGCGCAAACGGGTATGGACGAATTTGTAATAGAACAAGTGCGCAAGGGTAAATACCTGATGGGGATTTGTCTTGGTATGCAGTTATTGTTCGATAAAAGCTACGAATACGGCGTACACGAGGGGTTGGGTCTGATAAAAGGCGAGGTCGTACCGCTCAAAGAGGATATTCGTTCGGATTTGAAAATACCGCATATCGGTTGGAACGCGTTGCGTATTTCCCGCCCGCATTTTTTATTTGACTATATCAAGGAAGGGGATTGTGCGTATTTCGTACATTCCTATCACGCGGTAAATTGCAAGGACAGCGTAATTGCGACGGCGGAATACGATAAGTTTATTACGGCGTCGGTTGCGAAAGAGAATATATTAGGGTGTCAATTCCACCCTGAAAAGAGCGGGGACGTAGGCTTAAATATATTGCGCGCGTTCGTGGGTAAAAAGGACTAAAAGGACAAAAATGAAGATATTTCCAGCGATTGATTTATACGATAACAAAGCGGTGCGCTTGTTTAAGGGCGACTACGCGCAAATGACCGTTTATAACGATAATCCCGTCGCCGTAGCGAAAAAGTTTTGTTCGTGCGGAGCGGAGCAAATCCACGTGGTAGATTTGGCGGGCGCGAAAGCGGGCGTACCTATGCACGCGGAGCTGGTGCAAAAAATCGTTGCCGAAACGGGACTGTTCGTGGAAATCGGCGGGGGTATCCGCACGATGCAAACGATAGAGAAATATATCGCCTCGGGCGCGGGTAGAGTAATTCTCGGTACTTCGGCGGTAGAGGATGAGGCGTTTTTGAAAAATGCGATTGAGAAATACGGCGATAAAGTAGCCGTTGGCGCGGATATAGCGGACGGAAAAATTGCCGTTCGCGGTTGGGTGGAAAAATCCCGTTACGGCGTGGACGAGTTTTTGGAAAAAATGCAAAACTTGGACGTAAAAACGGTAATTTGTACGGACGTTTCTAAGGACGGGGCTATGAAAGGCGCTAACCACGGTTTGTACGAGGACTTGACAAAACGTTACCGCCGTATCAATTTTATCGCCTCGGGCGGTGTTTCGTCGATAAACGACGTGGAAATTTTATCTAAAAATGGCGTGTACGGCGCGATTATCGGTAAGGCGTATTATATCGGCGCGCTCGATTTGCGCCAAGCGATTGAGGTGGCGAGATGATAACCAAACGCATTATTCCTTGCTTAGACGTGCGCGACGGCACGGTGGTAAAGGGCGTGAATTTCGATAAATTAAGAACGGTCGCCTCGCCCGTCGAGCTTGCGAAGTTCTATTCGGACAACGGCGCGGACGAGTTGGTGTTTTACGACATCACCGCTTCGGCGGAAGGTCGGGGTTTGTTCACCGAAATTTTACGCGAAACGGCGCGGAACGTGTTTATTCCTTTAACCGTGGGCGGTGGAATTCGCGAAGTTTCGGATTTCGAACGCGTGCTTTCCTGCGGGGCGGATAAGGTGAGCGTCAATTCGGGCGCAATAAGCAATAAAAATTTAATCAAAGAGGCGTCGAGGCGTTACGGCAATCAATGCGTGGTCATTTCCGCGGATATTAAAAGGGTAAACGGCGAATTTCACGTGTTTGCCAAAGGCGGTCGTGAGGATACGGGTATGCTGGCAATTCCTTGGATTAAGCGTTGCGTGGACGAGGGCGCGGGCGAGGTCGTCGTCAATTCAATGGATACGGACGGCGTGAAAAAGGGTTTTGATATCGAGCTGTTAACCGCCGTTTGCGACGCGGTGGAAGTACCCGTGATTGCCTCGGGGGGCGCGGGTAGCGTTTCCGATTTTATTACGCTGTTTGAAAAAGTACCCAAAATAGACGCGGGGCTGGCGGCGTCGGTGTTCCATTTCGGCGAAATTGCCATTCCCGATTTGAAAAAAGAATTACGCAAAAACGGTATTACCGTTCGGTTATAAAGGTTAAAAAACGAGGTGTGATTATGATAAAAATTGACGAATTGAAGTTTGATGAAAAGGGGTTAATCCCCGCTATCGTGGTGGACGCGATTACCAAAGAGGTGTTGACGCTTGCGTATATGAACGCGGAAAGCTTGAAAATTACCTTGGAAAAAGGTCTTACTTGTTTTTGGAGCAGAAGTAGGAATGAGTTATGGCTGAAAGGGGAAACGAGCGGGAATTATCAACGCGTCGTTTCGATTACTGCCGATTGCGATAAGGACGCGTTGGTGGTGAAAGTGGAAAAGGACGGTCCGGCTTGCCATACGGGCGCGGAGAGCTGTTTTTTCAACACGCTGTATATCAACGAGGAAAAATCCGAGTTTAGCCTGCGCGGTTTGTACGATTTGTTAATGCAACGCAAAACCGAGCGCCCGCAAGGCTCGTACACCACCTACCTTTTCGACAAGGGTTTGGATAAAATCTTGAAAAAAGTAGGCGAGGAATGTACCGAGGTAATTATTGCGGGTAAGGCGCGCGATAAAAAGGAAACGGTGTACGAAATTGCCGACCTTGCCTATCACTTGTTGGTGCTGATGGCGGAATCGGGAATTACCGTGGACGAGGTGCAAGCCGAGCTTGCTTCCCGTCATATTATCGACCACAAAGTAAAACAGGAAAAAATGACGAAATAAAACGAAAAAGCTCCGCTTACGGCGGAGCTTTGCGATTTTTACGGCTAATTTTACGGTTGGCGTTTGGCTAAAATTTTGCCCGTTTCCGCGCTCAACAAAAACGCGGTGATTTTGCCGTTCCTGTCGATTACGCCGAGATAATAATAGGGGCGTTCTTCGAAGATGAGCCGAATATAAATTTCGCCCGCGAAACCGTATTCGTCGGTGAGCGAAGAAAACAGCTCGCTTTCCGTTTTTTGCAAGTTTTGCAAAATTTGCTTAGAGGACAGCACTTCGGGTGTTTTCACCGTTTGGGCGGTAAGAATTTTTTGCGTTCCGCCAAAGCTTAGCGTGCATTGTAAAGTTTGTAAGTTACCCGCGTCCGCCGAACAGGAAAAATAATATTCCGTTTTCACGTTATCAAAAGATAATTCGCCACCGTAGTTTTTACCGTCTATTTCAAAAGTGAGGTTGTAAGTTTTATCGCCCGACGGCGCGGTGAGGTAAATTTCCGTCCGCGTGCTTGTTTCGCGTTTTACACCGTCCGCTAAGTAGGGGTATTCCTTTTCCACGGCGTACACGCGCAGGGAAAAACCGTCCGCCTCGGCGAGTAGGATATTGCTACGGTTTTCGGAAACGAACGCGAAATAATCGGGGTCGGATTTTTTACAGCCGACGACGACGGCGCCGGCGATAAGCAAAACGATAAACAGGGCGAGTAAGCGGAAAAACCGTTTTAACGGGCGTGGAAAGGGGAAATTGTTGCGAAAAAAAGTGTTCATAGCTCATTATATTAAAAAAAGGTTGAAAACATACCAAATAAAATTCGTTTATACAGTTGATTTTTTATTTATAATGTGCTAAAATAGTATAAATACAATGGGAGGAGAAGTATATGCGCTTGGATAAAGTGATTGTCCGTGCCGTTTTGAGTACTTTGTCGGCAATACTCGTTTTATTCGGCTGTATGCTTTTGGCACTTTGTTTTTTGTATCCTTCCACAATGATGAACATTACCTACGATTTGGGTATGGACAAGGCGAGCGTGAAATACGCAACCCGCGCGTATAACCGTTCGAACGAGGTGTATTATATCGCGTTTGCGACGGAAACGGCTATCGGTGCGGACTTGGACGAAAAAATCGAAGAATGCGGTCTGGTATTTGTAAAAGATAGCGATTTTGCGCAGTATTGCGCGGAACGCGACGCGAAAATGGGTTTGGGTGAGGGCTATCAGCAGTATATTTACGGGCAAGTGAGTTTAGCGCAATACCGTCAAGGCGAAAAGGACGAGGCGGTGGATACGGCGTTTGGTGCGCTTGCAAACAATACCTTCCCTAAAAACAACGCGGTGCAGGGTTTGGCGTTGACGGTGCTTATGAACGGGGATAAAGCGGTAGCGGATACAATTAAAGAGAAAATGATGAATATAGAAAGTGGCTTGTCGGGCGAAGATAAGCAAAATTTTGACGCGCTACTTTCGTTACTTGAAAAATAAATGGATGCGTGTTCCTAACGGAAACAAATCCATTTACTTTATATATAAGAATAAATCAAAGTTTTATATACAAGGAGAAGTACCTATGAGCAGTAAAATTGTAAAAGAAGGATTGACTTTTGACGACGTGTTGTTAATTCCGCAAGCGTCCTCCGTTTTGCCGACGGACGTTTCGCTGAAAACGCAGTTGACGGACAAAATTAAGTTGAACCTGCCCCTTATGAGCGCGGCGATGGATACGGTTACCGAAAGCCGTATGGCGATTGCAATGGCGCGTGAAGGCGGTATGGGTATCATTCATAAGAATATGTCCATTGAAGAACAGGCACAACAGGTTGACAGAGTAAAGCGTAGTGAACACGGGGTTATTACCGACCCGTTCTTCCTTGCGCCCGATAATCTCGTAAAAGACGCGGTGGCGTTGATGGAAAAATACCGTATTAGCGGTGTGCCGATTACCGAGGGTGGTAAGCTCGAAGTCGGAGGCCAAGCGGT
>JAZSPG010000027.1:0-1946 GCA_045537295.1 Candidatus Scatosoma sp. | reverse complement strand
TGATAGATTTTTATAATAATTTAATGCATCCAAAAGAAATACAGACCAAAAATAACGATAACGAGCGAGAGTAAAAACAGACAAAACACGGGCATCACCGCACCCAACGCGCCTTTATAAATAGCCCAGCGTTCTTTGCGGGTCAAATTCGCCTCGCGGATAGCTTGTCTATTTTCCCTGCTTTTTTTCGATTTATAGCCCGTTATATATTCGCTGTCCATATCCGCGATAACGCGCCCGTCGTCGACAAATTTTTCCTTTGCTTTTTTCTCTTTTTTAGACGGCATTACTTACCTCTTTTTTAGTCTTCTTGGGAATACAAATGGCACGCAACCTTGTGTCCGTCGCCGTAATCCTTAAACTTGGGCGCAACCGTCTTACAAATTTCCATACAGCGACCGCAACGGGTATGGAATTTACAACCCGACGGTGCGTTGATAGGGCTGGGAATATCCCCGCTTAAAATAATACGGTTCATCTTCACGTTGGGGTCGGGAACGGGAACCGCCGAAAACAGCGCTTCGGTATACGGGTGCATCGGGTTCTCAAAAATATCTTTGGTCGAACCGTATTCCACCATACTGCCCAAATACATTACCCCGATATAATCAGAAATATGTTCCACAACGGACAAGTCATGCGAAATGAAGATATAGGTTAAGCCCAATTCCTTTTGCAAATCGCGCAAAAGGTTAATAATTTGCGCCTGAATGGACACGTCCAACGCCGACACGGGTTCATCGCAAACGACGAATTTAGGATTTAACGCAAGCGCGGTTGCGATACAAATACGCTGGCGCTGACCGCCTGAAAATTCGTGCGGGTATCTCTCGTAATAATGATGAGGCAAACCGCACTTTTTCATTATATCCAAAACGTACTTTTTCAAATCCTTTTTGGCTACGAGTTTATGTTCCAACACCGCCTCGCCGATAATTTCGCCAATCGGCATACGGGGAGATAAACTCGAATACGGGTCTTGGAAAATAATTTGCATAAAGGGACGCAACGCGTTTAATTCCTTGTTGCCAAGCGAATTTATATCCTTACCCTGAAAATAAATTTCACCCGAGGTAGCGGGGTGCAAACGCAAAATCGTACGCCCGAGCGTCGTTTTTCCGCAACCCGATTCGCCTACGATACCCAGCGTCGTACCTTCCTTAATTTCAAAGCTAACGTCGTCCACCGCCTTCAAATATTTGGTAGGTCTACCGAAAAAGTCCGTTTCCACGGGGAAATACTTTTTCAAATTTTTCGCCACCAAAATCGCGTCGGAAGAAATCGTTTCTTGTCCCTTTTCGTCTGCACTGCACGCGCAAACCGTTTCTTCTTCTACTACTTTCGTTTCTTCGGAATTAGACATTCTTTTCTTCCTCCTTTGCTTGCTCGTACAAATAACAAGATACGCTGTGCGTGGGCGAAACTTGAATAAATTCAGGGTACGCCCCGTTACATTTACCTATACACTTATCGCAACGGTCCTTAAAGTAGCAATAATTCGGCATATCGATAGGATTCGGCACTTGTCCGGGGATATTGTAAAGTCTATCCACCTTACGACGAACGACGGGTTTACTCTTTTGCAAACCGATGGTATAGGGGTGTAAGGGGTTCTCAAAAATTTCCTTCGTCGTACCCCGTTCAATAACGCGCCCCGCGTACATAACCACCACGTAATCCGCCATTTCCGCGATAACGCCCAAATCGTGCGTAATCAACATAATCGAACCGTCAATTTTATTTTTAATCTCACGCAACAAATCCAAAATTTGTGCTTGAATGGTAACGTCGAGCGCCGTCGTCGGCTCGTCCGCAATAATCAACCGCGGGTTACACGAAAGCGCAATCGCTATCATAACGCGTTGGCGCATACCTCCCGAAAGCTCGTGCGGATAACAGCCGTACACCCGCTCAGGCGCGGCGATACCCACGAGTTCAAGCATTTC
>JAZSPG010000064.1:0-9981 GCA_045537295.1 Candidatus Scatosoma sp. | reverse complement strand
TTTTTATAATAATTTAATGCATCCAAAAGAAATACAGACCAAAAATAACGATAACGAGCGAGAGTAAAAACAGACAAAACACGGGCATCACCGCACCCAACGCGCCTTTATAAATAGCCTCCTAAAAATTGCTTTTGATTTTTTTATTCTTCCAAATACGCTTACCGTATCAAAAAAAAATAATCATTTCTAATATTATAATCGATTTCTTGAATTAAGTCAAGCGTTTACAATGAATTTTTTTTATTTTATTCATAAAATCTTCACATTATTCCCGCAAAAATTTATCCTGCGCGGTTTTTTTCATAGACCGCCAAATATACGCATACAAAAAAATCGCCGTCAACGGAAACAACGCTCCCACGCACATTCCCGCTTTCATCCCCAGCTGTTCCACGGTAATACCCAACGAGCCCGCAAGTCCTTTCGCTCCCTCGCTCGCCATTACGGCGTCCGTGACGACGCCCAAAAGCTGTGGAGCTACGGACGCGCCCAAATCCCCGCCCGACGCCATCATTGCGTAAATAAACACCTCGCCTTTCGGAAACTTTTCCGACGCCACGATTAAATTCCCGGGCCAGAGCATCGAGGCACAAAACCCCGTCAACGCGCACGCCACCAGCCCCACGATAGCCACGCTCGACAGCGAGGCAATCAAATAACACGCCGTCGCGCCCACCGCGCCGAAAAACAATACCCTGCCGACGTTTTTCCCAAACTTCGCGTATAAACTCCGTCCCAGCCCCAACGCCACGGAAAAACAGGCAACGCCGAAAATATCACCCCATATCTTAGGAATACCCAACGCCTGCTCGATATACCCCGAACACCATTGCGCCATCGCGCACTCGCTCGCACCGCCGAGAAAAATGGCAAACACGCAAATCCACAGCCACTTATTTTTCAAGAACGCCACCGCCCCCGAAACGCGTTCGGGCGTACGCATTTTAGGTACTTCTGCCCCCGCATATAAAATTACCGAAACAAGCGGAATGAACGCAAATATGAACGCAAGAATTTGCCAGTATTCCTGCCCGAATATCAGCAAGAATAAGGTACTCACAAGAATTACCCCCACCACGCCCCACGCGTATATGGAATGTAACTTACTCATTTCCCGTTCTGGATTATCCGACGGAACAGACGCGATTACGGGACTAATCAAAACCTCCGCCAAGCCCCCCGAGACCGAAAAAATCACCGTACCGATAACCAAACCTATATATACGTTATCAAATAATATAGGCGCAAGCGCGTACACGACCAACCCAGCGGTTGTCAAAACGGGTGTAAACTTGACGGTTTTCGCGATATTAAATTTATGCGAGAAAAAGGAAAATACCAAATCAATGGTAAGCTGGGTACAAAAATTGATAAGCACCAACAACCCCAACAGCGAATAAGACACCCCGTACAAACTACGGAAAGTAATAAACAACACAGGCGATAAATTCGCCACCACGGACATAGCGATATTCGTCGTATAACACGCGCCCTTCAACCGCGCGTAGCCTTTTGCCATAGCCTTCAAACCTTCTTAAAAAATAATTTTATTGTATATGCAACACTTTGCTGGACGCAAGCTGACTTACCAACTCGTAATTATCCGCGTTGATAACCCTACAAATCGTCGAGTCGTAATACCGCGTTTGTAAGTAATAGAACCCCCGTTTCCGTATCGTAATCATATCCACGGTATCGTATCTTATTTATATTCTCTATAAACTCGGAAGAACTTTCTAAATGTCCGTCCCGTCCCCGTCGCGAATTGCCACCACGCCCCAAGCGTGTTTTGAAATCGTTATTCTTCTTTTGAATAAGTCCAAATCATAGATTCACCATTTACATAACGCCAATAGTTTCCTTTGTATTCCGTACCCGCGTCGTTTAATTCAGGCTCCGTTTCTTTATAAACATATATCGTAGCATTGAATAATGCCTCGTGTTTATTAATTAAGACTTGTAACGAGTCACTAATTTCATTGCCTGTAAAATAGATGTTTTTCAAAGCATTACAATCTTCAAACGCCAAATCTCCTATCGTTGTCAATGTATCAGGAATAATGATTTCCATCAAGTTTCGACACAACCAAAACGTACCACTTTCAATCGTTGTCAGCCCATTAGGAAGCGTTACCCGCATCAAATTTACGCAAGACCTAAACGCCATACTTCCAATGCTTTGTACCGAGCAGGGCATTTCAATCGTCCTTAAGCTACTACAATTATCAAAAGCGTATGCGCCTATCGTTTTCAAAGAAGAAGGAAAAACAATTTGATTGAGCTTTACGCAATAATTAAATGCGCTATCGCCAATTGCAGTTAGCGTATTGGACAATTTAACATTTGAAAGCTCCGTGCAAGACGCAAATGCCATATCCCCAACACGTTCTACCGTATCGGGCATTATTATTTCCTTTAACCGATTACACGAACAAAACGCTCGGACTCCTATCGCCCGTAAACCGTTCGGTAACGAAACTTGCGTTAAAGAACCGCAATTCATAAATACATAATCACAAATCAGCTTTGTTTGCGCGTGTATTGTTGCCTTGTTAATCTCTTGCGAAGAGATAGAAACGAGCGCGACGTACGGATTTTTTTCATTCCCTAAATAGTTGCCCTGTTCATATTCGGTATATTGCAAGTTGTCACAATGCGCAAAAGCATCTTTATCAATGGAAAGTATTGTTTCGGGGATGGAAACAGTCCCTAATTTTTTACAATAACGGAAAGCATGTGCATCAATTTCTTCCACGAAATTTCCAAGCGTAACATTTTCCAACGCATAACAATAATCAAATAAATTGTTACTTATCTTCTTCAATGCGTTTGGAAGCGTTATATTTTGTAAACTTTTACACTCCGCAAAGGCACTTGAACCAAGCGTTTCCAAAGATTCGGGTAAAGACACTTGACTAAGCCCCGTCCGTTGAAACGTCGCATATTTGATTGTTTTAAGAGATTTCCCAAAAACAACTTCCGTTAAATTCGAACATTCTTCAAACGCCCGTTCTTCTATGATTTCAATAGAATCCCCTATTACAACGGTCCTTAAACTGTCCATCCAAGCAAACGCAGTTGCGTTCACCGCCGTAAGCGAATCCCCTAAAACAAGATATTGCAATGAAGAACAGGACCTAAACCAGTCCAACTTCTCTGCTTTAATTTGGTCGCCAATAATCGCCTCTTTCAAACTCGAACAAGCAACAAATGCACTTGCTCCCAGCGAAGTAACTGAATCAGGGATATCCACTTTTTCTAAAGAAAAACATTGAATAAAGGCTTTCTCTCCAATTCTTTCAACCGAATTTCCGAAGTCAAGTTTTTTCAAGTTCTCACATTCCGCAAAAGCCTGTTCACCAATCGTTTGCAAGGAATCAGGGAAATTGATTTCAAGCAAACCACTTTGCGTGAATGCGTAATCGCCAATTTCTAATAAATTTTCGCCAAATTCTATTGTTTGAATCCCACAATAAGAAAACGCATACTCCCTAATTGTTTGTATCGTATCAGCCAATATTACACTTTGTATATCCTTCCTGCGATAAAACGCCCGCGGATAAATCTCCGTAACACCTAACGGCAAACGTATATTTTTTTCTGCCCCAGCATATCCCAAAAAAATACGCGCACCTTCTTCATCAAAAAATACGTAACCGTCTTTGTCCGTAATTAATTTTTCTTGCCCTTTTTCTGTATATACGTTTATTGCATAAGCACCAATACCGCCGTTCGAGTTGTTGTCACCTATCGTAATATTCAACGAGCATTTATTATAAATCTCCAACAGCTTATAACAATTTTCAAAAGCGGAAAAGCCTATTTCCTTAATAGACGGTTGCAATTCAAACGACATTAAATTGTAACAATTTGAAAATGCTTTCCCTGCAATAAATTTAGTATCCAAATGCGTTTTTCCGTGCGCAATATATGTATCGTCCGTTTTTGCAAGATATAAATACGGGTTGCTTTCGTTCCCTAAATACAAACCGTTTTCATATTCGGAATATTGCAATTTGGGACAATCTGTAAACGCAGACCCGCCGATTGAAGTAACCGAATCAGGGATTACGACTTTTTCCAACGCAAAGCACTGGTCAAACGCGCCCGCCTTTATTTGCGTGACGGAATTTGGTATAACAATTTCCGTTAAACTACTACACCCTTGAAACGATGCCTCACCGATAACTTTCAACGTGTCGGGGAGATATAATTTTGTCACCCCTTCGCAACCGGCAAAAACGGAATAGCCTATTGAAGTCATGGTTTTGGGTATGCGTAATTCTTCTATAGCTTTACATTGAAAGAAGGACGCCGTATCCACTTCCTCCACATTCCAAAGATTTATATTTTTAAGCCGATAACAATACGCAAACGCTTCCCTTCCAATCGACTTTACCGTATCGGGAATAACGCACTCTTCCAAATAACCGCATCTTTGAAACGCATATTCTTCTATCACCGTTACTGCGTTCCCAAGTTGGACGCGTTTTAAGTTTTGCATAGACGAAAACAAACCGCGACCTATTTTCGTCACCGTATCCGGCAAAACGACGCTTGTTATCAAACTCCACTTATCCCCCCAAACGCCACCTTCTATTTCCGTTACTGGCAAGCCGTTATATTCTGCTGGGATTATAATATCCAAACTACAAACGCTACCAAGCCCCACAACGCGGTATTCTTCCTTTCCTGCAATCTTTTCAAAGCCAAGTGTTTCTTCAAATCTCTCTATTTCAACCGTTTTGGCGTATGCAAGCATTTGACTTTGTAGATTATCAAAATCAGATTCTACACATCCGAATTGAACTGCCCAAAACGCATCCACCGCCTTAAATCCGTACCAAACGAATTGATAGTCTTTCCCCAGCGCGTCGTTCTCGTATGTAAAAGAAACCATACCGTTTTCAACGGAAATCTCCGAGGCGGAATTATAAAAATTCTGATAGGTGTCTATAACCAAAGTCGCATACTCTTCGACAGACATCATTTCAGCGTTTTCCCCAACCTTTTCAAAGGAGGTAAACAATTCTTTCACCGTTACGACAATCATTTTGTCCGAAGCGTAATAGGCAGTATATTCCACGTGTTCTTTTTCATAAAAGTCCGTCGTTAAAGTAATCGTCAGCCCAGCTTTTTCAAACTTCTTACTTGTGGAATTATTAGCACAACCACACAAACCTGCTATAATACCAATGCATATACAACAGGACAATAACACTCTTTTGATGATTTGTTTCATTGTCTATCGCTCCTACAAATCCTATTATCCATCCAACCACCAATAACAAAACAAGGATATTCGTATGCCTACGTTATTTGATATTAAACTGTGTTGTGATAATAGTATATCACTTTCAATAGTATATCACTTTCTTAAATCAAACACAAGCATTTTTTATATTTTATATAATTTAATTTTATATTTTATATAATTTAACGATAACCCATATTTCTAACGATTAGGTTACGTATAAAAAGCAGACGGTAATTTTGATACTTTTCTTGTATCAAAATTACCGTCCAATCGTGGTGCGGACGAAGGGATTTGCGCCTTTAGCGTCGCGCCCCGCTCCGACGTTTTCAACGTCGTCCTTTGCCTCTTATCTCACCTTTCTCCTAATCTCGCAAGGCAAAGCGTTTTGCTCTCGCAAAACGGCTCCCACCCTCAAGCCCCTTCGTTACTCGGTTATCAAACCAAAAAGAAGAACACACCAAACGGGTGTTCTTCTTTTTGTGTAAGATAACCAATTTTGATACAATTTCAAAATGGGTTCATTTTTGAGTGCAATGGGTTCAAAAATTTTTGCACTATGGGTTCACTTTCTTCGACAATGGGTTCAAATGCCCAAAAAAATGGGTTCAATTTTTCTCGTTTTTCATCTCTTCTTTAAATCGTTCAGCAACCCCTCGTTTAAGTTCGTCTATATTATCTTTTTCTTCAAGGCTATATATGTTTTTGAAATATTTTTTCGCTATCCCTAAGGCATACTTATAAGTCTTGGTTTCGCTGATTTGCTCATCCAAATATTGATATATCTTTCGAGTGTTCTTTTCTGCGTCATCTTTATTATATTCAATAAAAAAACAGACTGATTGAAAATTTTCCAAATTATGTTTTAACATTAATTCCAAAACATAAAATTCTTTTTTTCTTCTTGAAAATAAAATTAAACCGTTTTCCTGCTCAAGCGTTAAGTTATAGGCTTTGTTCGTTTCGCAAATAACAGTCCCTAATACTTTTTGAATCTCTTCTAATGATAAATCCCCATTTTTAGAATATAATTGCGCATACCCCTTTTGATTAATATTATAGACTGAATTTAGAATATCTCTCACTAAATTTTTTGAAATACAAAGATAATTTATCCAGCAAATAGCGAAAGATATTATACTACTACCGAAAATAGAAAATGAAAAATTTATCCACCAAGTACATTCTTTTTGCGTAAAAACAATGCTTGCTATAAGCGATATAATCCCTAATGTACCTGTAATTCTCATACCCCATTTATTTGCGTTCATAATGATCCCCCTCTATAATTGTCCAATTTTAATTTTGGGATAATAATGTTAAAATGGCTACTACCATTTCTGTAGGTGTTTTGGCTTGGTCAATCGCTTGCTTAATCAACTCTTTTTGAAAATCGCTTAATGGACGATTACTCTTCTCAACTGCTATCTTACACAAAGTTTTAATTTGCTCTTCCGTCATTTTTTAATTACATCTCCTTTAATATATTTATCAACCCCATATTACAATTTCTCCATTAGAATCGTAATGCCAATAATTTCCTGTTTTGGCAGGGGGCAATTCACTATAATAATAAATAGGACAATTCGGCTTTTCATCCCAGCCTTCAAACTTATCGCTTGACTCAAAATAAATTTTTAAATTAGCACAGTTTTCAAACGCATTATGTTCTATTGACCGTACAGTTGAAGGGAGCAATATTGCAGATAAGGATTTACAACTATGAAACGCCCACGTTTTAATAGCTGTCAAATTACTTTTCTGCTCAAATTCGATTTTTTGAAGATTTTCGCAATTCATAAATGCATCATCGCCAATCACCTTTACCGTATTCGGTATTTTTATAGTTTCTAGCCAATACCAATTTTCAAAAGTAAAAGCGTGAATTTCGTCAAGTGTATTTGGAATCGTTAGTTCAGTTAAAAGTTTAGAATTGAATGTCAGCGTATAATTTTTAAAATTAGGGAAACAGAGCCCCCCAAAAGAAATGTTACACCAATCTTCTATAGTTCCCGTGAAATCAATTTTACGTTCTAAATAATGCAAGCCAAATGCTTTCGTGCCTAAAAATTTAAGTGTTTTGGGTAATAAAACATTTGTTAGGTTTGTATTATAGTAAAAGGCTTCTGCTCCGATACTTTCAAGAGCATTTCCAAAATCAAGCTTTTCAATCTCCGTACATTCCGAAAATGCGTAATCCTCAATTTCTTTCAATTTTTCATTGAATATTACTTCAGTTATTTTACTACATTTTTTAAAAGCGGAAGCTCCAATAGTTACAACATTATTTCCCAACACGACTTTAGTTAATGGATTATAACTGTAAAAAGTATAAGGATTAATCGAAACAACACTATCGGGAATTTTTAATTCCGTCAATAATTTATCCCCCACATAAAATTCATCCGTTAACGATATGGGATTTGATTCCTCTTCAAATGAAATATTAAACCAAGCTTCCAAATTGTCAATATAAATCTTATTTGTTGATGAATAAAAGGCGTGATGTTCCATTTTTTTAATAGACGCTCCCAACTTCACCACTTTTAGCGAATCACAACTTCTAAATGCTTCAAATCGTATAAGTTCAACTCCATTACCAATTATTACATTTTCTAAAAAATCACATTGATAAAAAGCTTGTACTCCAATCGTCTCAACTGTATCTGGAATATCAATCTCAATTAAATTATTGCACTTATAAAAAGCAAAATTTCCAACTTCCAATAAAGTAGAGGGTAATTCAATGGAAGAAATTGCGGAGTTTTGAAATGAGCTTGCCCCGATAGATATGACAGGCAACCCTTTATAAAATGAAGGTACTATAATACGGCTTTCCTCACCCAAGTATTTAGCTATCGAATAGCCACCATTCATTTTATTAAAAATAAGTCCCTTAGTTCCTTTAACATAACTTGCGTATAAATCAAAATTTCCAATCGAGTCAATGACTTCAACGATATCTCCATCCAAATTCTCGTTGATGTACCAACCCGAAAAAATATCCGTTTCGTGTTCAATATCTTGCAATGTTATAGGTAAATCTTGAATTGTGAACGTGGACTTAGAAACTTGCCCTTCGCTTTTGTGATAAGTGATAAAATAAACGATAGGAGTTTTTATTGCTGAAATCACTAAATTGCTTGTTATTTTCGTTGAATTAAAGTTCTCCCATTTAATCTCGTAACCTTCAACTTCTTTAGGAATAGGTATATTTTCTATGCTCCCATCTTTATCGACTTCAATTTCAACATCCGGAAAACCATCGCCTTGCACAAAACGTACAGTATATTTATCTACAGTCTCCTCTTCTTCGTTATCGCTTGTGTCTGTAGAACCATTATCAGGTGAAGGCGCTTCATCCACTGGCGCGTCTAAAAATTGACAATCGAAGGAATCAAAAGCGATAGCTGTTCCATCCGAAAATGCGACAATTACTTTAACTATTTTATAGGTATCATAATTGTTCCATTCTGGAATAATAACCGTTTTAGTTATTGAATTATTTATCGTAAGCGTATCCAACATTGAATAACTCGCGTTCTTATACTCATAAGACACGCCGCTTATATACGGGGTCATAAGTACATCAACACTACTTATTGCCGTATCGCTTTTATTTTTGAATGTAAGCTGAACTTTGGATGTTCCTAAAGCATTATGAAGGACAAACCCACTTGCAGGTGTTATTTCGATAGTTGTATGTACGACATATTCCCGTTGGGTATAAATTAAACTATTCCGTTCCGTTTCCGTGAGAATTTTCACGGGATTGACCTGCACGGAATCATATAATAAAATAGCGGTATCATCAAAGTAAACGGTTTCAAAAGTATAAAGCAATACTTCTCCTTCGTGGATATAGAAACGCACCATTAACCCTGCATAAAGTTCTATACAATTATCATTATGCTTAATTATATCTTCAACGACTAATTTTGTGTTATTGGCGATAGCGCAAGAATCTTCCAACCCCAACAACATTTTTTCCGCCACTACAGAATCTGCAACAGTTGATAATACTGCTATATTTTCTTTATGATATTTGAAACTGTTATTCTTCGTTGAATTATCTAAATTAGAAAAACAACCCATAAAGGTTGCTAAAGCAAAAATTAACATTGCAATAAAAAGCAAAAATCTTCTTTTCATAATTCCTCCAAAAAAAACGCGCTACCCGAAGATAACGCGCCGAAAAACGCATTACCCACAGTTGCAACACAGTTCCAATCATAGCGTAGGAATAAAGGGCATACGTCTTTACCGATAGTATGCCTACGCTATTTTGATATTAAACTGTGTTGCGATAATAGTATATCACTTTCTTAAATAAAACACAAGCATTTTTTATGTTTTGCACAATTTTAACGATTACATCCATACTTTTAACGATATGGGGATAATTTTAACGATTGGGGTATCTCTTTAACGATTCCCTATAATTTTAACGATTAGGTTGCGTTAAAAAAGTAGGCGCAACCTAAAAACAGAGTTTTAATGATAATTTTCCGTTCAAAACCCTGCTTGTGTTTTATTTATTTTATTTTGTTTTCAATTGTAATACAAGAAGAAGTTAAAATTCTACGAATGCGCCCACAAAGATTTCTATGTTTTTTGAACGTTTCTTCAGTTATGTAATTCGTCGAAAACAAAAGTTTTAACCAACTTTCCGTTTCCATACATTCTTTTCTTGCTATTTTTAATTTTGAAAGCATATCGGGTAA
>JAZSPG010000070.1:0-102592 GCA_045537295.1 Candidatus Scatosoma sp. | reverse complement strand
GTCACCACCCCCGTGACAAAATCCACACCCATGAAGATCACGAGCGTGGACAATGCCGAATCCCAGCCGCCGAGCAGCGTGGCGATGAAGCCGCCGACCAGTCTGGCGACTGTGCAGATGGTTTCTTTCATTTTCATCAGTCCTTTCTTGAATTTGGGTATAAAAAGACCGCCTGTGGGGTGAACCACGGGCGGTTGGTGACGGTATTCAGTTGTGTAAATTGGAATTTATCGTTATAACTCAATATTGATTTCGTACTTATCGTCAATGAGTATATAGTTCACGTTATGCTTCTGTGCCAGCTCTAATATTTCTGCATTATCTGCCAACACACTCTCCATTGTGCACCATTCATCATCCAAACGATTTTCAATGACATTTGCATATTTCTTTATGTCAGAAAAGTAATTTCTGATATATTCCTCACTCATTACCAGACAGTAATATTTGATGTTTTCAAGATATTCGGAGTTAAAGTCCTTCTGCCAATCGAATGGAATATAGCAACCTTCGACAATTAAGTTCTGTTTGTTTTCGATAGCGGTTTTTATCATTTCACGGATGATGGGCCATAAGTATGCTGTTAAGTCTTTATCCTCGCTAATCGGAGTGAGTTCAGTATTTCCGCTACGGATTAAGCCCATTTTCAGATGGTCTATCGATAGATATGGATATTTATATTTTTCAAGCAATTTTTGAGCAAGTGCCGTTTTGCCTGTATGCGATGCTCCCGTAATTAAAATAATCATTATCTCACCTACAAATTCTTATTTATCTATCAAATCCCACTTTAATTTTTATCAGTTATTCTCTCGCTATATCTTCTGCGGGTCTAGGCGCATTTTTTTGCACCATAAATGGAATTTCTCTTTCGCGGCACGCTTAACGCCCTCGCCAAGTCTCGAGGGAATACAAACGTAATCGGAAATTAACGCGCTAACTTTTTTCATCGTTTCCGTATATTGAAACTCAAATCGAAAAGAACCCGTGTCATACCGCTTAAACAACTTAAAAAATTGCGATTTTCCGTAAGGTTTTTTGCCTGCGGCTAACGTTCTTTTATAATATCTACGCCACATTACGAAAACCGTAAGTCCTCTCTTCTTTTTATCCTTTTCAAGCGCAATGAAATCGGGCTCTTCGTAGCCAGTTCTATGCACGCGCTTGGGATAAAGTTTTTCAAGCAACTGAATATCCGACAGTAATTCAAAGGCAGGCTCGTCAATACCACATTCTTTCGCTCTTTTAATCGTTTTCAAAACGGTTGTACGCGAACATTCGCAAAGCTTAGCGATTTGCGTCGTCGTGTTTCCCCTATAATGATACTGTAAAATAGCTCTATAATTGGTCATTTTTGCCTTTTTCAATCCTTTTTTGCTTGAAATGTTTTATATGTATATTATACCACACAAAAAATTAAAAGTAAAGTGTTCAACTTAAGTGGAATAAAACTTTTTTTGACGATTTTTCGGCTTATTTTTTGCCTAAAAAACGTAAAAATTGAGCCTGCATCGAGAAGATGCAGGCTCATAAACACAATATATGGTGTTTTTATTGAATTTTAATCCAAGATTTAGGACCTAGGATTGCGGATGTTCGCTTGTGCAGCAGCCAAACGAGCGATAGGCACACGGTAAGGCGAGCAGGAAACGTACGTCAAACCGATTTCGTGGCAGAATTCGATGGACGAAGGGTCACCGCCGTGCTCACCGCAGATACCGCAGTGCATTTCAGGACGAACGCTCTTACCGTCCGTAACCGCCATCTTCATAAGCTTACCAACGCCCGTCGTATCCAATCTTGCAAACGGGTCGGATTCGTAAATCTTGTTCATATAGTACGCGGGCAAGAACTTACCAGCGTCGTCACGCGAGAAACCAAACGTCATTTGCGTTAAGTCGTTCGTACCGAAACAGAAGAATTCCGCTTCTTTCGCGATTTCGTCTGCCGTCAAGCAAGCACGGGGAATTTCAATCATCGTACCCACTTCGTATTTAAGCGCAACGCCCGACGCCTTGATAACTTCGTCCGCCGTCTTAACGACGATATCTTTTACGAACTTCAATTCCTTGGTTTCGCCCGTCAAAGGAATCATAATCTCGGGAACGAGTTTCCAGTCGGGGTTCTTCTTCACAACGTTAATCGCAGCCTTGATAACCGCCTTCGTTTGCATAACCGCAATTTCAGGATAGGTTACGGTCAAACGGCAACCACGGTGACCCATCATAGGGTTAAATTCGTGCAAAGACGAAATGATGTCCTTAATTTGCGCAACCGTCTTGTTTTGTGCCTTTGCAAGCGCTACAATATCTTCTTCTGCGGTAGGCACAAATTCGTGAAGAGGAGGGTCGAGGAAACGAATGGTTACGGGATAACCGCCGAGCGCCTCAAACAAGCCCTCGAAGTCCGCTTGTTGCATAGGTTCGATTTTCGCCAAAGCCGTTTCTCTTTCTTCTACCGTGTCCGCACAAATCATTTCACGGAACGCACCGATTCTTGCAGGGTCGAAGAACATATGCTCGGTACGGCACAAACCGATACCTTGCGCACCGAACGCAACCGCTTGTTTCGCGTCAGCAGGCGCATCCGCGTTCGTTCTTACGCCAAGCGCTTTATACTTGTCCGCAAGTTCCATAATTCTTCCGAAGTAACCCGAGTTGGGGTCAGCGGGAACGGTTTTGATAAGCGTATCGTAGATAGTACCCGTCGAACCGTCAAGCGAAAGCACGTCGCCCTCGCGGAAGATTTTGCCCGCAAGTTCGAACCACTTTTCTTCTTCGTGCATCTTGATATCGCCACAGCCCGAAACACAGCAAGTACCCATACCGCGCGCAACAACCGCCGCGTGCGAGGTTTGACCGCCACGAACGGTGAGAATACCTTGCGCGTACTTCATACCTTCGATATCCTCAGGCGAGGTTTCCAAACGAACGAGGATAACCTTTTCGCCCTTCTTACCTTCTACAACCGCATCCTCAGCCGTGAACACGATTTTACCAGCCGCCGCACCGGGAGACGCCGCGATACCCTTGCCAACTACGTTGTTCTTATCCGCGTCTTTCAAAGCTTTCGCGTCGAATTGCGGGTGCAAAAGCATATCGAGGCTCTTCGCGTCGATTTGCATAAGCGCTTCTTTCTCGGTAATCATACCCTCGTCGATAAGGTCGCAAGCGATTTTAATAGCCGCCGCAGCCGTTCTCTTACCGTTACGGGTTTGGAGCATATAAAGCTTTCTGTCTTGAATGGTGAATTCCATATCTTGCATATCACGGTAGTGATTTTCAAGAATGTCGCAAACTTTAAGGAATTGCTCGTAAACTTCGGGGAATACTTCCTTCATTTGCGCGATAGGCATCGGCGTACGCACACCCGCAACAACGTCTTCGCCTTGCGCGTTGGTGAGGAATTCGCCCATAAGACCCTTTTCGCCCGTCGCGGGATTACGCGTGAACGCAACACCCGTACCCGACGTTTCGCCCATATTACCGAACGCCATCATTTGTACGTTTACCGCAGTACCCCAGCTGTACGGGATATCGTGGTCCATACGGTAGATGTTCGCACGGGGGTTGTCCCAAGAACGGAACACCGCTTTCACAGCCTCGAAAAGCTGTTCTTTGGGGTCGTTGGGGAATTCTTTGCCGAGTTGCTTTTTGTATTCGGCTTTGAATTGATTTGCAAGCGCTTTCAAGTCGTCTGCGTCAAGCTCGACGTCTTGGGTTACGCCCTTCTTTTCCTTCATCTCGTCAATGAGCTTTTCGAAATATTTCTTACCAACCTCCATAACGACGTCCGAGAACATCTGGATAAAACGGCGGTAGCAGTCCCAAGCCCAACGGGGATTGCCCGACTTGGTTGCGAGGGTGTTTACAACCTCTTCGTTTAAGCCGAGGTTCAAAATGGTGTCCATCATACCGGGCATAGACGCACGCGCGCCAGAACGGACGGATACGAGCAAGGGGTTTTCCTTGTCGCCGAACTTCATACCGCAGATGTTTTCCATCTTTTCGATATACTGCATAATTTCCGCTTGAATATCGGGATTGATTTGTTTGCCGTCTTCGTAATACTGCGTGCAAGCCTCCGTAGAAATGGTGAAGCCTTGGGGTACGGGAAGACCGATGTTGGTCATTTCCGCAAGGTTTGCGCCTTTACCACCGAGAATTTCACGCATTTTCGCGTTACCTTCGGTAAAGAGATAGCAATACTTTTTTGCCATAATAGTTATTTCCTCCAAAAAATGATTTTTTTCTTCTTCAAAACCGCAAAAAAGCTCTCACGCCTATCTGTCAAACGGCGTGGGATGATTTTTGCTTATTTTATTTTAATATAATTTGAAAGAAATATCAAGTCTTTCGGCGTAGTTTTTTGATATTTTTTGCAAAAAGTATTAAAATTTTTCTTTTTTCGTGTATTTATATAAATATAGTATACCACCGCTCTTTTTTTCGAATTTTTCTTGCAAGAACGCGTATACCACCGTCAAATACTACGAAGTTGGCGAAAATCAAGTTTTTTTCGCCAACTTCGTAGATAATATTTTGTAGAAAGGTGACTATTTTATGGATATTTTGTCGAAACTACCAGAAAGATTAAAAGAACTTATATTTGAACGCCAAATCAAGCCTACCGCCCTTGCGAAAGCGTTAGGCGTAAAGCCGTCTACGCTTTACCGTTATTTGAAAGGCGAGCGTGCGCCGACTTTTGAAAATTTCATAAAGCTTGTCGAATATTTTCATTGTTCGGCGGATTTTTTGCTGGGGCTGAGCGAATACCCGCAAAGCGATTTCCATTATAAAAAAGCTCCGCCCTTTTGCGAGCGGTTTGGGTATTTGTTAAACTCTTATAAAATTTCACAATACGCTTTGCACCATAAAACGAATTTTTCCTACGATAATTTTAACAAATGGCTAAACGGCGTTACTTCGCCGTATGCAGACAATCTTATCAGGCTTGCAAACGCCTTGGATTGTTCGGTGGATTATCTTCTCGGCAGAACGGATGCTTAAACGAAAAACGCCCTAAATACAGGGCGTTTTATACTATACCGTCATAGTTATAGATTGTTAAATCGTTCGCGCGCCCGCTTAAACGGGCGCGCGAACTATCGTTAAAATTGTCCTTTCAAAACAGTAGATAACGTTTTTCCGTAAGGCTTGGTATAATTCGTACTAAGCCAAGTCGGATTATACTGCAAATTGTAAGAATCAAAGTCATCCTTGTCGTCGTCAGGCAATTCGGTATCCTTACCCCAGCTCGTATACGCAACGCTATCTCTCCATTCGTCTGTGGAGAACGACGGTTCGTGATTGCTAGGCGAATAATAAATTTCGTAACAATATCCGCGCAACGATTCGCAAACCTGTTTATATCCCGTAACGTTGCCCAAACGGTCGACAATCGGCGTAAACACCGTAACGTACACGCATACGACGCCTTTATAATCGCTTGTAGTATTATCCAACGGGTCGGACGTGGAATACATTGCAATTTCTCTATGTCCGTCGCCGTTCAAATCTTGATTTTTTAAGATAAACGCAACTTTTTCGTCCTGTTTCTCTAAAACGTCCCCAAACAACGCTTCCACTTCGTCCCTATACGTATTATCCATACTGCCGACGAACGGGTCTTGCGTGGGGTCGTTATTCCAGTATACCTGTATCGTTTCGTTTAACAAATAATCCAACGAATCGGTTACTTTGTCCGTGGTATACTTCCCGTTTAATATATCCGACAAACGCTGAACGGCGGTAACTTCCACGGGAGGCATTTCAGGGGGCGTATACACGAAACCGTTTACCGTTACGCCAAGGCTGACTTGCTCGTCGTCCACCGTTTTATCCGCATACGCCCAAGTCGCCATAACGCCCGCCACGGAAAACAGGGAAACAATCGCAGAAACGGCAATCGCTAATTTAGCAAACAGTTTCATTTCTTATCCCCTCCTCTCTTGGGTGGAGTAGGTTGCATAGCTTGCCCTAAATGAAGCGTATTCGGGTCGTAAAATACGGGATATAAGTATATAGGCGGTCCCCACTTCGGTTGCGACGTATTCGGCGTATCCTTTACTTTTTGCTGTACGCCACACTTTCCTTGCCCTAAAATAATCGCAAGTCTTTTTGCCTTTTCCTTTTCGATTTTCTTATCCATAGACGGCGTAGCAAACAAAGAAAATAAAATCAAAATAATACACAAATACCCCGCAGGCGATTGCAAAAAGGTTACGATACTACCGATAAACGGTATACGTTGCCCTTTATAAATACCTCTCATTTGCGAATACCGCACGGGGAAACGGTCGGGATTTTCAACCGCGTCGCCTTGCAAAAGGAAATGCCGTTCGTTAGGGTGTTTGTCGTTGGGTTCTTCTATCATTACGATACGGTGCACGATTAACGAGCCGTCCACTTCGTATACGACGATATCGTAAAGCTGTAAATCAAATTCGTCGGGAAGATTTTCCGTAACGATAAGGTCGAATGTTTGCAGTTGATTATCTAATCCGTTTTCCACCAAATATTTGTTTTTTTCGTGCTTTTCCGCCATAGAACCACTTCTAACGACGCTAATCGTCGGCACGTTCAACGCAAAATTGTCACCAAAGATATTTACCAAGACGGAAAACGCGCAAAAAAGACAAAGGAAAATGCAGAATACCGCCGATATGATTTTTCCGAGTATCCCGCTTCTCTTTCGTCTTAAAGACTTTTTATATTCAATTTTAATCGCTTCGTCTTCCGCTCCACTTCGAATCAATTTTACCGTCGTGTTCAAAATCGTCACGAGCATTACCGTAAACAAGACGGTAAATATAGTAAAGACGATTAAGCAAAGCACAAGCCCGTATATTTCGTAATCAGACAAAACAACGCCTCTATTTAGCATAAACGCCTTTATCCCATAATTGCTTATGGGATAAAGTTTCATTTATACGTAAAATTATTTGTTTATTTTTATTCGTTTACAACCGAGGGAACAATACCTTCCGCTACGTGGAAATGGAAAGCGTATTGAGATACAATCGCGGAATATCTGTCGTGCTTATCTTTGGTATCCAACAACATTTCCGTCAACGTAATTTTGTTCATAACGTCTTCAATTTCTACGCGATAAGTAAAGACAACCGTACCGTTTGCCTTTTCTTCTCTACTTTCAATAACGACACCGTCTTTTAAGTATTTTACACCAACGAATTCGTCGTCATTTTTAATATCTTCTTTCGTTACACCCTCAGGCAATTCGGCAAGGCCAATCATTTTGTTGATTTGTACAGCTTCCTCATCAATATCGAAAATCTGTCTTTCCCCCTTGTCTGTTCCGTCGTTAAACGTAACTGCGGTATCCTCAGTAGGCGTAGGCGTTTCCGTTGTCGTCAAAGCCAAACCTATATACCAATTCAAATCAATACCGCTCTTCAAAACCTCTACCGGAGCGTTCGCATTCGCAGTAAACGTAATGGTGAAATAACCGTCTTGATTCACAACAAATTCGGTGATATGTTGCTTATCGTTGTCAACGTCGTCGATTTGTATGGCAACGTTTGAGCCTACCGCACCCAAAGTACCTTTTTCCAAAGTACTCGTAACACCCGTAACGCTTACACCCATTGTTGCATAGGACGTATCTACCTTTTTATCCGCGTATAACCACGCCGCGTATACACCGCCAATGGTTACACTCAAAGCCAAACTTGCCAAAATTCCCATTTTTTTCATAAATTTACCCTCCAAGGTATTAAATTTGTAGTTTTATTATACGCCTGCACTGTTTGCTTGTCAAGCGTTTTTTGTGTAATTATATATCATTTTATGAAAAAAACCGCAGAAATGGACACTCTACGGTTGTTTTCAATTTATAAACTTTTAGAAATTTTTGAAAAAGGCTTTTTCGCCAGCCAACAACGCGTCGTCTAACACCCAAACGCCGTTCTTTTTCACAACGCCAAAGCTACATTCCTTTGCACATTCAAATAAATCCGCGCCGTCGTAACCCACGAATTTATCCGACGTTTCCTCTAAGATTTTGCGCGCCTCTATCGTAAATCGCGAGGTGGTGATGAAAATACCTCTGCAATGCTGTTTTTTGTCCTTCGCCTGACGGCATACGCACGCGCCGATAAATTGCTGTAACAGCGTTTCGCCTACCACCCACAGTTTCTCGTCGCCCTTATCGGGATTCCAATTCTTCGCTTGTATGTAGATGGTTTCTCTAAATCCAAGCCCGTCCGTCAATTCGATTTCCCCGTCGATACCGCCGTCGCGGTCACCCGCCGTGATTTTTAAGCCCTCTAATCTCCTGCCGTTCATTCTCGAATATCTTTCTAACAAATATACCGAATAATACTCGAAATATTCCCCGCCTAATTTACGAAGTTTACTCAAAAACGCCTCTTGCAGTTTTTCCTCTTCCGTCAATATCCGCGCAGGCGCGGGCTTTTTCGCGCTAACCGTGCGCCCCGTCCGCTTTTGCTGGGGTTTTTGTTCCGCTTTCTTTTCCTGGTTTTCCTTTCTTTCCTGCTTTACCTGCGGTTTTTCTTCCGTTTCCGCCTTAACCGCACTCGGAGCGGGCGCAACGGGCGCAACGGGGGCAACAGGAGCAACGGGGGCAGGCGCGGGAACGGGTTTCTTGGGTGCGGGCTTTACCTCGCCGAATAAAAAGCTCATATCCATCAACGTACCCTTAGGCGCACTAACTTCTTTTTCCGCTTTTTCTTCCTTTACCTCTTCAACCTCTTTAACCTCTTTAAGCTCAACCGTTTTTTCTTGCGAGTTTTCCGTCTTTTCCTCTATCGGCGTTTCCGTTGCCGTTTCTTGCTTTTCCGCCGTCGTTTTCGTCTTTTTGCTCGCGCGTTTTTTCGGCTGAGGCTTTGGAATAGGTTCAGGCGCGACCTCGGGCGTTACGGGCGCGACGGGCGCAATCGGCATAATGGGCGCAGGCGGAACAGGACGCACGATTTCTTCTTCCGTTTGCTCGTTCGGCTTTTCTTCCGTCTTTTTCGCCTTTGTCGTCTTGCGCGTTTTCTTAGGTTTTTCCTCCGCTACTTCCGCGACCGTTTTTTCTTCTACCGTATCCGTTTTTTCCGTTTTTTCTGTTTTTTTCGACTTAGAACGCGTAGTCTTTTTGGGTTTTTCCTGATTTTCTTCCACGGGCTTTTCCGCTTTCGTTTCCTCTTTCAACGAATACATACCCCCCTCGAACACGACTTCGCCCTCTTTTTTCATCACGTCAAGCACCGAACCGATACGCCCCTTGACGTCGTTGGGGTTTTCGTTTTCCTCCCCGCCGAACGCTTGGGCGTAACGCTTGGACGCCTCGTCGATAATCTCGTTACTTTTTTTACTACCCTCTTTCAAAATTTCTAAGATGAGCTTTTTCGCGCCGTCCTTTTTCTCGGCGCGCGTGATTGTTACTTTTTTCTGTTTCTTTTCCGCCATTGTCTTTCCTTTCGCGGTGGGGTAAACCCGCTTTTATTTTTTTCCTTTCGTCCGTTTGGACAACCCCGAAATTTTTAACGAATTTACCCCTCGTCAAGCATACGGATAAATTCGCCAAGGCTTACGAACTGCGTTTCCGTCTTGTCTAAAAGGTAAGCCCGTAAAAGTCGCAGGGCGCGTTTTTTGCCCCCCGCCGTTTGTTCTTCCGCATAAGCAAGCCCCGCGCACTTACGCAAAAGATGATAGGTGGACAGGCTTGCGCGTTCCCCTTGCGTGCAACGCTCCAACGAGCAAAACCGTCCGTTTGAAAAATCAAACCAAATCTTATCGCCGATATCCCCCTCACATTCTTCCAAATACCCCAAATCGATAGGGTATCCGCTCTCGTACAAGGCGGTTAAGGTAAAGGAAACGACCGCCTCCGCCTCGTCGGCTTGGCTTAAACAAAGCACTTTCAAGCACTCGATAAAGGCGATAAACAGTCCTTCGTGGCGTTCGTTTTCTATCGCCAAAACCCGACAAATTTCCGCGACGGCGCAACCCGCGTAAAAACGCGTTACGTCCGCGCGCAAATCGAAAAAGCTTTCGTGCAGGTACGCGCCCGTCACCGTATACCTGCCCCCTTTTTCCGCTAAAATATACTCGGCAAAACAAAAGGGCTGAGCGGAAAACGCCAAGCGGGCTTTGGGCTTTTTCACCCCGCGAATCCCCGCCGTAATACAGCCCAGCGTCGGGGAAAAGAGGGTGAGCAATTTATCGTTATCCTTATAATCGATTGCCTGCAATACGATAGCTTCCGTCTTTACTTCCACTTTTGCTTTTTCCTTGCGTTTACTTTTTCCTAATTAAATCGTGATACAGCATATAATAACTGACGCTACCCGTTTTCTCAAACAGCTCCCACGCCATTTTCGCCGCCTCGTTGGTCGGATTTTTATCGCGCATACCCCTCGCCTCCTAAAAACAGTTTGCGAAGTTCTTGAAAAGATTATGCGCGCGCGTTGCGCGTCACCGCACCCGTTACGCCCCGTTACGCCCCGTTACCGTCGCTTAAAGATACGGGCTTAGTCCTTTACTTCCTCATAACCGAACTCGCGCAACAGCGAGGGTCTGTCCCGCCAGTCCTCTTTGACTTTGACGAAGGTGGTTAAAAACACTTTCGCACCGAGGAATTTTTCCATCGCCTCGCGCGCAAAGGACGAAACTTCCTTTATCGCCTTGCCCTGCTTGCCGATTAGAATGGCTTTGTGGTTGGCTCTTTCGCACACGATATCCAAATTCACCTCGTACACGCCCCGTTCGTTTTGCTTAAACTCGTTAATGACGATAGCGATACCGTGCGGGATTTCCTTATCGAATTTCAGTAAGATTTTCTCGCGCATAATTTCGGAAATCATAAACCGTTCGCTTTTATCCGAAACGATATCCTCCTCGAACACCTTTTCGCCTTCGGGCATTTGCGCCACCAAAAATTCTTTGAGCGCGCGGATATTTTTGCCCTTTCTCGCAGATACGGGGAATACGTCCAAATCCAAACCCGAATCAGAAAATTTCGCCATATCCAAAGGTATATTTTCCTTGGGCATAATATCGATTTTAGTATACGCCACCGCCATAGGAATATTAAGCGCCTTGTATTTTTTCATCAGCTCGAAATCCTCGACTTCTATCCCGTCGTGTCCGTCTACCACGTACAAGATATAATCCACCGACTTCGCGCTCGTTTCCGTCGTTTTCATCATCATATCCGTAAGTGCGTTCCTCGCCTTGTAAATACCCGGGGTGTCCACAAATACGATTTGATAATCCTCCTCCGTCAACACGCCTAAAATTCTATCCCGCGTCGTTTGGGGCTTGGGGGATACGATAGATACCTTTTCCCCTACCATCACGTTTATCAGCGTGCTTTTGCCCGCGTTCGCCCTACCGATTACCGCTACATATCCGCTTTTCATTGATTGCTCCTTATTTCTCTTTCCCGTAAATTAACCGCGCGTAACGCCGAGCTTTTCTAATACCCGTTCTTCCGCAACGCGCATCTCACGCTTGTCCTCGTCTACGATATGGTCGTAACCCAAGCAATGCATAACCCCGTGCACGATTAAATAGTGCAGTTCGCGCTCCAACGAATGACCGTATTCCTCCGCCTGTTCCTTAGCGCGCTTGATACAAACGACTATCGAACCCAGTAAAATATTCCCGTCCTCGTCCGTTTCAAAAGGGTGCTGTGCGCCCACGATTGCCTTGCCTTTTATATCCTCTAACGCGGGATAACTAAGTACGTCCGTCACCTTATCGATACCGCGCGTTTGCGCGTTAAGCGTTCTAATTTCCGATTCGTCCACCGCGATAAGTTCGACGGCGAGCGGGGTATCGCTTTCCACACATTCCCCTATCGCTTTTTCAAGTTCTAAAAGGCGGATATTTTCTATTTCCGCGCCGTCCGCGTAGATAAAAAACCTGCTCATTCGTTCTCCCCTTTCGTACCGCTTTCCGTACGGCGATATTTAATGCTGGGATATTTAATACGGCGGTGGTACACACCCGTAAGCGCGTTGACGAGCGCAAGCCGTATCTTCGTCAAATCCGCCATCGTAATATCACATTCGGCGAATTGTTCCAAATCCATACGCTCTTCAATCACCGCGCGGATAGCCTTTTCCGCCTCGTCGGGCGTTCTTGCGTTCACTGCGCGCACCGCCGCCTCCGACGCGTCGCATATCATAATAATCGCCGAAAGCTTGGTTTGCGGTTTCGGACCTAAATAGGAGAAATCCTCGATATTCAGCTCACCGTCCGTCATTTTCAGCGCCTTTGCGTAGAAATAACGGATAGGCATCGTACCGTGGTGTTCCACCGCGATATCCGCGAGGAAATCGGGCAAGTGGTGGTTGCGAATGAGCGTATACCCGTCCTTTGCGTGCGAACGGATAATATCGGCGGAAAGTTCGGGCGTGAGCTCGTCGTGCAAATTGTAATCCCCTTGGTTTTCGGTGAAATGTTCGGGATAATGCAACTTACCGACGTCGTGGTACAGCGCCGCCGCGCGCGCGAAATCGACGTTTTCGCCTATCGCCGCCGCGCTCGCCTCCGCAAGCTGTGCCACCATCATGGAATGGTTGTACGTCCCCGGCGCTTCCGATTTGAGTTTTTTCAAAATTTTCGCGTCCGAACTGATAAGCTCGCGCAAACGGAATACGGTCAAACGGTTAAATATCCCCTCGAATAAAGGCAATACGGTAAGGAAAATAACGGTAGACATAATCCCGCCGAAAAGCCCAAAGCCCATTTGCGTTAAAATACCGTTCCAAGTGGGTTCGCCCGCAAGCTGACCGCCCGCGTTGACAAGCCCCGTTATTTCCAAAAGGAAAATAACGATATCTATCGGAATGAAGATTATCAAACCGATTTTGACGACGCTAAACCGCGTTCTTGCCCGACTGCCCATAAACAGTGCTATCATACCCGCAGTAAACGCGATAATCAGCGACGAATAACATTCTTTATTGCTAACCTCGGGCATTGCGAAGGTATCGATAACGAACACCAACAGCGCGCCGACGATATTCATAAATATCGCCTCGCGCCTACCGATAAGCACTACCGTTAAAAGCGCGACGAGCGCAATCGGTCTTGCGTAAATGGCGAGTTTATAGCCTATCAAACAGGACAATATTAAATGCAAATCGATTATCGTAAATACGAGCGCTATCGTTTTCCCGCTCGTCAACACCTCTTTATTTTCAAAGTAGAAATAAAAATAAGTAACGGTGAATAGCAACAGCGTACAAAAGCCCGCGTATAAATAATTCGCGCCTTCCTTAGAAAAATATTCTAAAATATACGAAAATTTATCGCCTATCAACAACGCGAGCGCCAACACCGCGTAAATTGCAAAATGCAACAAAAACCAGAGCGCACTTTTTAAGGCGTCCGCCCTCGTCCAGTCTTGTCCTATGCGTTCTCTTTCCGTCATCCTTCGTTACTCTCCTTATCCCCCGTTTTTGCGGGTTTTTTGGGTTTTTCTTTCTTGGTTTCGTCCGCTTGCTCGTACGCACGGATTATCCGCATCACGAGCGGGTGTCGCACGACGTCTTTGGCGGTTAAACGGCAAACGCCGATACCTTCCACTTCCTCTAAAATTTGCGTTGCGTGAACGAGTCCGCTTTGCTTTCCGTCCAAGTCTATCTGCGTGACGTCGCCCGTTACCACCACTTTACTGCCCTCGCCCATACGCGTTAGAAACATCTTCATTTGCTCTCTCGTCGTGTTCTGCGCCTCGTCCAAAATAATGAACGCGTTAGACAGCGTTCTGCCCCGCATATACGCCAACGGCGCGACTTCGATAGCTCCGCGCTCCATAAGTTTCGCGTAGGTTTCCAAGCCCAACAGCTCTTGCAACGCGTCGTACAACGGGCGCAGGTACGGGTCTACTTTGGTTTGTAAATCCCCTGGCAAGAACCCCAGCTTTTCGCCCGCCTCCACGGCAGGACGGGTCAGCACGATTTTCTCCACCTGCTTACTCTTGAACGCCGATACCGCCATACACACGGCGAGGTAGGTTTTGCCCGTACCCGCAGGACCGACCCCGAATACCACGGTATTCTTTTTGATACTGTCCACGTAGGATTTTTGTCCTACCGTTTTGCATTTGATTTGCTTACCGCGCGCCGTAATCGCGACTACGCCCGCGGACAAAGCGTTCAATTCGTCCTCTCTGCCTTCTTTGGCAAGCTCGATACAATACGCGATACGGCTTTTGTCAATTTCCTCGTTCTCGCCCGCCATTTTCACGAGCGCACTCAGCGCTTTCGCACCGATTTTCACCGCACTCGCCTCGCCCTCCAAGCGAATTTTCATTCCCTCGACGAAGGAAATTACGCCAAGCTCCGCCGTTAAATATTCCAAATTTTCGTCAAAATTACCTAAAATTCGGGCAAGCCTGTCCACCGATTTCGTATCTACCGTTTCCGTTACTTTCAGCTCTTTCGCCAAAATTTCCTCCCGCTCGCCCCTTGGCAAGCCTTCCTTAAAAGTTTATGCTTTCCACCGCAATATATTCGATTTTCACCAAATACCCGTTTTCGCTTTTTTGCACTTGCAACGCGGTTATCTCCGCGTCCTCGCCAAGCCCCAGCTCCAAATACGCCTCGGCAAACGCTTGCTCCTCGCTCTCTACGCAATACTCCGCCTCGTGCAGACACGCGATACGCACCCTTGCAATCGGCTCGACGCTTATCCGTTCTTCGCCTTTTAAGAACCAACCGCCTACCAGCGTTTCGCCCGCCGTCACCTTATCGCCTTTGGCTTTCAACGGCGTACCGCGTAACGCGGTGAGCGCGATAATTTCGCCTGAACGCTTTGCGGTTAAATCCCCCGCTTGCAATCTGTACTCGCCCGTTTCGCCAAGTCGCATTTCCACGCGTACGCGCAGACCGTTCTTTTTCACCGAACAAAATTCCACGCCGTCCAAGCAAAGTAACTTGGAACAAATCAAATCCTCGTTCCCGCCCGTATATCTTGCAAACGGTTTGATACCGAACTCGCTAAGCGTCATACGCGCCTCGCGCGCGTAAACGGCAGAACCCACGAAATCTACGCCGAACACGAAATTATCCAAAATTAGCGTTCCGCCTAAAAACACGAGCGCGCCAAGGACAAGACCTATGCGTTTGACGGCAAAGGCGAGGTATTTGGCTACGCCCACCGCCCCCAAGCATTTTGCCGTATACGGCGAAGTTCCAACATTATTATAGCACAGGTTTGGATAAATTGCAAAAACTTTTTGCATATCTTTTTGCGCGACGGTGAAATCCAGCCTGTTTTTTTGCGGTTTTTTGATATCGAACAGGTCGATACCCGCCCTGCGCAGTTTCAAAAGCGCGCGTTCGGGCATAATCCCCTCGATAGACATTCTTTGGCGTAAAGCAAATATCCGCATACTCAGCCTTCCTTTTTAGAGAGGAATTTCACCGACGATATCCGCCCCGAAATTTGCAAATCGCCGTCGCAGTATTTTTTGATAGAAAGGTTTTCCCCTTCCACTTCCGCTACGCCCGCGCCGTAATATAACGCAATCCGCTCAGGCGAAAACTCGCCCACCGCTTTCACGCCCTCGAAATACCCTCCGCCGTTGACTACCACCGTCCACCGACCCAGCCGTATTCCGTCCGTTTCCTTGAAAATTTCGTCGTATAACCGCATTTTCTCCGCTCTCCCCGTAATTTCCCTACTTACTATATGAGAGAAAGAGGGGAAAATATGCTTGTTTTGCTACGCCGTATCTTCGCCCGTTTATTCGCCGAGGATATGCGTAAGCTCGTCCTTGACTTTTTGATGGTCGGGCGTTTTGCAGACAATCGTTAATATATCGCCCTTAACCAAAACGGTATCGCCGTCAGGCAAAATCACTTCATCGCCCCGTTTAATTTCTACAACCCGCGCCCCCGACGGCCACAATACGTCGCGGATTTCGCGTTTTTCGGCTATCGCGCCGTGCGTGACGGTAAAGGTATATACCTCTCTTACCGCCTGTTCGTGGAAACCGCTTTCGCGTTCGTAGATTTCTAAAAGTTCTTCGTAAATACCGTCCAAGCGGAAAATATCGCCGATTATATAGCCTATCGAAACGGCAATCACGACGGGGAGCAGGGGTGCAAAACTGCCCGTAAACTCGCAAATCATCACGATAGCGGTGAGGGGTGCTTTGACGATGGTCGCAAAATACGCCGACATACAAAGCATAATCATCAAATCGGCGTACTTACCGTCCATTCCGAGCGCCGTCCACGCGCTATTCAAAAGTCCGCCCAAACACGCGCCTGTCGCGATAATCGGGATAAAAATCCCGCAAGGTATGCCCGCCCCGACGTTTACCGTCGTTATCAAAAATTTCAAAACCAAAATAATGACTAAGGACAAAACCAGCGACAAGCCCCACACGCTTTGCATATGCGTTTCGCCCGTACCGCCGAGCGAGCCGAGCGAATGGATAAGCTCGTGTCCACCGCCCATAACGCCGGTCGCGACGAAGGATACGATACCTCCCAAAAGCACGGCGATTGCAATGCTTATCGCGTGGTTATACTTGGTTTTTTTCGTTTGGATTTTCTTAAAAAGACGGCGCACCCAAAAACAAGCTTTGTAAAACAAAACGCCGAAAAGCCCGCAAACCGCCCCTGACAAAACGACGAACGCATACGCGGTCAAGGGCAACTCGAAAAATGCGTACGAACCGAACGCCACTTCAAGATTTAACCCGAACGCCGAATAAATTGCCGTGCGCGTCAGCATACCGAAAATGACGGACGAAAACGCACAAATAAACACCTCGGGGGTAAAGCGCTTATGCGCTTCCTCGAACGCGAAAATAATACCCGTCAACGGCGCGTTACCCGCCACCGCCAAGCCCGTACAAGCCCCGCCCGTAATTTGATAACGCTTTATCATCTCGTTCCTGTGCGTAGTCGAAGCCACGCCGTCGCCCACGCACGCGCCGATAAGCACACTCGGTCCTTCCGCACCGATAGACAAGCCCAAAAAGATACTCAAAAGACAGCTTGCAAAAGTCGCCGTCGCGTCCTTAAACCACCTAAACCGCACGAACCCGCGCGTCGCGCCCTCGGCTTGCGGTATACCGCAACCGCGCGTAACAAAGGAAATTTCCGCGAACACGCCGATAAAAAACGCACCCAGTCCCAGTGCCAAGACGAGCAGGGGAATAAACGCGGGATTTTCGCGCACGAACGCATACGCCCCGCGGGAAAACGCCTCGCCGATATGTGCTAAAATATTAAACAAGCTCGTCACCGCGCCCGCAAACACCCCCGTCACCGCACCGACGAGGATAAGCTGTAACGCGTATTTACCGCGAATGCTCGTTTTCGTTTTCTTTTGTTTTTTTGCTATTTCTTTACGCATATTTTTATCCGTTTTTTAAGAAAATTGACCGTTATACAGCGTCTTGTACGCGCCGTTTTTTCGCAACAGTTCTTCGTGCGTACCCTTTTCCACCACCCTGCCGTTTTCCATCACCAAAATGATATCCGCGCTACGCACGGTCGAAAGTCTGTGCGCGACGATAAAGCTCGTTCTGCCTAACATAAGTTTATGGAACGCGTCGGAAATTTTCAGCTCCGTCCGCGTATCGATAGACGAGGTCGCCTCGTCCAAAATAAGCATAGGCGGTAGGCTCAGCATCACGCGCGTGATACAAAGCAGTTGTTTTTGCCCTTCGGACAAATCCCCGCCCTCTTGCGACAACGGCGTATCGTAACCCTTTTCCAAACGCTTGATAAACGCGTGCGCCCGCGTCGCTTTGGACGCTCGTATTAGTTCCTCGTCCGTCGCGTCCGCCTTACCAAAAAGTAAATTTTCCTTTACCGTACCGCTCTTTAACCAAGTTTCCTGTAAAACCATACCGTAATTTTCGCGAAGCGAGGTCCTCGTCAAACCTTTGATATCCTCGCCGTCTACTTTCACCGCGCCCGCGTCCGTGTCGTAAAAACGCATTAGTAAATTGATGAGCGTCGTTTTCCCGCTACCCGTCCTGCCGACAATCGCCACGCGCTTGCCTTGCGCCACCTGCAAAGACAAATCCTCAATTAGTTTGCGGTTTTTATCGTATGAAAAATACACGCTATTTAGCGAAACCTCGCCCTGCGCCCTGCCCAGCGTTTTATTCGCCTTATCCGAAACCTCTTCTTCCTCGTCTATCAGCTCGAAAATGCGTTCCGCGCAGGTGAGCGCGCTTTTCAGCTCGGTGATAACCCCTGAAATCTCGTTGAAAGGTTTTGTGTATTGATTTGTGTAGGACAGGAACTTGGTTAAACCGCCGACGGTAAACGCCGTACCCCACACCACCGAACCGTTGGCTACCTCTATCGCGCCGATAAGCGCGACTACGGCGTATATCAAATTATTGATAAACCGCGTGGACGGATTGACGAGCGAGGAATAAAAGGTGGCTTTTAGCGACGCCTTTTGCAGTCTTGCGTTCATTTGGTCGAACTTTTCCTCGTTTTCCGCTTCGCGCGCAAACGCCTGCGTGGTCTTTAAGCCCGAAATCGCCTCTTCGGCAAACGCCGTCTGTTCCCCGCGCGTTTTCGTTTGCTCGACGAAAAATTTATGCGTATGCGTCGCCACAAACCGCGCAATCAGCACGGACAACGGGGTAAGCACCACCACCGCCAAACCGATTTTTGCGTTGGTGATAAGCATAAACCCAAGCGTACCGAGTATAGTGACGACGCCTGTGAAAAATTGCGTAAACCCGATAAGCAAGCCCTCTGAAAACTGGTCGGCGTCGGCAATCACCCTACTCACCGTATCGCCGTGCGGGTGGGTGTCTATATACGATAACGGAAGTTTAGAAATTTTCGCAAACGCGTCCGCGCGTAAATCGCGCACCACGCTACACGAAATTTTATTATTGCAAAGCCCCGCAAGCCATTGACAAAGCCCCGCTATAAGCGCGCTCGCACCCGTTTTGACGAACAAATGCTTTAACGCACTAAAATCCACCTTGCCCGCCTCGATTATGCAATCGATTGCGTCCCCGAAGAACACGGGAATCAACAAGGTCGCCCCCACGCAAACGAGCGAGAACAGCAACGACCCGACGAGCGCAAAGGGGTATTTCCCAACGTAACGCAACACACGCGAAAGCGTACCTTTATTTTGCTTTTTTGCGTTTTTCATACCGCGTCACCCCCTTCTTCTTCGCCGTATTGCGAAAAATAGATTTCACGGTATACCTCGCAACAAGCCATAAGCTGTTCGTGCGTACCCTGCCCCACGGCAACGCCGTCGTCCAAGACGATAATTTTATCGGCGTGCATTACGGACGAGGCGCGTTGCGAAACGATAAAGCTCGTCGTTTTCAAGGCGCGGACATTTTTTCTAAGCTCCGCGTCCGTCGCGTAGTCGAGCGCCGAACTACTGTCGTCCAAAATCAAAATTTCAGGGTTTCTAACTAACGCCCGCGCTATCGTCAAACGCTGTTTTTGCCCGCCCGAAAAGTTTTTACCGCCCTGTTCGACAGGGATATCCAAACCGCCCTTTTCGCGCACGAACCCGTCCGCGCACGCCAGCGCAAGCGCTTCCCAAAGCCGTTCGTCCGTCGCCGTTTTGTCCCCCCAAAGCAAATTCTCTTTCAGCGTACCCTTAAACAGCACCGCTTTTTGCGGTACGATACCGATACGCGTTCTTAAAAAGCCCTGCAAACTTTCCGATTGCACGCTTTGCCCCTCGATTAGCACGCACCCTTCACTCGCGTCGTAAAAATGCGGTATTAAATTGACGAGCGAAGTTTTCCCGCTCCCCGTACCGCCGATAACGCCCACCGTTTGTCCGCGCTCTACGGTAAAGGAAATATCCTTCAAAGCAGGTTCTGCGCCCGCATTGTATTGTAAGCCCACCCCCTCGAACGCGATAAACGGCGCGTTTTCTTGTTTTTTAGGTTGTGCTCCGTCCGTTTTTACGACGGTTAAAGAGGGCTCTAATTTCAAAACGGACGCAACGCGACTTCCGCACGCGCCCGCTTTCGTCACCGTCACGATAAGGTTGGCGAGTTTGATAAGCTCGATTAAAATTTGGCCCATTAAATTGTATAACGCAATCACGCTCCCTTGCGAAAGCGTCCCGCTATTCACCTTAATCGCGCCCGACCAAAGCAACGCGATAATCGCGAAATTGACGATAACGTAGGTAAGCGGGTTGGTAACCGTCGCAATCGCGCCGACGAATTTTCTGCCCTTGGTGAGCGTTTGGTTGCGACTCGTAAAAATTTCCTGTTCCTCGTCCTCGTGACAGAACGCGCGTATCACCCGCGCGCCCGTAAGGTTTTCGCGGGTGGAAAGCAACACCTCGTCTAATTTTTCCTGCGTTTTTTTGTAAAGTGGCATACACGCGAACATTATCGCGTACACCACCACGGCAAGCGCTACGATAGTCACTGCGAACACGCCGAATGAACTCGGGTCGATAAGGCACGCCGTCGCCATCGCGCCGAACACGATAAACGGCGAACGCAAAAACAAGCGCAAAGCAAGGTTTATCCCCGATTGCAGTTTGTCGATATCGCTCGTCATTCGCGTAAGCATCGTCGCCGAGCCCAGCCCGTCCAAATCCTTATACGAAAGCGACTGGATTTTTTTGAACAAATCCCTGCGCAAATCGGCGGAAACGCCCGTCGCCACCCGCGCCGAGAAATACTGCGCCGTCACCGAGAACAAAAACCCGAACAGCCCAAACCCCGCGAGGAGCAACGCCATACCCACGATATAGCCCTTGTTCGCGTTCGGGTACGCGCCGTTGATATTCGCGCCCAAACCCTTATCGACGATTAAACCGACGACAAACGGGACTAACAGCTCAAAAGTAGCCTCTAAAAGCTTAAACAGCGGACCTAACACGCTTTGCCATTTATAATTTTTGAAATACCTTAAAATCGTCTTCATACTTTCCCTATTATACCATTATTCCCTAATAAACGCAACGATTTTTACTTCCTTATAATAAAAAAGGCGTCGACGGAAAGTCAGCGCCTTTTATTTAATTTTTCGAAAAAATCCTTTCTTTCTAAAATGTACATAAAAAATATAATTACGATAGACCCAAAAGGAATAATACCCGCAAAAATAGCGGTAAATATATCGTCCTCTTCTTTCCTATATATGCTAAATGCCGTTACAAAATAGAGAAACCCCGCAATAAATAGAAACACCCACGCTTTTCCTTGTAAAATAAATTTATCTTCAACGCTTTCCGTTAAAAAAGTTCTCAGCGAATAATATAACTCTACACACAGTAAAATCATACATAAACAACCACATAATTCATATAATAAAAATCCCTTTTTCTCTCCATTTAAGGACAAATCGCCATACAAATGATATAAAGTTATAAAACTCAAAAGAATTTGCATAATAGCGAAAACCGTTAATAGAATCCTCTCTCCTAAAAATTTATCGTTATTTTCCATAAAACCCTCCTTAAAAAAATTATAATTCATTTATTATGAATAGTCAAGTATTTAATGTATTCATATTTTATGAATATTTATAATATTTTTTGTGAAAATTTATATAATATGAATTATGAAGATATTTGGCGAACGGGTAAAAACGGTATTAAAGGAGTTAGGGCGCACGCAAAAAGACCTTGCCAAAGCCCTTAATATACAGCCCACAACCTTATGCGAGTGGCTAAACGGGCACAACGAACCGCCTATGCAGGCGATTGTGGATATCGCGCGCAATTTGGAAGTTTCCACCGATTATTTGCTTGGATTAAAAGAATACGATTAAAAAAAGGCGTTGACGGGAAGTCAGCGCCTTTTATTCGGTTTTTGGTTATGCGGTAATTTTTACGCCTCGTTGGGCACTAAGCACTCGTAAAGCTCTTTATACGCGCGAATTTTCAGCAACCGTTTGCCCTCGTCCGTAGAGGTAAGGAGTTCGTTCGCCTTGCGTATTCTAAAATCGTTTATCCATTTATTCGTAACGAAAATGAACGCGATAAAGCACAGGAAAAACGCTACACCCAAAACTATCGTCGGCGTGATATATTCCCCGCCGAGCGTGGTGAAATTTTTCAAACCGAACACCAGCGTTAAAATAAGCAACACGAGCGTCGGGATTGCCACGGCGCAAAAGATAAGCGTGGATTTTTTCAGTCTTTCCGACAGTACCGCTCTGCGCTTGGCTTGTTTTTCCTCGAACTGCGCACGGAGCGGTTTTTCTTCCTCGCCTAACTCTTGTAAACGGCGGGCGAACACCTTGCCGTATTCGCGTTTAATGGTATCCACGGCATTCAAGCCCAAGTCGTATTCCAAGTTTTCAATACCCGACTCGGCGTATTCCTCAATCAAAATATCGGGGTTGGCAAAATCGGCGGTTTTTGCGCGCCAGTAGCCCACGCACGCCTCGCACGCTTCCTCGTCCAAACCCAAAGCGCGCTCGAATTTTAATTCCGCCGCTTTGAAACTGCCCGATTGCAACAGCGCGTCACCCTCTTTGCAAGTCTGCGCGTAATCCGCTTTTCTTTGCGCCTCTTCCTCTTCCTTTTTACGACGAAGCGCGAGCGCTTCCTCAGGCGAAAGCCCTACCAAATCCTCGTCGTCCTCGTCCGTATCGAACACGGGGTATTCAAACGCGATTTCTTCGCCCTCGTCCAGTTCCCCGTCCGCGTCCTGCAACGACGCGTCCGTTGCGTCGATATACCCGTCTTTCGTCTTTTTTAAGCGTATTCCTCTGCCGTATTCGTCGTCAACCGTTCTTTCTTCCATTTGCTTTTTCTCCGTTTTTTATTTTTCACGCCTCGTCCGCGCCAAGCACGAACGGTCCGCGTAATTTTTTCTCTTTTTCTTGGTTTGGACAAACCGTTTTCGCGGTGAACGCGCGGAACTTGCCCTTATACCTGCTTTTCGCCCACTCGCAAAGCTCTTTACTTTCAAAAACAGCGAACACTCCGCTACCCGAACCCGTCATACTCGCACCTAAGGGAGCAAACGCTTTTAGCTCGTTGAGCGCGGTTTGCACCTCGGAATTTAAGTGCAACGCAGGCACGAATAAGTCGTTCGTTAAATACCTGCCTGCCTCGTTTATATCTTTTTTCATCAAAGCGTCGATACAGCCTTGCGTTTGGCTTTCCCGCCATTCGAGCGTTTTGGGCAAGCTATCGTACTTTTGATAGCACGCACCCGCGGACACGCTTGAAAACGGGCAAAGCAATAATAAATACAGCGTTTTATCAATGGATAAAGGCGCAACCTTTTCGCCCCTGCCCTGCATTCGCGCAAACCCGCCCGTCAGCATATATCCCGTATCGCTACCCAGCGAATCGGCAAGCGCTTTCAACGCCGAAAAATCGGTGATGGAATACAGCTTTGCCATACCCAAAATCACACCCGCGATATCGGCGGACGAACCGCCCAGACCCGCGCCGATAGGGATATTTTTATGCACGGTGATATCCACGCCGTTCACCTTGAATTTTCGGCTAAACGCCTCGGCGCATTTTAAGGCGTTATTTTTTTCGGGCGGGATAGTTTCGCTATCCATTCCGCGCATCGTAACCGTCGAACGCCCGTCCTTGCGTTTTTTCAAGATAATTAAATCGTACAAATCAATGCTTGCCACGAGCGAGTCCAAAAGATGATAACCCGCCTCGATGCCTTGTATTTCCAAGGTCAAATTGATTTTTGCGTACGCTTTTATTTTCACCGAATTCATAAAAAACATAACTTCTTAAAATTAGTCAAACGCGACGGGAAAAACCCCGTCGCGTTTATTGTACCATATTTTTCGGAAAATTTCAACCGTTCCGCGAAATTTTTTACAATTTTTACTTAATTTGCCGATAAACGAATATTCTTTCGCCCTCTTTTACGGGAAAAGTCAAGTCGGGATTGCTTTTTTGCAAATCCTCAGGCATACGCGAAAGGCGTTTTGCTACCTGCCACAAATCCTCGCCCGCGCGCGGTATAAATATCGAAATCGCCGACTCGTTTTCCTCTATCTTTTCCCCCTCGCTCGCCTTGCAAATATATTCCCACTCCGCCTCCTCGTACGCTTTCAAGCAAAATTTAATATTCGCCTCCGCTTCCGTTTCGCCGTCCTTTTTCCGACGGATATTCAAGGCGCATACCATACAGTCCGCCTCGACTTCCTCGCCCTCGATATCTATCGGGAACACGAACGGTAAGGAAAGGGTGGTCGATTTATAACCGTTCTCGCCTTTTAATAACACTTCCGCCGTTAAAATCCCCTCTATCTCAAAGCCCGCGTCCGTCTTTTTGCACACCGCTTCGGCGCGCGGTAACACTGCCGAACAAAGCGCGTAATCGCCGTCAATCGCAGGCGAAAGCACCGCCTTGCCCTCTACCCTTTCAACGCATCTCGTTTGGTTCGTTAAATACCTGCCCCTATCCTTTTGCGTTTCCAACTCCAACTGTGCACACGGCGAAAAGGCGTCCGCGCACACGGTAAGTTCCTCTTTTGCCGAAAGGAAACAATCGGCAGAGAGGGTATAACTAAACACGATTTTACACCTGCCTTTGTCCTCGTCGATATTCGAAGAAAGCACCGCCGATTTGACAATCACCCGCGCGCCCGCCGTCACTTTACCGAACGCCTCTTCGCAGGGTATTTGCATACGGAACGGGATTAAGCGTTCGTACGAGCAAACGCTTTCGTCCGTTTTCAAAACGCAAACGCCGAGGTTGAGTTCGCCCTCGATTTCCACCTGCCCCGCGTTTGCTCTGCAAGCGGTGACGAGCGCTTTTTCGCTATGTAATAAAATATCACCCGTAGCGTCGGCGTCAAATTCGTCCTCGCCTTCCGTTTCGCCCGACACGCACACCGTTTTACAAAGGGTAACGGGCTGAGTTTGCACGGCAATCTCTTCCCCGCCGATAAAATATTCCACCTGTTTGCCCCCGTACACTTGAATATCCGCGCCGACGACGACGGAAATATACAAACCCGAACCTTCGCGACGGTGGCTGACATTCTCAACGCTTAATAAATTTTTCGCAAAACAAGCGGGCGAAACGAACGCGCCTTCCGCTTTATGATAAAACTCCGCACCCCTTTCAACTCGGCAAATTTTTCCGTTTGCGTCCTCGTAAACAATACAGAGCAACACCTTGCCCCCGTAGCGTACCTCACCGTCCGCGCAAGTACATTCCTCGCTAATTGCAGACGAATGTACCGCCAAAATACTGCCGATTTCACTGCCCGAAAGCCGACATTCTACGATAGATTGACTTCTTAACCTACAAATTTCGCCCGTATAGCGATAGGTTTCATATTGCGGTTTGATAGACATAAACTCTCCCTCCTGTTGCGTAAAGCGCATAATTTTGTCGTCGGTTATATCGTATGCTTTGCGCGTGTAAAATAGAACTTCTCCCGCTCGATTTTTGGGAAATTTTGGACGAACGGGCATAAAATAACGCGCTTTGGGCAATACTGTTTCTATGATTAAACCGACCAAAAAAATAACGGATATTAAACAAATGGTAAAGGACTGCTCGGCGCAACGCGTTGCCGTAAAAGTCAACTTAGGCAGGAATAAAAGCGTGAGCTATTCGGGTGTGCTTTCGGGTATTTACCCCGCCCTTTTCACCGTCAAACCCGACGACGAGGATTTTTTGGGCAAAACGGCGTATTCCTATTCGGACGTCTTATGCGGAACGGTAAAAATCAAACGCTTGTAAAAAACGGCGGAGCGAATTTCTCGCTCCGTCGTTTTTTATTCGTCTTTTTCTTTGGTTTTTGAGGACGGACAGCTTTGACAGCCGTTCTTGTACGGGCAATCACAGCACCCGCCTTTCCCCGTCTTTTTTTTATAAATCGCCCAAGCGGTTATGCCCACGACGGCAAGCCCCGCCAAAACGATAATTATAATATCTATTGGTTTCATTGTTTTTTACCTTTCAGTACGCCTTTCAAACTGCCCTTTTTGTTATACCAAACGATACCCAGCGTCGCCAAAACCGCCACCGCCAACAGACAAACGCTTACGATAATCGCCCACAGTTCTCCGCTGAACATACTGCCGAACGCGTACACGGTTATGCCGATTAGATAGGACGCAACCAACCAAAACAGCAAAGTCCACTTGAATTTGCCCTCGCCTACCTCGCCTCTTGCCGTCGCTACCGACGCAAAGCAAGGTACGGTGGTCATATTAAACGCGATAAACGAGATAAGCCCGGGGATAGTAATGCCCGTTGCGGAAATCATAAGCACAACCTCTTTAATACCGTCCTCCGTTCCCTCAAAACCCGCAAGCCCGGGCAAGCACGCCGCGAGTGAGGCAAAGGTTGCGATAACGTTCTCTTTAGCAATCAAGCCCGTAACGGCGGCTACGACGAATATCCAGCCCCACTCGCCAAGCTGACTGCCAAAGCCGAGTGGCGTGAAAATGGGTTGCAATAATTTACCCAAAGACGCCAAGATAGATTGACTCATATCCCCCGCCATCTTCCAATCCCAACCGAAGTTGGACAAGAACCAAACGACGATACACGAAACGAGAATAATGGTAAACGCCTTTTCTACGTAATGTTTGAGTTTTTCCCAAAGGTGGAGCATTAAATTTCTAAACCCCGGTCTACGGTAGATAGGCAATTCCATAATAAAGGGTGGCGCTTCCCCACGCATAGAGGTATTGCGCATAATCAACAAGGACAGCACCGCCGAAACCATACCCAAAAGATACATAGAATAGGTGATAATTTCCGCGTTCCCTACCCCGAACGACATCACGATACCGCCCGAAATCGCCGTCAAAATGGGTAATTTTGCCCCGCAGGAAAAGAACGGGATTACGCGAATGGTCGCCGTGCGTTCCTTTTCGTCGGCAAGCGTTCTCGTATTCGCCATTGCGGGTATCGAACAGCCAAAGCCCATAATCATCGGCATAAACGCTCTGCCCGAAACGCCAAATCTTCTAAGCAGTCTATCCAAAATGAACGCCACACGCGCCATATAACCGCTGTCCTCTAAGATAGAGAAACACAAAAACAACACAAGGATTTGAGGCATAAACGAAAGTACCGCCGAAATACCGCCCCAAACGCCGTCCACGACGAGTTGTCCCGCCCAGTCGCTTGCGTTTGCGCCAGTCATAACGCCCTGCAAGCCCCTGCCGATAGCGTCCGTTAGCGCCTGCATTGCGTAATAGAGCGTAGCCCCCAACGAGTTTACCCCCTTGCTCGAAAAGAAAATGCCTTTTACAAAGCTATCGCTCTCTTGCGCGCACCATTCCCCAAACGCAGGGATAATACTGCCCAAATACAAAAAGTTTTCAGAGAACGTTATATGGAACACCGCAAATAAGATAAGCAGGAAAATAGGAATACCCGCAAAGCGGTGGGTAAGCACTCTATCCGCTTTATCCGATTTGGTCAGTTCGCCCTGTTTTTTCTTTCTCGCCCGTTTGAGCGTGGGGGAGAAATGCGCGGTTATGTATTTATATCTCGCGTCGGCAATTTCCGCCTCGGTGTCGCCGTTAAAGGCTAAGGTTTTTGCGTTCTTTTGCAAAAATTCTCTACCCGCCACCGCCTCTTGCGGATGGTTTTTTACCTCGATTTCGTCCTGCTCTACTAATTTTATCGCGTGGAATAAAGGCGCAACCACGCCTTTGAGCTTGAACGCGATTTCCGCGTTTTCTATCGCGCCGTAAACGGAGGTATTTTCTAAAACGCTTTTTGCCGAGCGCTTTTTCTTCGCCGAATCAATCGCTCTATCGATTAAAAGCGCGATATTTTTATCGCGGAGCGCGGAAATTTCCACGACGGGCACACCCATTTTATCCTCCAACGCCTTTTCGTCGATTTCGTCCCCGTCCTTTTCTAAAATATCCGTCATATTAAGCGCCACGATAAGCGGTATGTCCACTTCCAAAAGTTGCGTGGTTAAGTATAAGTTCCGTTCAAAGTTGGTGGCGTCCACGATATTGATAATGCAATCGGGGCGTTCGTCCAACAAATAATTTCTCGCGATTACTTCCTCGGGCGTATACGGCGAAAGCGAATAAATCCCAGGCAAGTCGATAATATCGACGGGTTGTTTGCCCCTCTTGCACACGCCTTCCTTTTTATCCACCGTCACCCCCGGCCAGTTCCCCACGTGCGCCGTACTGCCCGTCAGCGCGTTAAACAGCGTGGTTTTGCCCGAGTTCGGATTGCCCGCAAGCGCAAATTTTAAGTTCCCCATTTTTTATTACTCCTTTACTCCTTATTCTATCTCTACAAAGCTTGCCTCGGCTTTGCGCAGGGTCAACTCATACCCGCGTAATGTAATTTCAATCGGGTCGCCAAGCGGTGCTTTTTTCCGAAAATAAATTTCTACCCCGGGCGTGATACCCATATCGAACAGCCTGCGCCGAATTGCACCCTCTCCGTTGACTTTTACCACCTTTCCGCTATCGCCTACTTTCAAATCACTCAACAATCTTTTCAATTTCTTTCACCTTACTTTATAATTTCTTAACCTTGGTTAAGTTTCGTTGCATAGAAAAAACGGTTATCACGCCGTATTGCTTATGTATTATATCATTAGTTTATGCGCTTGTCAAGCAAAAATTTACCTTGGTTAAAAAAATTTTCCAAAAAATACAAGCGCGGGGGGAGATTCCGCGCTTGACAATTTTTGAAATTATTTAGATAAAAATTTTTCCATAGCGGAAAAAGTTTCTTTGGAAACGAGGTGTTCTAAACGGCAGGCGTCCTCCTCGGCTTTGGCGGGGGAAACGCCGATTTTTTGTAAAAAGTCGCGGATGATACAATGTTTTTCGTATACTTCCTCGGCGTATTTTTCGCCCGTTTTGGTTAAGTATAAATGTTTGCCGTCCTCGTAGATATAGCCCTTTTCGCTTAAATTTTTCATCGCTTTATTCACCGCCGCCTGCGAAACTTCCATTTTTTTCGCGACGTCGATTCTATGCACGACAGGTTTTTCTTTTAACAATAAAAAAATGCTTTCTAAATAATCTTGTTCCGATTGATTGTATTTTGCGTAGGTGTTCATAATTTTTTCCCTCGTTAGATTGAAAAAGTGAAGAAGTAAGAGTGAAAAGTGGAAAGTGAAAAAGCGCGGTTTTGTTTGGTTTTAGAACCGAGCAGTTCAAGGCGCGGTGAGGGCGCATACCGATAGTATGTAACCGAACCGCAACGCAGAAATGCGAAGTGTTATAAAATCAAACAAGCATCCCCGAATTTTACGGGAAGCATGACTGCTTGGCTTAGAACCGAGAAAGACAAGGCGCGCGAGGATAACCTGAGGGAGTTTACTAAGGCGTAAATGACCGAAGGTTGCCACAGCGCAACACCGTATTTCGACGGTTATAAGACGAGCATACTGTCTCCGAATGAGAAGAATCTATATTCATTTTCCACGGCGTAATCATACACGCCTAAAATTTCCTCCCTGCCCGTAAGACAGGCAACGAGCATAATCAAAGTACTTTCGGGTAAATGGAAATTGGTAATCAACGCGTCCACGCATTTCATTTTATAAGGCGGATATAAAAAGATTTGGGTATTTCCCTCGCCCGCGCGTACCAAACCGTTCTCGTCCGCCACGCTTTCCAAGGTCCTTACGCTCGTCGTACCCACGGCAATTACCCGCCTGCCCTCGCGTTTGGCTTTGTTTATCTTTTCGGCGGATTGCTCGCTGATTTGGTAATATTCCGAATGCATTTTATGGTCGGTGATAATTTCCTCGCTGACGGGTCGGAACGTACCCAACCCCACGTGCAACAAAACCTCGGCAATCTCTACGCCCTTGTCCTTTAATTTTTGCAACAGCGCGGGCGTGAAATGCAACCCAGCCGTCGGTGCGGCGGCGCTACCGTCGACCTTGCTATACACCGTATTATACCGTTCCTGATTTTCAAGTTTTTGCTTGATATACGGGGGCAACGGCATTGTGCCAACGCGCGAGAGCAAGTCCTCGAACACGCCCTCGTAGTCAAATTCCACGATACGTTCGCCCGATTCCGTAATATCCTTGACGGTGAGCGAAAGTTCGTTTGAAACTATCAATTTCGCGCCGATTTTGCCCTTTTTCCCAGGGCGCATCAAAACTTCCCAAGTATTTTTATCATAACGCTTTAACAGCAAAACTTCCACCGCTCCGCCGTGTTGCGTTTTGGCAAAAATGCGCGCAGGAATAACTTTGGTGTTGTTGACGACGAGCAAATCCCCCGCCTGTAACTCGTCCGCAATGTCCGAAAACACCTTATCTTGAATACTTTTATCTTTGCGGTTATACACCAAAAGACGCGAGGAATCGCGAGGCTCGGCAGGCGTTTGCGCGATACGTTCTTCGGGTAAATGGTAATAAAAATCGCTTTTTTTATACTGCACTTTTTGCATTTTTACTCGTCCTCAAATAAGGAAATTTGTTTTCTTGCCTTGGCGCTGGGCTGTCTGCCCATATGCGCGTAACCGTCTTTCAGACAAATTCTGCCCCGCGCCGTCCGCGCAATAAATCCAAGCTGTAACAGGTACGGCTCGTATACGTCCTCTATCGTGTTGGCGTCCTCGCCCGTCGCCGCCGCCAGCGTTTCCAAACCCGTCGGTCCGCCACCGAATTTGTCAATCAGCGTGGTAAGTAAGGCTCTGTCCGTTTGGTCTAAACCCAGCTCGTCAATTTCCAAGCGCGAAAGGGCAAACCGCGCGTCCTCTTTGGTGATAACGACGTTCCCTTTGACCGCCGAAAAGTCGCGCACGCGCTTTAACAGGCGGTTGGCAATACGGGGCGTACCTCTGCTACGGCGCGCGATTTCCTCCGCCGAGTCGTCCTCGATTTCAATTTCTAATTTCTTCGCCGAACGGCACACGATTTCTTTCAGCTCGTCGGGCGTGTAAATTTCCAAGCGGTTGATAATCCCGAACCTATCGCGAAGGGGCGGGGCAAGCATACCGATTTTCGTCGTCGCGCCGATAAGCGTAAAACGGTTGAGCGAAAAACGGATATTGCGCGCGGACGGACCTTTACCGACGATAATGTCCAACGCGTAATCCTCCATCGCCGAATATAAAATTTCCTCCACGCTCCTGCTTAAACGGTGGATTTCGTCGATAAACAGCACGTCGCCCTCGTTTAAGTTGGTAAGTATAGCGGCGAGGTCGCCCGAACGCTCGATTGCAGGTCCGCTCGTCATTTTAATCGAAACGCCCATTTCGTTGGCGATAATGTGCGATAAGGTGGTTTTCCCTAAACCTGGGGGACCGTACAAAAGCACGTGGTCAAGCGCCTCACCGCGCGCTTTCGCCGCCGTGATATACACGCTTAAATTTTCCTTCACCTTTTGTTGTCCGACGTAGTCACGCATACTTTTCGGGCGCAGGATATTTTCTTCGATATCGTATTCCGTTTTTTCGGCTAAGAGCAAACCCTCTTCGCCGTATTCTTCTTCAAACATTCTTCATTCCCTCGTCCTTAAATTACAGCCCCGTAAGCGCTTTGCGGATAATATCTTCCACCGTCGTCGCACCGTTCTCTTTCGCGCGTTTTACCGCTTGCATACTCTCGTTCTTAGTAAAACCCAGACCCGTCAACGCGGACACCGCTTCCTCGTCCACCACCGATAAACGCTCGTGTTGCTCCGTTTGCGTCAAACTATCCCCGCTTGCGCTGATAACTTCCACCGCTGAGATTTTGCCGTGGAGTTCCAAGACTATTTTTTCCGCCGTCTTTTTGCCCAAGCCTTTGGCTTTGCTCAAACGCTTGATATCCGCTGTCGCGATTGCTTGGGTAAGCTCGTCCGCGGACAAACTCGTCAAAATGGAAACGGCAAGTTTCGGGCCGACACCCGAAACGGAAATGATTTTCAAAAACAATTCTTTTTCCTTAGGCGAGGCAAACCCGTACAGCGTCACGCCGTCCTCTTTTACCTGTAAATAGGTGTATAATTCCGCCGTTTCGCCCACCGTGATTTTACGGAACGCTCCGCCCGAACAGTAAATTTCGTACCCCACGCCGTTGACTTCCAAAACCGCCGTTTCCGCGGTAACGGTAAGTACTTTCCCTCTTAAATACGCAATCATTTTTTATCCGTTTCCTCCTGTTTTTGCATAGCTTTTTCACGTGCCTTAGCGATTTTCAACGCGCGACGGCGTTCGGCTTCTTCAATCAGCATACCCGCCGTACCCGCGCTCGTGTTCTTGCCTTTCGTTCTCGTCATATTCCCCACCGCGAACAGCTCGCCGAAACGGCTGGTGGACGCGTGACAAAGCGCTACGGCAAGCGCGTCCGCCGCGTCGTCGGGGCGGGGGATTGTTTTTAATCTCAACTGCGCGGTGACGGTGGTTTGTATCTGTTTTTTATCCGCTTTTCCGTAGCCCGTCAACGCCTGTTTTATCTGCAAGGGGGTATATTCGTATAACTTCCCGCAATGCTTGACGCAGGTCAACAGCGCGACCCCGCGCGCGTGGGCAACCGCGATACCCGTCGTGATGTTTTTTGCGAAAAACAGCTCTTCCATCGCAATCTCGTCGGGATTGTATTTGTCAAGAATTTTTTGTAAATTTCCCTCTAAAATCGCAAGTCGGACGGGCAAACCCTCTTCTTTGGGCGTGGTAATCACCCCGCAATCGAGCGCGCGGGAATTGCCTCGTTCGTCCTTTTCAATTACCCCGAACCCGAGCGTCGCAAGTCCTGGGTCTATACCCAAAATTATCATCTTTCTCTCCAACCGCAATAGTTCAGTCTTTATTATACCTTAAATGCGAAAATTTGTCAAGTGCGTTTATTCACCTTGGTTAAGTCGCAAAAAAATTTTTTAGAAAAACGCAAAAAAAACGACAGTACCCCCTTGACAAGAGGAAAAAGTATGGTATAATACCGCTCGCAACGGACGAAAAAGCGCATATCCCTCGGCGTTTGTTCTTCCTTCCGTTTGACGGCGGGGCGGTTTTACGGGAAAATAAAACTTCGGAAAAGGAGAAAATTTTTATGAGAACCGCATTGAAAAAATTGTTTCGCCGTACGGGTATCGACGCGCTCTTTTTAGGGCTTGCGGAGAAACTTGCACTCGGTCTGATTAAGAAATTGCAGGCGGTAGCCGATTTCGCCCGCCGTTTCCTCGACCGATTAGAAAAAGAATTAAAAAACGCTCCGTGAAAAATTTTGCGATAAAGCGGAAAAGAGCGCTGACGGGTTTCGTCAACGCTCTTTGTTTTTTTGAATAAAATCGGATTATTCTTCTACAATCGCTTCCGCAGGACATTCCGACGCGCAAGCACCGCATTCTACGCAAACGTCTTGGTTGATAGCGTAAATACCTTTATCGCCCATCGCAATCGCTTCGACGGGGCAAGTACCCTCGCAAGCTCCGCAAGCTACGCAAGCATCCGTAATTCTGTATGCCATAAGATTTTACCTCCGATTGATTTTTTCTATATAGTATTATATCATAATTTTTTTTATTAGTAAAGGCATTGCACGCGCATTTTTACGAAAATTTTTTCCTTTTTTACCGTCCGCGGTTAAAACTCGCGTAACTCGTTTACCGTTTTTACCGTCAAACGCCCCGCGCGGATAACTTCTTCTTCCGTGTTGTTTCTCCCAAAACTCAGCCGAACGCTCTCTTTCGCCTGCGTTTCGCTCAACCCCATTGCCGTCAACACATGGCTGGGTTTTACCGACGCGCTCGCGCAAGCCGAACCCGCCGAAAGACATACGCCGTTTAAGTCCATTTTGTATAAAAACGCCGTGTTTTTTACGCCCGCAAAGCGTAAATTCAAAACGGACGGCAGGGCGTTTTGCGTTTCGCCGTTTCTCGTTACGCCGTCCAAGACAGAAATTTCGCGTAAATACAGCTTTGCAAGCTTTTTTATCTTTTCGTTGTTTTCCTGCATTTTCTCGCGGGCGAGCGCGTACGCCTCGGCAAGCCCTACCACCGCGGGTACGTTGACCGTACCGCCACGCAAACCGCGTTCCTGCTCGCCTCCGCCGACGAGCTTTTGCATCTTCACGCCGTTTTTGATATACAGCGCGCCCACACCTTTCGGTCCGTAAAATTTATGCGCCGAAAAGGATAAAATATCCGCCTTGCATTTTTGCATATCCAACGGGATATACGGTGCGGACTGCACCGCGTCGGTGAAAAACAGCGCACCGTTTTTATGCGCGATTTCGCAAGCCTCGTCGATAGGTTGCAACACGCCCGTTTCGTTGTTCGCGGACATTAAACAAACGAGCGCGGTATCAGGCGTAATCGCGCTTTCCAGCGCGTTCAACGCAACCCTGCCCCCTTCGTTTACGGGTAAGTACACCACTTCAAAGCCCTCGTTTTCAAGGCGCTCGGCTGAGGATAAAACGGCGTGGTGTTCGATAGCGGACAGCACCACTTTGCGTTTGCCCTCCGCTTTTTTGGCACGCGCTCCGCCAAGCATTGCCCAGTTGTCGCTTTCCGTTCCGCCCGAAGTGAAATACACCTCGTTTTTCCGCGCGTTGATAAGTTCCGCGATTTTATCGCGCGCTAAATCCACCGCGCTCATAGCTTTTCTTCCTATCGCGTGCGGGGAATCGGCGTTACCGAAAATTTCCGTTAAATACGGCGTCATCTTTTCAAGAACTCGTTCGTCCAACGGCGTCGTGGACGCGTGGTCTAAATAAATAGGCGTTTCCATAACCATTATTATACGGCTTTTTTTCGCGTTTGTCAATTCATTGTCGCTAACTCAAAACAAAAATCCCGCGCCCAAAACGCAGGATTTTCTACTTTTTCGTTATATTCAATTTTTCAGAGTGTTACGCTCTCTTTATATCCGTGTCTTTTTGAACTCAATTTCATTGCGGTTGCCCGCGCTTTTCCTTTACGGATATTTCTCTATTTTTGACACTCCTCAATTTCATAGTTCATTGGACTAACCCCCCGTTCTCACTTCTTTGTTAAAGTACCTGTTGGTAAAGTTGTAAGGAATCATCGCTTTTCTTACCCTCCTTTAACAGTTATTTTTTTCGCCGTATCCCTACGGCACTTTGCCGACTTCCCTTTCGGCTATCTCTTAGCTGTGCATCGGTTTTCCCTCTTTTTATTTTTGAAAGTTTCGAACATTTTTTGTTCGTTTCTTTCTTTTTGTACTTATATTATAGCATAAAATTTTTATTTGTCAAGGGGTTTTTGAAAAATTTTTTAAATTTTTTTTATTTTTTTTATTTTTCAAACGAAAAAATCGCGTAAGCCCTTTATTTACAAGGGATTGCGCGATTAAGAAAATTTTTTATTCGTTCTCTTTTGCAAAGGCGTTTAACAAACTTTTGTCCCGAATTACCGTTCCACCGCCCAAAACGGACGCAAATTGCGGTTCTTCGCAAACGTGGTAGCGCATTTCGAGTTTCGCGCCGATATACTGCGCTAAGTAGGGTAAATTCATCACTCCGCCGGATAAGTACACGCCGTTTCTGTTCACCGTCGCCGATACTTCCGCGGGCAATTTTCTTAATACCGTCGTGGCGTATTCTATGATTTTATCGATATACACCTTAATACAGTCGGACAAGTCGGACGCTTGAATGACTGACGCGAACGGGCGACAGGTATCCAGCGAGCTACCCTCCGCGACCATCGTTCCGCGCGCGTGCGGGGCGAGCGAACCGATTTCCTTTTTTAAGCGTTCCGCAGTCAGCGCGCCTATCTTTAATTTATTTACGCGCGCAACCTTAGCTAAAATATTCGCGTCGATATTGTTCCCGCCGATATTCATAGACACGCCCGCGATAATACCGTCCGCCGACACCACCGCGATATTCGTTACACCCCCGCCGATATCCAAGCAAAAAACGGGGTCAAAATCGCTCAGCACCGCGCCTGCACCCACCGCGCATAAATACGGCTGTTCTACGAAAAATACCTTTTTTAAGCCACATTCTTCGGCTAAATTCGCGTATTGAGAGAGAAGGCGCGACGGCGCACCGCAGGGTACGCTCATCAAAATTTGCGCGCGACGAAGGGACGCGGGTTTTATACCGATACGGTTGAAAAACTCTTTGAGCATAGCGACGGCTAAACGCATATCCACGATTTCGCCCTCGTACACGGGGTAGATAATACTGGTGTATTCCGCCGTTTTGCCTATCAGGTTTTTGGCGTCCTTGCCTATGGCTTTCACCTCGCGTTCCTCGCCCGCCACCGCCACGCAGGACGGCTCGGCAAGAACGATACCGCTACTCGTATCCGCGCGGTATATTTTCGTCGTAGACGAACCCAAATCAATGGACAATTTCCACATAGCTATCTCCCTTTTTTCTGCTTTTTTGACCTAAACGCATAGGGCAGGTATGCGTCGAGTTATTCTTCTTCGCCTTGCAAAAGGCGGATTTGTTTTATACATTCCTCTACGGGAAGTCCGACGACGTTGGTAAAGCTACCTTCGATTTTTTCTACCAACCCACCGTCCTGAATCCCGTACGCGCCCGCCTTGTCCATCGGCGAACCCGTCGCGATATACTCCCTAATTTGCCCGTTGCTAAGCGGGTAAAATTTCACCTTCGTGCAAACGGCAAAACTGTTTGTCTTGCGTTCGCCGTTTTGCGTATACACGATACAAACGCCCGTATAAACCTCGTGCGTGTTGCCCGACAGCGCTTTTAGCATACGAAACGCGTCCTTTTCGTCTTTGGGTTTACCGAGAATTTCGTCGCCCAACGCGACGACGGTATCCGCGCCGAGTACCGCTTTGTTTTTAGCTTGCGCTAACGTGGCAACTTCCTCCGCTTTTTGCTTGGCAAGGCGCATAACGAGCGCCTCGGGCGTCAAACCGCCCTCCGTTTTTTCCTCGCCCGTCGCGACGATAATATCAAACGGTTTTTTAATGACTTCGCCAAAAAGTTCTTTTCTGCGTGGCGAGGCGCTTGCAAGTATCCAGTCCATAGTATAATGAAATGCAAAGCATTGCTTTGCGTGCATTGAAATAAATTTCGTGAATTGCCCTACGGGCGTGAATTGCAAAACAAAGTTTTGCATTGTGGAATAATTACAATAATGAAATGCTTTGCATTTCAATTTATGGCGATAGCCCAATTCATTGAGCCGAAAGCGAAACTTCACGCGCCGTTAGGCGCAAATCATTCCAAAAGAAATAAGAAACCGCCCGTCCGCAAAGCCTCGTCGGCGTTTTGAAAGAGCGGTTTTTTTCCTTTTATAAGATTTCGAGATTTTTATGGAACGCGCGCTTAAACTCGACGTTAGCGGATTCCGCGTCCCGAATTTCCAGCGACGCGTCGCCCGTAACTTCCGTTTTCATAATCACGGAATCGCCGAGTACGTCGCAGTTTACGCCCGTAATCACACCGCATTGCGACCTATCCAAGCTCTCCGCGATACGAAGCAGTACGCCTAATTTTTTCACCGCGTCCAAGTCCTCTTCTAAAACGAGGTCCTTGTATTTTTGCCATTCTATCATCGGAATTTCCTCGCGGTTGTGACAGCCCGCAACGAACGCCGCCAACACGATTTCACGGTGCGTCGCGCCGTAAATAGAGGCGTTGAGCGTCGTATACCAGCTATGGCGGGCGTGATTGTAATATTTCAACCGTCTACCGCAGTCGTGCATACTCGCCGCGATTTTAAGTATTTTCAGGTATTGACGGGAAAATTTATGCAATACGCGAAGCTGTTTGAAAAGCTGTACGGAAAGTTGCATAACGTGTTCGACGTGTTTTACGTCGCAACCGTGGTATTTCACCAGCGTATCCAAGCTGTACCCCAAAACGTCGGAAATAGGTTTTTCCGTGGTAATAGGCAACGCTTGGTTGAGCATAAGCCCCTCTCTAAGCCCGCAACCGCAAATTGCGAACTCGTTGATATTCATATACGAAACGAAAGATTTAACGATTGCCATTGCGGCGGGCATAATGTCCGCGCGCTTGGGCGAAAGCCCTTTAATCTTCTTACGCTTGTCCACGTCGAGAACTTTGAGCATATCGTAAATACCCGTGAAATCCTCCGCGTTCAAACGGTAGTTATGCGGGTTGTCCAAGGGGTATTTTCTTACGAGCTTGGTGATTTTGAAAAGGTTACGGAACGAACCGCCCGCACCTATCATTTGCGCCTCGGGGTCTACCTCTTTCAGCCAAGGCAGTTTTTTCAGCTGTTCGGTGAAAAATTCTTCGATATGTTTTGCCGATTCCTCAGGCGTTGCGTCGCTCGCGAACAAATCGGTAAGCGTTACCGCGCCGAACGGCAAAGACGCGTAGTTGAGCAGGTTTCTACGGTTGTAGTACACGATTTTCGTGCTTCCACCGCCGATTTCGAGGATAAGCCCTTTGGGTATGTCCATCGAGTTGATAACCCCTCTGTAAATGAGGACCGCCTCTTCCTCCTCGGTAAGTACGCGAATGGTGATATTGCACGAAACCTGAATTTCGTCTAAAAACGAGCGTTGGTTCTTCGCGCGACGCACCGCCGCCGTACCTACGGCGATAATGCGTTCTACCCCGCTCGTGTCGCAAAGACGCTTGAACATTTTCAAGGTTTTTATCGTTTCCGCAATGCGTTGGGGTTTTAAGAACCCGTCCCTATCCATATCTTGACCGAGCCGAACGCTTTCTTTCAACTCGTCTACCACCATATAATGACCGTCGGTGAACATCTCCACAATGAGCAACCGCGCCGTGTTTGAGCCTAAATCAATAATACCGATTTTTTCCACTTTTTACCTCTGTCCTTTTTCCTTCGCGGTCTCGCCCGCAAATTCCGTAATTTTTTCGTTATTTTACACAAAGAACGAAAGGCGCGTTTTTGCGCCTTTACGCAGTTCGTGTCTTTTTAATTTTTCCCATAGTTTACCACATAAAACGGTATTTGTAAATACCCTTTTGGAAAATTTTTCGATATTTTTGTAATTTTCCACATTTTCGACAAATTCGTCCGCTTGTTTTGTGTATTTTGCCCTCGGTTTTAAGCAAAATTCAAACCTTACGCGCCGTTGCTTTTATGCAAGGTGGTAACGGACAGACCGATTAAAAAAACACCGAACGCGCGCCTTAAAATTTCAGAGGGCAACAAGAACGCCGAAAGCGCGCCGAGAATCGAGAGTAACAGCGCGGGAATAATCACCCACAAAACACCTTGCGTTTTCAAAAGACCGTTTTCCGCGTGCGTTCTTAACGCGCCGAAACTCATAGGTAAAAAGGAAAAAAGGTTGGCGCATTGCGCAATTTTTTGTTCCACCCCGCCAAGCAATACTAATAAGGGTATGGTAACCGTTCCGCCACCCATACCCATACCTGCGGGAATCCCGCCGATAAAGCCTAAAATGAGATAAAGATAAAAAGACATACGCTATAATTTTATTTGGAAAAGAACAAAAACGCGCCCGCTACCGCCTGCAAAAACGCAAAGACGAGCGTCACCGTTTTGGTGGGCAATTTGCCCAAAATAAGCGCGCCTACCGCTCCGCCCGCCGTCACCCCGATTGCCGTCGGTATGAGTACCGAAAAATCATACATTCCTTGTATAAAATACAGCAAAAACGAGAAAAAAGAAACGGGTAAAATCACCAAAATTGCCGTGGCGTGCGCCTCTTTTTGCGTATAACCCGTAGCGTTTAATAGGGGTACGGCAAGCATACCGCCACCCCCGCCGAACAGGCTGTTGGCAACGCCCACCGCCACTCCGCAAAAAAGGCGTTTCGAATTTTGCGTTTTCGCTTGTTCCATTTCCTTGCTCCTTTTTAGGAAAATATTTCCGCCCAAGCGGGCGGTTTCACTACTATTTTGCGTATTTTTTTCCGTTTTATCAAACTTTTTCTGCCGTTACCTATTATAAACGCTTGCTAATAAATCGATTTTGTATTAAAATAGTATAGCGTGGTGTTTTGTGGGCTACGCGTTAGCCCTACGCACGCGTGATATTATATTGTAAAACAAATACCAAAAGTTAAGGTGGTTGTATGAAGAAAAAAACCAACTCTCGCAAGAAGAATTTACTTGCAATCTTTATGTCGCTGATGATGGCGACTTCAATGATGACGGCGTTCGCATCCTGTAAGGACGATTCCTCCTCCTCTTCCTCGTCTACGAGTGAAGAAACGGAAAAAGAAACCGTTTCCGACGACGGAATTATTAAGAACTCCGACTTCGAAACTTTCGACGATAAGGACGGTTTGAACCCTATCGTCACCAGCGTTACGGGCTGGACCCGTTCGGTAAACTCCGCGACGAGCGGTACCGCACTTTCCTCTAAATCGGCAAGCGGTATTATCGACACGCAGGACTCGGCTTGGAAGAATTTGACCGAGTCGTATTTGGACAAGCCCGCAAGCGCACTTACCGAGGACGAGGCGAAAAGTAAGTGGGATTCTATGTCCGTTCGCGACAAGTTAGAATACTACAAGGCTTGGAAAGACGCGAATAGCGACGGCGATATCGACGATTTGGATTTCTACGAATCGTTTAATATCGACGACGAGGATTTGCCCTTAATCGAAAACGCGGATAAAACGCTCGTGGGTATTCAAAACCCCCGCACGCACGACTATGACCCGAACGCGGAAGTAACCGAGGACGAGGACGGCAAAACGAACACGAAAGTTTTGATGCTCCATAACGAGTATTCCAACTCTTCCTACGCGCATTTGGGTACGGCGCAAAAGTTCACCTCGTCTACCAGCGTGACGGTGAGCGCGGGTACGAGCGCAAACTTCTCCGTTTGGGTAAAGACGAGCAACTTGACCTGCACGACGACGAGCGGGGAAAAGGCGGAAAATATCGTAGACAAGGGCGCGTATATCTCCATTACGCACTCGGTTGGCGGAAAATCCCTCGACCCCCTCGAAATTAAAAATATCAACACGCAAAACGTAACCGACAACAACGGTTGGGTGCAATACGAGTTCGCACTCAAAGGCGCGTCCTACGCCGATTCCACCTTCACTATCGTTTTGGGCTTAGGTCTTGGCGGTGGTACGGACAGATACGAGTACGTCAACGGCTATGCGTTCTTTGACGATATCGAATGTAAAATCGTAGAGAATAAAAACGCAATGAGCGTTCCTGTGGGCGAAGAACTTACGTTAAGTAGCTCGAAAGAGGCGAAGAGCTTTGACGCAAGCGAGGTTTCCACGACGAAGTTCGTACTTGATTTCTCGGGCGATTTCGAAAATTATAACTTGCTTAGCCAAGCGGGCTGGGTAATTGCGCCCACGACGGAAAAGCGTGACAGTAACGGTATCGTATACACGGCGATTGAGCAAAGCGATATTTCCAAGTTCCCCGAACTTGTGAATAAAAACGCGCAAACGTACGCGCCGACCTTGAAAGAGGGGTTCGACGCGGATAAGGACAAGTACGTGATTGGCAATATCGCGACGACGCTCAACGACCCCGACAACGCGTTTGCGAAATCGGCGTATAAGGAATATTTCGAAGGTCACGACTATTTGACGGACGGCGACGCGCTCATTTTGTTCTCGGCTAAGGGCGCAACCTATACGGCGAAATCCCCTGCCATCACTATCCCCGCAGGCGAGAGAGTGGCATATTCGTTCTTCGTAAAGACCTCGGATATGAACGGTATCACGGGCGCGGGCATTACCTTATTAGATAACGAGGGCAAACCCGCCATTTCGTCCTTGGACACGACGACCATTTCGCCTATCAAGGTTACGGTGACGGAAGGCACGGAAGAAACGGAAAAGGAACTGCACGACGGCTGGCAACAATGTTTCTTCTTTATCCATAACGACGGCGAGGAAAACGCGACGGTGAATTTCTCGTTCACGCTCGGTTCGACGAAGGTTATCGATACGGAAAAATCGGCGTACGGCGAAGGACTTGCGGTGTTTACGGGCTTTAAGACGACGACGATGACGGAAGAGGCGTTTGCTTGCGCGACGAGCGGTAGCTACTCGAAAGTGGTTACGCTGACGGGCGAAACGAACAAACCCGCGGGCGACAGCGGTTTCGATTCGGCAACCAAACTCTCGACGGCGAATATTGAAGACGGTTTCGCAATTCCCAAAAACTACAAAGGCGTATATTCCAACAGCGCGTACGTAGGCGGTAGCGTTTCGAATACGGACATCAACGTCTATCAAAACGCAGGTCTTTTGAACAAAGAACACGCGGAAAACTATACGGAAATTTTAGAAAAACTCGGCGGTACGGGCGCGACTTGGAACAGCGTGTTCGACGAAATGACGACGCAACCGCTCGTTATTTACACGGACGAGAGCGACGAACAAGCAGGTCACGCGTACGGCTTTATCGGTACGACGACCACCGTTTCGGCAAACACCTACAAAGCGGTGTCCTTGCGCGTGAAAGTCAGCGCGGGCGCGGTGGCGAGCGTATACCTTATCGACACGGACGACGACACCCGTCAAAACACCTTGTCTATCGGCAGAACGCTTACCTACTGGTATGACGAGGACGGCAACGTGCTTGCGAAAGACCCCTCTGCCGACGGGTTCGTAGCAAGAACGGATACGGCGTTCAAACTTCAAGCCAACGGTTTGTATAAGGTCAACCCGAACTGGTCGGGCGCGGAAGGTATCGACACGAACAGATATTTTGCGAACTTGCAAGCGTACGGCGTAAAAGCTGGAAACTTAGTACTTGCGGACGGTGGCGTTCAATACGATTACAGCTCCGCTTGGAAACACGACGGCAACGACGGCGTAGCGTTCTACGGATACGACGAAACGGCAAAAACGGCTTACGCGTACAACACCGAAAAGGTTGCAAATGAAGACAATATCTTAGTGTACGACTTCTCAACGGCGTCCCTGCCCGCGCGTTACGAGGCTATCTCGGGTAACGGCGAAAAGGCGTTGAAAGCGGAAGTTAGCGGTACGGGCGCAGGCTGGGCAACGGTTACCTTCTACTTGCATACGGGCGACGAGGCAAAGAACTATCGTTTGGAAGTTTGGAGCGGTGCGCGCGACGACAGCACGATTAACGGACGCGGTGCGTTCGTAGCGTTCGACGCTTGGTCGGTGGACGAAACGGAAGAAAAAATCACCGCTTGGCTGGATTCCGCAAAGGAAGGAATGGAAGAAGGCGCGAACTACTTCGAGGGCGCGTTCTCGTTCTACGACAGCGCGAAATACTTGCGTTACGACGAATCGCTCGACGAAAACAAGGTTGGCAATTCCTACGATAACTATGCAAGCTACGCCTCGGCAAGCAATGCGGAAAAAGTAGCGTATTTGTACAAGGCGACGGCGGGCGTAAGCTACACCACCTACGCGGATTTCTCGACGGTGGAAACGACGGTGAACGCGGAGGCGGACGAGGAAGATTCCACCACCGACGACGATACGGCAAACGAAGAAAGCACCACGAACGTTTGGCTTTTGGCAAGCTCGATTGCGATTGCCGGCGTGCTCGTGCTTGCGGTGGTAAGCTTGGTTGTAAGAAAGCTGGTTGCAAAATCGCGTAAGAGCCGTGGCGCAAAACCCCAAAAAACCGCAAAGCCTAAAAAGGAAAAGAAATCGAAAGCGGATAAAAAATAAGAAAAATTATTAAAACGAACCCCGCCTTGCGAAACGCGTTTCGCAAGGCGGGATTATTTTTTCCGTTTACTATTTAATATATATGACTGCTAAATTTATAATTATTTTTCATTAAATCCTCGTATTCCGTTTCGGGAATAATATACTGCTCCCATTCGCCTTCGTTCCCAGCTTCAAATTCTACCCGACCCGTAGAATTCATCTTAAAAATTTTTAATAACGCTCCTTCTTTTTCTACGGCAAATATTCTATTTCCGTAATATTTTTTCGCCTCCCCGTAGCCCGCCACCTCGTAAGCGTTTCTGCCTTCCGTAAACATACTATCGCCTTTTTCCCCAGAATAACCATTGACGCCCGTATAATACTCGTCGTTTTCTATATAACCGAGAAAATGTTTATATTTCGTTTGCTCGTACGGATTTCCTACCCAGTCTAATTTATGCCAAGGATATTTATATTCTAAATTCACGAGGAAGTATTCGGGGTCGTTATCGTAAAAGGCGTATACGATTTCCACCGTATAATTTGCGATTTCTCCGCTCTCTATTTCCTTGGAAAAACGCGTTTCCGTCCGTTCTTTAATGCGTTCTATATGCTCCGCCTCCGTATACGAGGTTACAAAATCGGGGTGTTTATAGCGCTCCCACGGGGTATAGTAACAGCCTCTTTGTAAAACGAGTCCAAAAACCGTCAGCCAAAAAATCACCAAACAAACGATAACCGCTATCACTCTTTTTATATCCTTGGACATTTTATCCCCCACCCCCTTTTCTTTTCCGTTTTCATTTTTGTATCTATATTATAACAGGGAAAATTGTAAAAGTCAATATCAAAACTTGTCATTTTTACTCTTAAAACTTGTCGTCTTACTGCCAAAACTTGCGGTCTTTGGCTGTTTTTTATAAAAAACAGCGCGCGGACGAGCATCGTCCGCGCGAAAGAATGCGTTTTATTTAGTTTTTACGCAAGCCTTTGGGCAGGTGGTTTTTGATTGTTCCGTTCACCGCTTTGCCAAGACCTAAGGGATAGCCCTCGACGCACACGGCGCACCAGCCGTTTTGAAGTTCGCCCTCCACCGTTTCGCCTCGCAGGTATTTTTCCACCCGCGCGTCCGTTTGCGAAAGGTTTAACGCGTTTTTTAAGTCCTCGGCCTTTACGCACATTGCAAGCGAATGGTTGGGTTCGAACCTACCGTTTTTCACCTCACCCAGCCGAACGCCGACGCGCAAAACCTGCAAACCCTGCCAAGAGAAAACGCCTTTGGGGATATCGTACAAAACGCCGTTCGTTTCGTGGATATTTTCCGCGAATTTTTTATGGAAAAACTCTTTTTCAAAAGCGCGGTATGCCTTTTCTGCGGTTGCGCTACACCAAGGCTTTAACGCTTTAAGTTCTCTTTCTTCGCCCTCCGTCTTTTCAAACAGCGCGAAAAAATGCCCCTCGCCTTTTACCTTATGCGGATATAATTTTTCCTGCGCGATAAGGCGCATTTGCGGGTAAGTTTTTTCAAGCCACGCCACGATTTCCTCGTCCTCTTGGGGTGCGAAAGTACAGGTGGAATAGGCGAGTCTACCGCCTCTTTTTAGCATTTTCACCGCGCTTTGTAAAATTTCTTTTTGGCGGTTTGCGCAAAGCGCGATATTTTCCTCGCTCCATTCTTTCAGCGCCTCGTCGGCGTTTTTTCGGAACATACCCTCACCCGAACAGGGCGCGTCCACGAGGATTTTATCAAAATACGCGGGGAATTTTTCCGCTAAATTATCAGGCGTTTCGCAGGTAACGACGGCGTTTCTTACGCCCAGCCGTTCGATATTTTGCGATAGAATTTTCGCCCGTGAAAACACGGGTTCGTTGGCGACGAGGATACCCTCGCCCTGCATTTTCGAGGCGAGCTGGGTGGCTTTCCCGCCCGGCGCAGAGCATAAATCCAAAACGCGTTCGCCCGCTTTCACCTCTAATTTCGGTGCGATAAACATAGCGGACGGTTCTTGCGAATAGAAAACGCCCGCGTTGTGAAAGGGGGTTGCGCCCACCTTTTCAAGCGAGATGTAATACCCGTTTTCCTCCCAAGCAATTTGCTCCTCTAAAAAGGGCAAAAGCGATTTCAACGCATACCTGTCCCCCTTTAACGCGTTCAGCCGAACGCCTTTCACCGCTATTTTTTCATAGCAGGAAAAAAACGCCTCCCACTCGGACGCGGGAAGTTGGTTTTTCATTCTTTGGATAAATTTTTCGGGTAAATTACACATTTTCGTCCATTCCTAAAAATTTCGCGAACTGTTGCGGGGTGTAAATTTGTGCGTTACGGTTTTGTACCGATTTCAGCCTTGCGCCCGTTTCGCCCTCGAAACAAATATACGCGTCACATTCTTCCGCGCGGAAGGTCACGCGCGAGCCTTGCGCCAACGCGTAACTTAACAATTTTTTTGCGAGCGGGGTTTGCAACTCGACGGCGTGCGAAAAACATACCGTCTTGTTTTTGAGTTTTCCGTCCTTTGCGCGTTTGCGCTTTTCTCTGTCCGCGAAAATGTGAAATTCCACACGCGCGCGTTCGCGTTCTTCCTTGGCCTTTTCCCGTTCTCTTTTGAAGTTTTCAAACGCAACGGACGAGCTTTGTATCACCTCGTAATCGGCGATTTTGCCAAGTGAAATTTGGTATTTTTCCAAAAGTCCCAAAAGCGTTACCCCCTCCGCTTTGCACATAGCCTCGGCTACGCGCATCGTCGCGTACGCGTCGTCCACCGCGCGATGCGGGGTAAATTCTACGCCCAGCTCCTCGGCGATTTTCCCCAAACCGAACTGTCTTGAAAAATCCCCGATTTTGTTCATATACAAAAACTGCGTGTCCGCGAACGAGAACGAAAAGGACGGCAGGAAAAACCGCTTGCTCTCTAAGTTGAGGTACTTCACGTCGTTCATGACGGCGTGACCGAACACCAGCGTATCGCTATCTTGTAACAGCGCGTAAATTTTGTCGGCGCGTTGCGGGAAAGTGGGGTACTTTTTGAAATCCTCGTATTTATAAGGCAACACAAGCCCCTGTTCGCCCTTTCTATCCGTCAAATGAAAATTGCCCAAGGGATTGACGAGCAAATCCTCTTTTTCGAGTATGCGAAACCGCTCGTCCGTCAAACAATAGCCGAACGCGCAAATTTTCGCCTTCGTCTTAAAGACCCCGGCACATTCTATATCGAAAAAGAGATATTTCATTATATTTTCCTTGCGAATTTCCTTGAAAAAGACCGCCTATGCGGTCTTTTTGCGTTAATTTTTCGGGGTAATTACCTGCTTACCGCCCATATACGCCTGCAAAGCCTTGGGAATTACGACGCTCCCGTCCGCTTGCAAATGGTTTTCCACGAACGCTATCAGCATACGGGGCGGTGCAACCACCGTGTTGTTTAAGGTATGCGCGAGCTTTACCTTGCCGTCCGCGTCTTTATAGCGGATTGCCAGCCGTCTTGCCTGCGCGTCCGTGAGGTTGGAACACGAGCCGACCTCGAAATATTTTTGCTGACGGGGGCTCCAAGCCTCAACGTCACAGCTCTTGTATTTCAAGTCCGCCAAATCGCCCGAACAGCAACCCAGCTGTCTGACGGGGATATCTAACGAACGGAACAGCTCTACCGTATAGCTCCAAAGCTTTTCATACCAAGCCTCGCTCTCTTCGGGTCGGCAAACGACTATCATTTCTTGCTTTTCGAACTGGTGAATACGGTAAATACCGCGTTCCTCAATACCGTGCGCACCCTTTTCTTTACGGAAACAGGGCGAATAGCTAGTAAGCGCTAAGGGTAATTTATTACCGTCGATAATCTGACCCATAAATCTACCTATCATAGAGTGTTCGCTCGTACCGATAAGGTATAAGTCCTCGCCCTCGATTTTGTACATCATATTTTCCATTTCGTCAAAGCTCATCACGCCCGAAACGACGTCGCCGTGAATCATATACGGCGGAATGACGTAGGTAAAGCCCTTGTCAATCATAAAATCGCGCGCGTAGGTAAGCACCGCCGAATGAAGCCGAGCGATATCGCCCGTGAGATAGTAAAAGCCTTGCCCTGAGGTACGGCGCGCCGAATCCACGTCGATACCGTCTAATTTCTCTAAAATATCCAAATGATAGGGTACTTCAAAATCAGGCGTTTTCGCTTCACCGAAGCGTTGCAACTCTACGTTTTCGCTATCGTCTTTTCCGATAGGCACGTCGTCGGCGATAATATTCGGAATACTCATCATCGTCTTTTTGAGCGCGGTTTCGACTTCTGCCGTTTCCGCCTCGATAGCAAGCAGTCTGTCGGCGTTGGCTTTCACCTGCGCTTTCACGCTTTCCGCCTCGTCCCTCTTCCCCTCTTTCATCAGCAAGCCCACTTGCTTAGATAAGGTGTTACGGGAAGCGCGAAGCGCGTCGCCCTCTGCGATAAGCGCACGGCGTTTTGCGTCTAATTCCAACGCTTTATCCACGAGCGGAAGCTTGTGGTCTTGGAATTTTTTACGGATATTTTCTTTTACGAGTTCCGCGTTGGTACGAATAAGATTGATGTCAATCATTTGTTTACTGCTCCTAACTTTCTTTCGTTTTTCCTATTATACAACTTTTTTCAAGGAAAAGCAATTAAATGCAAAGCGGACGCGCCATTTTCCTCTAAAAATTCCTTAAAAAACTTGTATTTTTCACGCAGGTATGTTATAATAGTATCAATATATTCGTTTTATGAGGCGATTTATGGCAAAAAACAATACCTTGGAAACGGAAAACACAACCGAAAAACCGTTGCAAACGGAAAAACAGGGGGTATTTTCCTTTTTGAAAAAGAATAAACCAACGCAAGCGCAGGTTAACGTGCGCCGTTTTAACGCGGACGCGAACGAGGGGCTTTCCGCGAAACAAGTGGAAGAACGGATTGCGCAGGGCTTGGTGAACAGAACGGCGAAAAAATATTCCAAAACCTACCGTAGTATTTTTATCGGGAATATTTGCACCTTTTTCAACTTGCTTTGTTTGATTGCGGCGCTTGCGCTCGCTTTGGCGCGCGCGCCTTTATCGCAGTTCTTGTTCGTGGGTATTTTCCTTTGCAATATTTTCGTGAGTATTTTTCAGGAAATCCGCGCGAAACGCAAAATAGATAAGCTTGCGATTTTGTCCTCCCCTACCGCAAAAGTCGTGCGAGGCGGGGAACGCTTGGATATCCCCGTCGAACAAATCGTCGTGGACGATATTTTGATTTTGACGATGGGTCAACAAGTCCCCGCGGACTGTGTTTGCGTGGAAGGCAACGCGGAACTCAACGAATCGCTTTTGACGGGTGAATCCGTACCTATCAAAAAAGAGGACGGGGATTTTATTTACGCGGGTTCGTTCGTCGCGAGCGGAAAAATCGCGGTACGCGTGGATAAGGTCGCCGAAAATACCTATATTAGCAAGCTCACGGCGCGCGCGAAGAAGTACAAACGCCCCAACTCCGAAATTATGAACTCGATTACGCTGTTTATTAAAATTATCGGTTTGGCTATCGTACCCGTCGCAATTTTGATGTTCTTCACCAACTTCGGCGCGGTGGGCAAGGAATGGGCGGACCTCGCCGTCACGGGCGGGTTTTGGAAAACCTTGCTCTCAGGCGATACCGTGCTTAGCGGAACCATACAAAAAACCGCGTCCGTCGTTATCGGTATGATACCCTCGGGCTTGTTGCTACTTACCACGGTGGCGCTGTCGGTGGGTATGATTCGGCTTGCCAAATACAATACCTTGGTACAAGATATGTATTCCTTGGAAATGCTGGCGCGCGTCAACGTCTTGTGTTTAGATAAGACGGGAACGATTACCGACGGCAGAATGAAGGTAAGCGACTGCATTTTGCTCAATAATAATTCGGAATTTGGTATCGACGATATTATCGGTTCGATTAACGCATCACTTAGCGATAACAACCAAACCTCTATCGCGCTTTACGAGCGGTTTGGACATTCCTCGGCGTTACAGCCTATCAGCACCCTGCCGTTCTCGTCCGCGAGAAAGCTTTCGGCGGTCACTTTCGAGGGCGCGGGTACTTATATTATGGGTGCGCCTGAGTTCGTGTTAAAGCCCCTGCCCGTAAAAATAGATAAAATCGTCAAGCAATACGCGCAAATGGGTTTGCGCGTGCTGGTAGTGGCGCACGCGACGGGGCAATTACAAGGCGATAAACTGCCCGTGGGCGCAAAGGCGGTGGCTATTATCACCCTTTCGGACAATATCCGACCCGACGCCATTGATACCATTAAATGGTTTAGAGAAAACGACGTTGCCGTGAAAGTAATTTCGGGCGACAATCCCGTAACGGTGTCCGAAGTGGCGCGCCGAGCGGGAATTAAGAACGCCTCGCATTTCATTTCCTTGGAAGGTTTGTCTGATTTGGAAGTGGAAAACGCGGCGAACGCGTATACGGTATTCGGTCGGGTTACACCCGAACAAAAGGCGATTTTAATCCGCTCGATTAAAAAGGCGGGCAATACCGTCGCTATGACGGGCGACGGCGTGAACGATATTTTGGCTATGAAAGAGGCGGATTGCGCAGTGTCCGTAGCCTCGGGTAGCGAGGCGGCGAGAAACGTTTCCAACCTCGTTTTACAAGATAATAATTTTGGTTCTATGCCCAAAATCGTCAACGAGGGCAGACGGGTTATCAATAACATTAAAGACTCGTCTTCGCTGTATATTATGAAAACGCTACTCACCCTCGTTTTGTCCGTCGTTTGTATCGCTTTGAAAAGCGAATACTTCTTCACGACGAGCAATATGTTGATGTACGAAATGTTTATCAGCGCCATTCCGTCGTTCGTTTTGTCCTTACAGCCCAACACCGAACGCGTCAAAGGCAAGTTTATCCCCTACGTACTAAGCCGAGCCATACCCGGCGCGCTGACGATGGCGCTTGGTATTTTAACCTTGTACGTCGTGCATCAAACCCCGCTTTCCGAAAAATTCGAGTTCACGCAAGGCGGAACGGTCGCCACCGAATACGAGGCAATGATGATGCTTGCGCTTACCTTCTGCGGTCTGGTAATGCTGTACCGTATCTGCCAACCGTTTAATATCGTGCGCGCGGTGCTGTTTATCGTGTCCGCATTCCTGTGCGTCGTCGTCGTTTCCGTACCCTTAGTCGGCGAATTTGTGTTCGAGGGTTGGTCGAATATTGAGCTCAATTTGCAACAGCTCTTGCTCTTGATTATTATCGTACAGGCAAGTTTCCCCGTTTCGGGTTTCCTTATCAAATTCTTCGATTTAATCAATCCCGCCGACGAACAATAAATCGTTTGCATATAAAATCGGGGGTTGCGCCTAATACGCAACCCCCGATTTTTTCGTTTTGCTTTATTTAATTATTCTTCGTCGCTCGGCGTATCGTCGGTGGTTTCGTTCGTTTGTTCTTCGTCCAAAACCGTCGTTTCTTCTACCTCTTCGACTTCCGTTTCGCCAACCAAGTCCTCGGGGCTTAAATCGTCCGCCGTTTCCTCGGGTGCTTCGACTTCCGCCTCGTCGTCGCGTTCGGTGACGTCTACCGTCGCCACAAGGCTGTCTTTCACGTTCATAACCCTTACACCGCGCGTCGCTCTGCCGATACAGCTTATCGCATCCGCGTGCATACGGATAATAATACCGCTCGTCGTGATAATCATAATATCATTCTCGTCGGTGACAGGTTTGAAGTTGACGAGATACCCCGTCTTTTCGTTGAACACGCCCGCCTTGATACCCTTACCGCCACGGCTTTGCAAACGGTAGTCGTCGAGCTTCGAACGCTTGCCGTAGCCAAGCGAAGTGAGCGTGAACAAATCTTGCGTTTTGTCTACGATAAGCATATCCACGACGATATCGTCTTTGCCAAGCGTAATCGCTTTAACGCCCTGCGTGCCTCTGCCCGTGGGGCGCACGTCTTGTTCGGAGAAACGGATACATTTACCGCCACGCGAGGCGACGAGTACTTCGTCCTCACCCGTTGCAAAGCGCACGGCAATCAACCTGTCGTCCTCTTGCAATTTTATCGCGATTTTACCGTTTCTTGCTATCCGCTTAAATTCGTCCGTCGAGGTCTTTTTAATCAAGCCCTTTTCCGTCGCCATTATCAAATACCCGTTGCCGTTTTCTAATACGGGCAACACCGTTTCTATCTTTTCGCCTTGGTCGAGCTGAACGATATTCACCACCGCTCTGCCCCTTGCCGTTCTGTTCGCCTCGGGGATTTCGTAGCCCTTAATCGAGTACACCTTACCCTTGGACGAGAACAGCAAGATAGGGTCGTGCGTGGAACAAACGAACATCTTTTCCACGTAGTCCTCGTCTTTGGGTTTATGACCCGTAATCCCTCTGCCACCGCGGTTTTGCGCTTTGTATTCCGCGACGGGCAAACGCTTGATATAGCCCGAATGCGTGATAGAGATAACGACGTCCTCTTTGTCGATTAAATCCTCGTCCTCGATATTACCGTAATCGACGGAAATTTCCGTTTTTCTGGGCGAGGGGTACTTCGACTTAATTTCCGTTAAGTCGTCGCGGATAATTTGCATTACCCTGCTTTCGTTGGCGAGAATGTCCTTTAAGTCCGCAATCGTCAACTGCAACGCGGTAAGCTCGTCTTTGAGCTTTTCCACTTCCAGCGAGGTGAGCCGTTGCAAACGCATTTCCAAAATGGCGTTGGCTTGCTTTTCGTCTAATTCGAACGCACCCGTCAAACCCGCAATCGCCTCGTTCTTGTCCGCCGACGCTTTGATAATTCGGATAACTTCGTCTACGTTGGCAAGCGCAAGCACTAACCCCGCGATAATATGCGCGCGTTCTTCCGTCTTGTTCAAATCGTAACGCGTTCTGCGCGTGATAACTTCTTTTTGATGGTTGAGATAATGATACAAAACGTCGCGAAGATTGAGCGTTTTGGGTTCTGTACCGTTTTCTACGAGCGCAAGCAGGATAATACCGTCCGAGCTTTGTAATTTGGTCTTTTTATACAGCGTATTCAAAACGACCTGTGCGTTGGCGTCCTTTTTGACTTCAATGACGATACGCATACCGTCCCTATCCGACTCGTCGCGGATATCCGAAATACCCTCTAAACGCTTGTCGTTTACCATATCGGCAATCGTCTTGATAAGTTGTGCTTTATTCACTTGATAGGGAATTTCGGTTACGACGATACGCGAACGGATATTCGCGCCCGTGCCGTATTCCTCGATTTCGCATTTAGAACGAATGACGAGATGTCCTTGTCCCGTTCTATACGCTTGGCGGATACCGCTCCTGCCCATAATCACACCGCCCGTGGGAAAATCGGGCGCAGGGATATACTCGATAAGCTCGTCCACCGTGATTTCGGGGTTGTCAATCATTGCAATCGTACCGTCGATAACCTCGGCTAAATTATGGGGCGGGATATTCGTCGCCATACCGACGGCGATACCGTCCGCGCCGTTGACGAGAAGGTTTGGATATCTTGCGGGCAAAACGGTGGGTTCTTCCTCGCTACCGTCGAAGTTGGGGATAAAATCTACCGTTTCCTTGTCTAAATCGCGAAGCATTTCCGAGGCGAGTTTGGTAAGTCTTGCCTCCGTATAACGCATAGCCGCCGCTGAGTCGCCGTCCACCGAACCGAAGTTACCGTGTCCGTCAACGAGCGGGAAATTGATGGTGAAATCCTGCGCTAATCTTACGAGCGCGTCGTACACCGAGCTGTCGCCGTGGGGGTGAAATTTACCCATACAGTCCCCGACGATACGGGCGCATTTTCTAAACGCCTTGTCGTTGTACAAGCCCATTTCGTGCATGGAATAGAGTATTCGTCTATGCACGGGTTTTAACCCGTCGCGAACGTCGGGAATAGCACGCGATTTATTTACCGCCATTGCGTACGCGATAAACGAACGCTTTAACTCGTCGTCCACCTCTACGTCCAGCATTTTGGTCATCGCAAGCGTTTTCTTAAATTCCTCGGTTAATTCGGGGCTAGTATCTTTCTTTGCCATTTCATTTTTCTCCTTATATATCCAAATCGGTTACGAGCGACGCGTTTTCTTCGATAAACTTTCTTCTAAGTTCAGGGCTTTCCCCCATCAGCATCGAGAACATTTGGTCCGCTTCCGCCGCGTCCTGCATAGTAACGCGGATAAGCGTACGCGTCGCGGGGTTCATCGTCGTATCCCAAAGTTGTTCCTTGCTCATTTCGCCTAAGCCTTTATAGCGTTGGTATTCTATCTTACCCGTCGCGTTTTTGTCGTATTCGAGTTTTTCTTCTTCCGAATATAAATAATCGTCGTGACCTTTGAAACTCGCCTTGTAAAGCGGGGGTTTCGCCGCGTACACGTGACCGTGTTCAATCAACGGACGCATATAACGGAACAGGAAAGTATACAGCAAAATTCGGATATGCGCGCCGTCTACGTCGGCGTCGGTCATTGAAATAATTCTGTCGTATCTAAGCTTGCTCTCGTCGAAATCGTCCAAAATACCGCAACCGAACGCCGTAATCATAGACTTGATTTCTTCGTTTTCAAGTACGCGGTTTAAGCGCACTTTTTCTACGTTGAGAATTTTACCTCTAAGTGGCAAAATCGCTTGGAATCTTCTATCTCTGCCTTGCTTTGCCGTACCGCCTGCCGAGTCGCCCTCAACGATATAAATTTCGCAAAGTTCGCTTCGTCTATCCGAGCAGTCCGCAAGTTTCCCGGGCAACGTCGTCGAGCCAAGCACGCCCTTTCTACGCGTTAATTCCCGCGCGTTCCGTGCCGCGTCGCGCGCCTTTTGCGCCGTGATACAACGAAGCACGAGTTCTTTCGCAACCGAGGGATTTTCCTCTAAGAACGTACCCATATGCTCGCTAACGCATTTATTGACGAACACGCGAATGGTGCTGTTATTCAGCTTATCCTTGGTTTGCGATTCAAACTGCGCGTTGACGAGTTTTACGGATACTACCGCGGTAATCCCTTCCATAACGTCCTCGCTCGACAGTCTGTCGTTGTCCTTTAATATATTCAGCTTTTTCCCCGCGTCGTTAATGACTTTGGTGAGCGCCATTTTCAAACCCGCCACGTGCGTACCGCCGTCAATCGTGTTGACGTTGTTGGCGTAGCTGTATATTACCTCGCTGTACGATTCGTTGTACTGAATTGCCACCTCGCACACCGTATCGCCCTCTTGTTCTTCAAAATACACGGGCGCAGGGAACAGCAATTCCTCGCGGTTTTTATTCAGTTCCTCTACGAACGAGCAAATACCGCCCTCGTAACAGAACGAGTCGGTTTTTTCCGCACCCGTACGCTTGTCCTCCAAGGTGATGCGCAAGCCTTTGTTCAGGTACGCGAGTTCGCGCAGTCTGCCCTTTAAGGTATCGTAATTAAAGATAACCGTTTCGAAAATTTCCGCGTCGGGCATAAAGGTAACTTTCGTACCCATTTCGTCCGATTCCCCGACGACCTGTACGCTTCTTTGCGGAACGCCTCTATTATATACCTGTCTAAAAATTTTCCCCTCGTGGCGCACTTCCGCCTCTAACCATTCCGAAAGGGCGTTTACCGCTTTTACGCCTACGCCGTGCAAACCGCTGGATACTTTATACCCCGAATCCCCGCCGAATTTACCGCCCGCGTTCACCTTGGTAAATACGACTTCCAAAGTGGAAATACCTTCTTTGGGGTGGATATCGGTAGGAATACCGCGTCCGTTATCCTGTACGGTACAGCTACCGTCCGCGTTAATCGTGACTTCGATATGCGTACAGTACCCCGCAAGCGCCTCGTCGATAGAGTTGTCCACGACCTCGTGAACGAGGTGGTGCAAACCCTTTGCGTCGGTGGACGAAATATACATACCAGGACGCTTACGGATATGCTCTAACCCGTCGAGAACCTGTATTTGCTCCGCGCCGTATTCGCCTTCTACTCTTTCAGCCATTTTTATTTTCTCCCGTTTCGCGCTTTCCTTTTTTATAAAAAAGGAAAACCCGTTATTTTACTACCCTATTATACCACAATTTTTCTAAAAAGTACAGCAAATGACGCAAAAAAAAGTAAATTCTTTTCACAAAACCCCGTTTTTCGCGCTGTATGCCCTTAATTTCGCGTAAACGGCGGTTTATCAAGTAAGAATACGCCCGCAGAAAAACCGCTTTTTTACGCCCGATTTTTTATTTTCCCGCCGTCTACAGCCCGCTTTTTCAAAAAAATTTCCTTTTTTTACAAACTTTTTTTCAAAAACCCCTTGAAATTTGCTTGAATATATATTATAATAGTACAAACTTTTTCAGTCGCTTGGCTTTACGCAGGCGGTCGGGGAAGAAAAAACTATCCATATACAAGGGGGATTTATTTTATGAAGTTTCAAGGGGAACGCATCCGCAATATTGCGGTGGTAGGTCACAGTGGCGAGGGCAAAACGACGCTTTGCGAGGCTATGCTTTTCAACGGCGGAGCAATCGACAGACAGGGTAAGGTGTTGGACGGTACGACAGTTTCCGATTTCGACGATTTGGAAAAAGCCAAGAAGATGTCTATTTACACTTCTTGTTCCTACCTCGTTTGGAAGGACGTCAAGGTGAACTTGCTGGATTTGCCCGGCTATTACGATTTTGAGGGCGAGAGAAGCGAGGGCTTGCGCGCGGCGGGCGGAGCGTTACTCGTTATCGGCGCAAACGGCGTGTTGCCTATCGGCGCGGAATCGGTGGTCGATTACTGCTTGAAATTAGGAAAACCGTTAATTATTTTTATCAACGGTATGGACAAGGAAAACGCGGATTATTTGGGTACGGTGCAAGCGCTTCGCGCGAAATACGCGGGGAAATTAGCGCCTATTCAAATTCCGATTATGGAAAACGGGAAAATGCAGGGCTGTATCAACGCGTTGCAAGAACGCGCGTATTTGTTCAAGGACGGCGGTCCGCAGGAAATTGCTATTCCCGAAGATATGTTGGGGCAAGTCGAGGAAATGAAAGCCAGCCTTATGGAAACGGCGGCGGAAAACGACGAATTTTTACTCGATAAATACTTCGAAACGGGCGAGCTGACCCGCGAAGAAACGATACACGGTATCCGTCTTGGTATCGCGTCGGTAAACACCATTCCCGTAATGGCGGGTTCGGCGTTGCAAAACAGAGGCGTTATCAATTTGTTAAACGAAATCGTAACCTATATGCCCCAAGCGCGCGAACGCTTGAACACGATGGCGGAAGATTTGCAAAACGACAAGGTAATTTCCTTGCGTACGGACGAGGACGCGCCGTTTGCTGGACAGGTTTTCAAAACGGTTATCGACCCCTTCTCTGGCAAACTTTCGTATATTAAGAGTTTCAGAGGCGTGTTAAAGAGCGGTTCTACCGTTTGGAACGCGAATACCGAATGTGAAGAACGCATCGGACAGGTATATTTGCTTCGCGGTAAGAAAATGGAAGCGGTTGACGAGCTTTGCGCGGGCGATATCGGTGCGGTGAATAAACTTAGCAACACCAATACGGGCGACACCCTTTGCGATATGAATGCAAAAGTGCGCTTTACCCCTATCCACTTCCCCAAACCCACGCTGTTTATGGCGGTGACGAGCGAGAAGAAAGGCGAGGAAGACAAGGTGTTCGCAGGGCTTGCCAAGCTCCGCGAGGAAGATTATACTTTCTCTATCGAAAAGAACGTCGAAACGGGCGAACTTTTGCTCGGCGGACAGGGCGATATCCAGCTTGAAACGCTCGTGAAAAAGGTGAAAGCGCGTTACGGCGTGGACGTGAAACTTTCCAAACCCAAGGTAGCGTACAGAGAAACGATAAGAGGCAACGCAGACGCCGAGGGTAAACATAAAAAGCAATCGGGCGGTCACGGTCAGTACGGTCACGTAAAAATCCGTTTCTCGCCCACGGAAGAAGATTTCGTATTTGAAGAAGAGGTCGTGGGCGGTGCAGTACCCAAAAACTACTTCCCCGCCGTAGAAAAGGGCTTGCGCGAATGTTTGGTTAGCGGTCCTTTGGCCGGCTACCCCGTCGTCGGCGTGAAAGCGGTGCTTTACGACGGCAGTTATCACGACGTAGACTCGAACGAGCTGTCCTTTAAGATGGCGTCCGCCATCGCGTATAAAGAGGGTTTGAAGAACGCAAAACCCGTCCTGCTCGAACCTGTACACCGCTTAAAGATTGCCGTTCCGTCCGATTATCTCGGCGACGTTATGGGCGATATTAACAAGCGCAGAGGTCGTATTATGGGTACGGACGCCGAGGGCGAAACCTCGATTATCACGGCGGAAATTCCCTTGGCGGAAATTATGGAATACACGATGGAACTCCGCTCACTCACGCGCGGTAGCGGGAAATTCGTATCCGAATTTTTAGGCTACGAGGAAGTACCGTTTGCGTTGGTAGATAAAATCATAGCGGACGCGAAAAAGGAATAACCCCCTTGTAAGCGTCTAAAATAAGAGCCTTTCGGAATCCCCCTTCCGAAAGGCTCTGCTTTTTACTTGCCGTTTTTTTGCTTTTATGGTATACTAATACTATGAACTTCGATTATAACGCTTTTTACGAAAAACACGCGCGGTTTTACCGCGCCCGACCCAAAGCTTTGCGCGCGCTTATCGCGCTCAACTTCGCTTTGCCTCTTTTATACCTCGCTTGTTTTGCGGGGTTAGTGTTATACGCGTGTTTTTCTAAGTTTGACAATCGTGCATTTATCGGAATTTTGTTCGTACCCGCCTTTTGTCTTTTATGCGTAATGGCGTTACGGCTTATCGTGGACCGCCCGCGCCCGTACAGCGAACAGGGCGCAAATATATCCCCGCTTTTTCATAAAAAGAGCAAGGATAAGGAAAGTTTCCCTTCGCGTCATATCGCCTCGGCGGTGGTCATTTCGATTACGGTTTTACCCTATTTGGCGTGGGCAGGTATTTGTTTACTTGTTCTTTCCGCCCTCCTTGGCTATATCCGTTTCGCACTGGGTTTGCACTATCCGAGCGATTTGCTCGGCGGAGCGGTCTTAGGCGCGCTTTGCTCGCTTTTGTATTTATTGTAAACCTTACGCCGTTTATCCCGCTTGAAAAATCAAATAAAGTTCCCTATTGACTTTTCAGCGTTTCTATGCTATAATAAGGATAGAATTTAAGCAAAAGGGGAAAAATATGAGAAAATTTTTATCCGTCGTCTTGGCGGTTTTGCTTATAGTTTGCACGGGATTAACGCTTGTCGGTTGCGCCTCTTCCTATTACGACCCAAGAGGCAAAAAATGGTATAATGCAACCCCCACGCCCAACATCACCTATCCTTTTAGAGAAATTTACGACGGCTGTTACGCCATCCAAATCGATAAAGACGGGAATACGGAACTTCAAACCTTAAACGGCGAAGTGGTAAAAGGGAAGTTATCCGTTTCGTTTCGCAAGAAAAATATCCTTAACTCCGCGGTTGTTTCCGTTGAATTTGAAAACGGAAAAACGGCGACGGGGAGCTGTTCTAAAAGGGATAACACCCGTTCTTTGTCCATATATTACGACGGAGTAACTTATAATTTCACGGACACGCGACAGCTTTCCAAAGACGAATTCGACGCTTACCGTGCGCAATTTACGGAGTTTTTAATAGGCGTTTATCAAACGGGCGTTTTCCCTGCCAAAACGGAAATCGAAAACAATAGTTTATATCAAAAATTCACGAATTACTTCCAAATAGACCCCTGTTGCGGAGGTCCTTTCGTGTACGATACCGTTAGAAAAGGGACTATCGAAAAAATCGAAGATGTAAATAGATGGAAAGAGCTTACCTTAACGGTAGACGGGGAACGCGTCGTTTGCGAAACGGAAAGCAACACCTTCGTTGCGCTTATAAAAAACGGAGAAATCACCGAGCTGGATTTAAGCGATATAAAGGAAGGCGAATGTCTTATCTCTTACGAGGGTTCGTATAATATTGGCGTTATCGGGGTATTTTATATAGAAACCGATTAAAAACCTTTTTGCGCTTATAAGAAAAAAAGACTAACGAAAACTTTCGTTAGTCTTTTCTTTTCAGCCGTTTTTTATAATGCCCTCGTCTATTAAAATATCGGTAAGCGTCGCTAAGCGTTGCGGGGAAAGCGTTTCCCCGCGCGCCTTTTCTTCCACGCCCGCTTTTTGCAAAACGCGTTTTGCCTGTTCCCTGTCTATTTTGAAACAGTTCACCAAATTATTCTCTAAGGTCTTGCGCCTGTTCAAAAACGCACACCGCACCGTCGCGCGATAGGCTTTTTCGTCCTTGACTTGTATCCTGCCCCGTTCGAAAGTAATTTTCACCACCGCCGAATCGACGTTGGGTCTGGGGAAAAACAGCGTCCGCGGTACGCGTTTGACGATTTTCGCCGTACCTTTTAAGGCGATACCCGCCGTTATCGCGCCGTACTCGCTCGTTCCCTCTTTGGCGCAAAAACGGAATGCGACTTCTTCCTGCACCATCACCGAAAGTCCCTGCACCTTTTCACCCTCTTCCAAGAGCTTGGTGACGAGCGGGGTGGTGATATAATAAGGCAAATTCGCTACGACGGTATATTCGCCGATTTCCGCCTCGAACGCTTTCAAGTCGAGTTTGTTAAAGTCCTTAAAAATGACTTCGACGTTATCTAAGCCCGCAAGCGTTTCGGCTAAGACGGGCTGTAAATCCCTGTCCACGTCGAACGCGTACACGCGCTTGGCTTTTTCCGCGAGCGCGCGGGTGAGCGTTCCTGCTCCGCAACCGATTTCCACCACCGTCGTCGTTTGGTCTATCCCCGACGCCGTAACGATAGAGTCGAGCAAATTTTTATCCGAGATAAAGTTCTGCCCGAACTGTTTTTTGAATTGAAAGCCGTGCTTTTGCAATACGGCGCGTAAATCTTGCATTTTGCTTATCCTCAAATATTAGGAATCGGTGATATACGAACGGATATAGAGGGGTACTTTTACGCTTTCGGCTAAGCGTTTGCACGATTCCACTTCTTCCTCGCCGATACAGTCGACTATCGAAAAACGACAAGCTACGCCGTTCCTGTTGCATTGCTTGGCAAATTCCAAAATCGCCTCGAACACGCTTTCGCCAAACTGCGAACGGCAAATTTTTTGGTATTTTTCCGCACAGGACGCGTTCAAAGAAATGTTCACGAAATCAATTTTACCCTTTAATTCGAGCGGGATATCGCGTTTGTTAATCAAACTGCCCTGCCCGTTGGTGTTCAATCTCGTCTTTAAGCCTTTGCCGTGGAAATAATCGCAAAGCGCGAGCATTTCTTCCATTTTATAGGTCGGTTCGCCAAACCCGCAAAATACCACTTCCTTAAACCGCGTCAAGTCCCCGAACCCGTTTACCTGCGCGATTACCTTTTCTACCGTCGGGTCGCCCTTTTTCAGCCATAAATAATTACCGTAATAACTCGCCCGCTCGTTGCGCACGCAAAAATCGCAACCGTTCGAGCATTTATTCGTCAAATTGATATATAAATTCCCGTCCAGCGCGTACGCGTAAGTGTCCTTGCGGTTTTCGTCGTTTTGCTTTTGTTGCGCTTGATTATTTTGTCCGTTTTGTCCGTTTTGTCCGTTTTGCTTTTGCTTTTTCTTGGACTTCTGCCCGTTCTGGTTATGATTTTGCCCGCCGTTTTGGTTTTGTTTTTGTTGCGCGGGCTTATTTTGCTGTTGCGGTTGCGCCTGTTGTTGCGCTACCGCATTTTGCGCAGACTGACCGTTTTGGGCGTTGCCGTTTCTATGCTTTTTCTTGCGTCTGCGTCTACCGCCGTTGTTCCCGCCGTTGTTCCCGCCGTGGTTCGCGTTATTCGCGTTGTTTGCGTTTTGTTGCGGGTTGTTTTTTACTTCTTCCATAACTGTTTTCCTACCTGTTATTTGAGCTTGAAAAATAACGCTTTTGCGTTTTGATAAATAGTTTTTGCCATTTCCTCCGCGCTTAATCCCTTAATTTGCGCGAGGCGTTCGACGATAAATTTTACGTTCTTGGGTTCGTTGGGAAATACACCCCTAAACGGTACGGGCGTGAGGTACGGGCAGTCCGTTTCGGATAAAATGCGGTGGGCAGGTATGCGTTCAACGCTATCTACCACCTTTTGCGCGTTCTTGAAAGTACACGGTCCACCGAACGAAAAATACAGTCCTAAATCCAAAAAATTCTTGGTTAGTTCAGGGGAATACGAATAGCAATGCATCAGCCCGCCCCGCTTTAACAATTCTTTATGCTCCGTCAATAAATCCAGCGTATCCTTTGCCGAATCCCTGCTGTGAATAACGACGGGCAAGCCCAGCGCATTCGCTAATGCAAGCTGTTGAATAAACAGTTCCTTTTGCACTTCCTTGGGCGGATTGTCGTCGAAGTGGTAGTCCAAACCTATCTCTCCGACCGCCACGCATTTTCCGTGCGCGCAAAGCTTTGCAAGTAATTCCAAATCGCCGTCGCGGTATTTATGCAGTTCGCTGGGATGAAAACCCGCGCAAAAATACACGCAATCGAATTTTTCCGAAAGTTCTTTGGCAATTTGCGAGGATTGCAAGTCGAACCCCGAACAGACCACGCGTTCCACGCCCTCGGCGTTCGCGCGCGCAAGCACGCCGTCTATCCCGTCTATCCCGCCGTTTTCGGCGTATTCCCCGCCCGTTAAATGACAATGCGCATCAATAAGCATAGCCTTATCCTTACCCAAGTTTAGACCCGCTCTTAATCTCCGCTTTGTCGGGCGTAATCAGCGACATAACGCCGTTCTCGTCCTCGGTTGCGAGTATCATACCCTCGGATAAAATTCCGCACACCTTACGAGGCGCGAGGTTGGTGACGAACACCACTTTTTTACCGATAAGTTCTTCGGGTTTATAGTGTTTCGCAATCCCCGAAACCACCGAACGCACTTCCTCGCCGAATTTCACCGTTTCGTGCAGAAGTTTGGAAGATTTGGGTACGTTTTCGCAGGCGATAATTTCGCCGACTTTGAGTTCTACTTTACAAAAATCGTCTATGGTAATTTCCATTGCTTTGTCCTCGGTCTTTTCTGTTTTTTCCTCTGCTTTTTGAGGCGCGCTCGCCTGCGCCTCGGCGATTTGCGCCTGACGGATTTTTTCAATTTCAGGCTCTAACGCCTTAAAATCAATTCTTGCAAACAGGGGCGGAACGGCTTGTACCGTTACGCTATCTCTAAGTCCAAACGCGTTGCACTCGTCAAGGCTACGGCTCGTTCCGTTAAACGCCGTGAAGATTTTTTCGCTCGTCGTCGGCATAAAGCTGTCTAATAAACTTGCGCCGATTTGGATTGCCTCGGCAAGATTATACAAAACGTCGTTCAAGCGCGTTTTTTGGGTTTCGTCCTTGGCAAGCGCCCAAGGCATCGTTTCGTCGATATATTTGTTCGCGCGACGCAAAAGCGTGAAAATCTCGGAAATCGCGTCGGCAATCTTTAATTCGTCCGCTTTCGCCACCACCTTTTGTGCTACGCCCGTCACCGTCGCTTTGAACTCGCGGTCGGGGTCGCGTTCGTTTTCAACGGTCGATTTCACCACCGTACCGCCGAAATATTTTTCAATCATAGCCACCGTCCTGCTCACCAAATTGCCGAGTACGTTGGCAAGGTCGGTGTTAAAGCGTTCGGCAACGAGTTCCCAAGTGATTTGCCCGTCGTTATCGAACGGCATTTCGTGCAGAACGAAATAACGCACCGCGTCCACGCCGAAAAGGCGCGCCAAATCGTCCGCATAAATGACGTTGCCTTTGGATTTGCTCATTTTGCCGTCGCCCATAAGTAGCCAAGGGTGACCGAATACCTGTTTGGGTAACGGTTCGCCAAGCGCCATTAAGAAAATCGGCCAGTAAATCGTGTGAAAACGCAAAATGTCCTTGCCGATAAGATGTAAATCGGCAGGCCAGAATTTTTTATAGTTTTCGCTATGGTTTCCGTCCGCGTCGTAGCCGATACCCGTGATATAGTTGGTGAGCGCGTCCAGCCAAACGTATACGACGTGCTTGTTGTCAAATTCTACGGGTACGCCCCAAGTGAACGAGGTACGCGAAACGCACAAATCCTGCAACCCCTTCAATAAGAAATTGTTCATCATTTCGTTTTTACGCGAAACGGGCTGGATAAACTCGGGGTGGGTGTTGATATGCTGGATAAGTCTATCCGCGTACTTGCCCATTTTGAAGAAATACGCCTCTTCTTTTGCGGGCTTTACCTCTCTTGCACAGTCGGGGCATTTGCCGTCGACGAGCTGGCTTTCCGTCCAGAACGATTCGCAGGGCGTACAGTACATACCCTCGTAATAGCCCTTATAAATATCCCCGCTGTCGTAGAATTTTTTGAAAATTTTCGATACCTGTTTTACGTGGTATTCGTCCGTCGTACGCATAAATTTATCGTAGGAAGTACCGACCAAATCCCAAATACCTTGGATTTCGCCCGCTACTCCGTCCACGAACGCTTGGGGCGTCACACCCGCTACGCTCGCTTTTTCCTGAATTTTTTGTCCGTGTTCGTCCGTACCCGTTTGAAAGAATACTTCATACCCTTGCTTGCGCTTAAAACGCGCAATCGCGTCCGCCAAAATCGCCTCGTAGGTGTTGCCGATATGAGGCTTGCCCGAGGTGTACGCAATCGCAGTCGTAATATAATAAGGTTTTTTCGTCATAACCTTTGCTCCTTTACGCTCTTTCTCCATTGTATTATACACCTTTTTCGCGAAAAAGTAAAACGATTTACAAGCGTTTTTCATATATCCGCACATATCCGCGCGCGCGAAAAGCATATAGTATGCTATGAATATTCTTTTTGCGGTCATTTTTATCCTATCTAACGCCGTTTTACTGTGCGTTGCGCCCGACTCGTTTTTATCCACGCTGTTAGACGCGACCTCGAAATCCGCTACCCTTTGCATTTCGCTTATCGCCACCTATTCGGTGTGGCTGGGACTGATGCGCGTCTGGGAAGACAGCGGGGTTTCGCGACAAGTTTCCAAGCTCTTAAAACCGATGGCAAAACGCCTGTTCGTCACGAGCGACCCCAAAGCCTTAGACGCGATTTGTATGAATATGTCCGTCAATATGCTCGGTATTTCGGGTGCGGGTACACCGTACGGGGTAAAATCCGCTAACCTTTTAGACAAAACCCCAAGCGCCGAACGCGATTCGTGTATGCTGTTCGTATTAAACGCCACCTCTTTACAGCTTATCCCAACTTCTATGATAGGGCTTAGAACGGCGCTTGGAAGCGTCAACCCCTCCGCCGTCATTTTGCCCACCCTTATCACCACCCTTTTTTCTTCGGCGTTGGGCGTTCTGCTCGTCAAGCTCTTTCTTCCAAAATACGATAACCAACCGCGCTTTTCCACCGCGCAAAAGTACAAAACGCATAGGGCAGGTATTTGATGAACTACTTTTTTGCGCTTATTATCCCCGCCATTTTTTTATCCTCGTTTATTTACGCGCTCGTGAAAAAAGTACGCCTGTACGATAGCTTTACCGAGGGCGTAAAAGGCGCTGTTCCGTTAATTCTTTCTATCTTTCCTTATATCGCCACCGTCGCTATGCTCTCCTTTTTATTAGAGGCGAGCGGTTTGGACAAACGGCTGGGCGCGTTTTTACAGCCCTTCTTTCGTTTTTGCGGAATCCCCAAAGAAATCGCGCCTTTGCTTTTCGTCAAACCTTTATCCGGGAGCGGTTCTATCGCCGTTTTGTCGGATATTTTGTCCACCTACGGCGTAGATAGCTATATCGCGCGTTGCGCCTGCGTCGCTTACGGCTCGTCCGAAACGATTTTTTATATCGGCGCGGTATACTTTACGGGCATAAAACGCAAAAAACTCCCCCTTGCCCTTTTTATTTCTTTGCTTGCCACTTTTCTTTCCGTCGTTTTATGTTGTTTCTTATGTCGATTTATGTAATTTTTGTTCATATTGACACAAAAAATGTGGAATAATGTTACTTTCGAACATTTTTTGCGTTAAGAATATACTTTTTTAGGTTTTGAAAAATGTTTGATTTTTTCCTTTACTTTTTTTAACGGGCGTGATAAAATATATTTGTAAATAAGTTGAGCCACGGCTCAACACAATAAATAAGCTCATCATTTTCCCCCTTATCATATAGGTAATCGCCTTGGAATCGTAAGATTTCAAGGCGGTTATCGTTTATTGAATTATTCCACAATGCACGCCCACAGGGCAATTTACGAGATTTATTTCCATTCACGCAAACCTCAGGTTTGCGTGAATGCTCTACTTTCCTTATTCCGCGAGCAAGCCCTGTTCTTTCAAAACGGTCAAAACCGCTTTTACGCACCGTTGGCAATCGAGCGCAGTTTGCGCCTCCGTCATTACGCGAATGACGGGTTCTGTTCCCGACGCACGCACTAAAATTCTGCCCGTATCGCCTAATTCTTGGGTTAATTCGTGTATCTTTTCTTGCACCGCTCTGTTGTTTAAGGCGGTGTTTTTATCTTTTACGCGCGCGTTTTTTAACAGTTGCGGGTACTTTTCAAAAGGCGCGACGACTTTCGAAAGGCTCGTTTTTTTGTCTATTAACGCTTGCATTACCTTTAAGCTGGTCAGTACCCCGTCGCCCGTACCCGCGTACTTGGCAAAAATAATATGCCCCGACTGTTCCCCGCCGAGCATATATCCGCCCTCGCGCATTTTTTCCGCGACGAACCTATCCCCCACCGCCGTCTTTTCACAGGTTATTCCGATTTTTTCTAACGCTTTATACAAACCGAAATTAGACATTACCGTTGTGACTACGGTGTTGTTTGCAAGTTTCCCCTGTTCTTTCATATATTGCGCGTACAAATACACAATCCCGTCGCCGTCCACGATATTGCCTTTTTCGTCCACGCACAAACATCTATCCGCGTCGCCGTCGTACGCAAAACCTATATCCAGTCCCTTTTCCACCACAAACCGTTGCAACGCCTCGATATGCGTCGAGCCGACATCCGCGTTGATATTCGTACCGTCGGGGTCCGCGCCCAAAACGAAAGTCGTCGCGCCCAGCGCGTTAAACACGCTTTGGGCGATATTCCAAGCGCTACCGTTCGCGCAGTCCAGCCCCACTTTCCAGCCCTTAAAACTGTATAATCCAAGCGAAATCAAATACCCGATATAACGGTTTCTTCCCGCCGAAAAATCCACCGTCCGACCGATTTTTTCGCCTTTTGCATAGGGTATTTCAGGCAAATTACCGTCAAGATACGCCTCGATAAGCTCGACGGTTGTATCCTCCGTCTTTTCGCCCTGCGCGTTGAAAAGCTTGATACCGTTATCGTAAAAGGGGTTATGGCTGGTGGAAATCATAATCCCGCAATCAAACCCTTCCGTCCGTACGCAATACGCAACCGACGGCGTGGTCGTGACGTGTAACAAATACGCGTCCGCGCCTGAGGATACGATTCCGCCCGCCAACGCGTATTCGAACATATATCCCGACCGCCTCGTATCCTTACCGATAACGATTTTTGCCCGCTCGCCCTTTTGTTTGGTATAATACCAACCCAAAAACCGACCCACCTTAAACGCGTGTTGCGCCGTTAAATCCGCGTTCGCCTCGCCACGAAATCCGTCCGTTCCGAAATATTTACCCATAGCCGTTCCCTCTCATTTTATCGGCGTTACGACGCCGTTATTTTTATAAATGCTATTTTCCGCCACCGTGCCCCGCACGCAACAAAGCGGGTATATCCGACTGCCTTTGCCGATTACCGTACCAGGATTTAACACGCAGTTACAGCCCACTTCGGCAAAATCCCCCACGAACGCGCCGACCTTTCTTTGCCCCGTTTGCAAACTTTCGTCCCCGCATTTTACGCTCACGGGCGTTTTGTCCGATTTTATATTCGAAGTTACCGCACCCGCGCCCAAATGCGCCTTATACCCCAAAATACTATCCCCTACGTAATTAAAATGCGGGACTTGCGCGCCGTCGAACAAAATCGCGTTCTTTATTTCCACGGAATTGCCCACCGTGCAATTTTCGCCGACAATCACGCTACCGCGAATAAACGCACAATGCCGAATTTCCGTTTCCGCGCCGATAATACACGGAGCGTTTATCTGCGCCGTAGGCGCGATTTTCGCGCTTTTATGTACCCAAACTTTGGGTGAAATTTCCTCGTATTCCGCTTTGTTTAAGCGTTCGCCCGCCTGCAAAATAAATTGCTTTATCCCTTGCAGAGCTTGCCAAGGGTATTCGTAGGCGGAAAGATATTCGTTTGCTTGCGTATGCGTTAAATCAAACAGGTCTTTTACTTTTAACATTTCCTTTTCCTCTTATAAAAATATCTTACTTAATTATTATATTGTAAAGCATAAAAAAACGCGACTATTCTTTGAATAACCGCATTTCATTATACTGTAAAAATAAAAAATTGTCAATTAAATATTGTAAAATTGCCGAAATTTTTGTTTTCTTTCGTTTTTTTTAGGTTTTCTTTCACATTTTTACCTTACGCTTTCGCCCATTTCGCGCGCTATGCGCATTAAATCGGGGAAATTTACCACTTCGCCCTTTTCAGAAACGCCTCTGCCGTACAAAATGCCCTTTTCTTCATACCCGTCTATGCATTTTGCGAAACCGCGGAGCGCGGTTATCGTGCCGTCCAAGGTATCGCGTTCGTTTTCGGCGGAAGTAATGATATAATACAGCTCCTTGTTCGCAATTTCACGCCAGCGCGCCACCGTTCTGTCTATCACCGTCTTTAACTGTGCACTCATGCTGTAAAAATACACGGGCGTCGCCAAAACCAACACGTCCGCCTCGATTATTTTTTGCAATAAAGCGGGCATATCGTCTTGGAACACGCACTTCCCTCCCGTTTCCCTGCAATGATAACAGCCTAAACAATACGCGATTTTCTTTTCGGCGATACGGATTTTTTCCACCGCGTTGCCGTTTGCAAGCGCGCCCTTGCAAAATTCGTCGCATAAAATATCCGAGTTGCCCTGCTTTCTCGGACTACCCGATAATACGAGCACCTTTTTCATTGTAACTTCTCCTTTATCTCCCTGCCGATTAACTCGTCTAAGCTAATCCCATAAAAATCCGCAAGCAATACGCATTGCTGTAAATTAGGTATACCTTTATCTAACTCAATCCAGCTAATCGTATTTTGCGGTATGCCCGTCGCTTTTGAAACCTCGCTTTGCGTAAAATTGTAACTCTTTCTGATTTCCCTTATTTCCTTCCCGTACATTTTTCACCTCTTACGGTAGAGTTTATCAAAATCTTGCTTTTTATGCTTGACAAAGCAAGATTTTGCTATTATAATAAATCAAGAGGTGATACCATGAATACTATTATAGAAAAAATACGCGCAGATTTTTTCGAGGATTTTGCTCCACTTTGCCCTGAGGAAACGGAAAGACTGTGCGAGGCGCGTGAAAAGTTTATCCAAGCGCTTACTCCCAAACAAAAAATGCTTTTTGAGGAATTTGAACAGGCGCACGAGGATTTCTATTCTGCCTACGAGGAAAAAGCGTTTTCGCAGGCGTTTAAGAGTGCGTTCCGTTTCGCTTTAGAGCTTTTTCAAACTTAATCGACGATATTATAGTTTTACAGCCCCGCCGAGAAATTCGGCGGGGCTGTTTTTGTTTACTTTATACTTACTCAGCGCAGTTCTTTTTAAGAATTTCAAGGTTTGCCATAATTTCCTTAGGCATCTTGTCGCCGAAGTTTTCCGCGTAGTAGGTGGTGATTTCTTCCGCTTCCGCCGCCCAGCGCGCCTTGTCTACGACGAGGAGCTTTTCAAGCGTGGTCGCGTCGATATCGCAGTTTTCAATGTTGATATCCTTCGCGTAAGGAAGATAACCGATAGCCGTTTCTCTTGCCTCTACCTTGCCTTCGCAACGGTCTAAAATCCAGTCGAGTACGCGCATATTGTCGCCAAATCCAGGCCACATAAAGTTGCCGTTCTCGTCCTGACGGAACCAGTTTACGTTGAAAATCTTGGGTTGCTTGCTTTCTTCTACTTTCGCACCCATATCAATCCAGTGCTGGAAGTATTTATCTACCGAGTAGCCCATAAAGGGTTTCATAGCCATCGGGTCGTGACGGAGTACGCCAACCGCACCCGTAGCCGCCGCCGTCGTTTCGGAAGACATAATCGTACCTACGAACGTACCGTGGTTCCAGTCTCTCGATTGATATACGAGCGGAGTGGTGGTCGCTCTTCTACCGCCGAAGATAATCGCGGAAAGAGGCACGCCTTCCTTAGAATTGAACGCGGGCGAGATGCAAGGGCAGTTTTCCGCGGGAGCGGTGAAACGGGAATTGGGGTGCGCCGCGTTGCGTCCGCAATCGGGCGTCCAAGGCTTACCCGTCCAGTCGATAAGTTCTGCGGGAGCTTGCTTCGTGAGCTTTTCCCACCAAACCGTGTTGTCCTTAGGATTGAGCGCTACGTTCGTGAAAATCGTACCCTTTCTCGTAGACGCAAGCGCGTTGGGGTTGGATTTTTCGTTCGTACCGGGCGCAACGCCGAAGAAACCGTTTTCGGGGTTACAAGCCCAAAGTCTGCCGTCCTCACCTACTCTAATCCAAGCGATATCGTCGCCTACGCATTGTACTTCGTAGCCAGCGTCAAGATACTGCTTGGGCGGAATTAACATAGCAAGGTTGGTCTTACCGCAAGCCGAGGGGAACGCCGCCGCCACGTATTTCATTTCCTTATCCTGAGGACGCTTTACGCCGAGGATAAGCATATGTTCTGCCATCCAGCCTTCCTTTTTACCGAGGTTGGTTGCGATACGAAGCGCAAAGCACTTCTTACCCAAAAGCACGTTACCGCCGTAAGCCGAGTTCACGGAAATAATCGTGTTGTCTTCGGGGAAGTGCATAATATATCTCTTTTCGGGGTCTACGTTACATTTCGCGTGGAAGCCCTTAACGAAGTCGCCGTCTTTGCCGAGCTGGTCAAGACACATCTTGCCTACGCGGGTCATAATCATCATATTCAAAACGACGTAGATGGAATCGGTAATTTCAATACCGATTTTCGAGAAAGGCGAACCTACTACGCCCATCGAATAGGGAATCACATACATCGTTCTGCCCTTGTACGCACCTTTTGCAATTTCGTTTACCATTGCGTAAGCGTCTTTGGGTGCTTTCCATTTTACGATGGAATGAGGAAGTGCGTCCTCTTCGTTTTCACAGCAAATAAAGGTTCTGTCCTCTACGCGGGCAACGTCGTTTTCCGCCGTTCTGTGATAATAACAATCGGGGAGCAATTCTTGGTTGAGCTTAATCATTTCGCCCGTTGCGCAAGCCTCTTCTCTCAAAGCGTCTCTTTGTGCGTCGCTACCGTCAATCCACACTACTTTATCAGGCTGAGCAAAAGCCTGACAATCTGCAACGAATTGAAGAACTTTCTGGTTGTTAGTCATTGTGTTTATCTCCTTTCACTATTTTTATTCTTAGTTTTTACGAGGGAACAGCCTTTTATTCCCGCTTGGAATAAATTCCCTTTCCCCACCGCTTATCATTATACCATAAATTTTTTCGATTGTAAACAGTTTTACCTAAAAATTTTTGCATAATCGAAAATTTTGGAAAATTATCACAAAATAGTGTATTTTTTGATAAAAACGAACAAACTGCTTGGGTGAGGTGGGCTATGAAAACCAAATATGACGACAACCGCTTAGCTGAGGAATTTGATTTAATCGTGCTAACTGAAAACTCGCATGCAAAACGCGGTTTGCCCCGCGATACGCTGGGTACTTTGATTTGTTCTTATACGGGCGAAACCGCGCCGTTATACGCCGAGTTCGCTATGAGCGACGGAACGCGAAAGGAAGAGGCACTCACCCTTTCCGAGTTCCGCGTGTTAAACGAGCGCGACGATAAGGATTTGTCTATCATTATTAAATATTTACAGCAAAAAAAACGCGCGTAAAACGCGGTTGCGCGCTCTCGATTCGCGAGAGCGCGCCGTTTGGTTTTTTACTTAACTTTTTACTTAATTTTACTTAATATAACGCGCGCCGAACGGTATACAGCCGAGGTTTTTTAATCGCGAAATTCGCAATCAACACCGCCAACGGCGCAAGCGCGCAACACCCGACGAGGAGTAGGGTTGGCATCAGGGAAAAATAGGTGGTATAGGTGGCAAGACCGATAATAAAAGCGAAAATCAGCGAATCGTAGCAACCCAAAACCGCGTCCTTAAAGGTAAGTTTTCTTTCCTCTTTCGGCGTTACGATAAACTTGGCTTTTTTACCGAGCAGGGCGAGGGTGACGGTGCAAATCATCATAGGTACTAACGAGGCGTAGACGATAAAGTTTAGTCCTGCATAGCCTAATAATTTGGTAATCGGCACTTTGCTTTGATGCACGAAAAAGTCAGGGATAAGCGGGGAAATTAAAAACACCACCATCATCAAAATCAACGCCAGCGAATAGCGCCCTACGTCAAAGCCGAGCGCACCGATAATCACGGTGTTTATCACGATTAAGAAAGACAGCATCGGAATAATAGGCAGGTTATAATGCGAGAGTTTAATATCTAATCTTTCATACCAGCTCATCTTGGAATTTTTAATATCCGCGTTGTACTTTTTCATAAACTCGACGTTGCCCTGCACCCACTTTGCCTGCCGTTTTTTCAGGCATAAATAATCGAGCGGAAATTCTTCCTCGCATACGATATTCGGCGCGTACAGTACTTGATACCCGCTGTTTTTCACTTCGATAGCAAAGGAAATATCCTCCGCCACCACTTCGGGAAACCCGCCCGTCTTTTGATAGCAATCCTTGCTTATCGTCATACCGTGCCCGATTAACGCGTTACTGCCGTAAAAATTTTTCATTACTTGGCAAATTTTGCCGTTACTTTTCACGGACAGACCCATTAAGTTTTGGAACAGATTACTCCCTTCCGTCGCCTTGTGCGACGCTTGCACGACGCCCACCTTTTTCGAGTAGGCGTAGTATTTGAGTACTTCCTTTATATAATTAGGCGGAATGCGTTCGTCGCTGTCTAACACGACGAAATAATCGTAATCCGTTTTGCCTTGTAAATAGCTGTTCAAATTCCCCGCCTTAAACCCTGTTCTGTTCGTTCGGCGAACGAGCGTTGCGCCCGTTTCTTTTGCAAAGTCGTCTATCTTTTGCAAATACTCTTCTTTACTGCTGTCGTCCAAAATCACCGTTTCAAAGTTGGGATAGTCCTGCGCCATACACGCCTTTAACGCCTCGGCGTTGAAATCGTTACAGGTACAGTACAACAGCAATACCTTGGGCGGATTGTTTAAGTCTAATTCTTGGTTGATAATTTTTTCGTACCTTTTCATTATGCGTTTCTTACGGCACAGGAACAAAAAAGAAAACATAAAATCCTTTACGCTCCCCAGCCACATATACGCAAGCATAACGGCGTTGGCAATTAAAAGTACGCTCACCGTCACCGTTTTCGCGTTTATTTCGCTACCGCTTAAAAAACGGTAAACGATAGCTCCGCACGCGGAAAAAAGCAAAATAGAACATACGCTCCATACGCTTAAAATAATCAAATAAACCGTAGGTTTTTTTTGCATTCGTTTTCTCCTTACTCTTTTTTCTCTCTTTCCCCCACGATTTTCCCCTGCCGAAAATTAAACAATTTCTTTTTTGCGTTTACTCGCTTTTCGCGCTTGACAAATTATGCTAAATAGCGTATACTTAAACTGTATAAAATCGAGAAAATCTTTTATTTTTTCCGTTACTATCGAAAAAAGGAATTACGCGGTTATGAGAATTGTTATCAAAATAGGAACTTCCACCTTAGCACACGCGACGGGTCGGTTGAACATTCAACGCACGGGCGAGCTTTGCAAGGTGGTAAGCGATTTGAAGAACGCGGGTCACGAGCTTATTCTCGTATCCTCGGGCGCAATCGGTATGGGCGTGGGCAAGCTCGCGCTTGATAAAAAACCGACGGATATTCCAACCAAACAGGCCGCGGCGGCGGTTGGGCAATGCGAGCTGATGTATACTTACGACAGAATGTTCACCGAATACAACCACACCGTCGCGCAAATTCTTTTGACGGGTTCGGATTTTACTTCGCAGGATAGACACGAGAATTTCAACAACACGATAAAACGGCTGTTGGAACTCGGCGCGCTACCTATTATCAACGAGAACGACACCATTGCCACCGACGAAATTAAAGTGGGCGACAACGACACCTTATCCTCGCTCGTCGCCGTCAGCGTGAACGCGGATTTACTCGTGATTTTATCCGACGTGGACGGTTTGTATTCGTCCGACCCGCATAAAGACGAAAACGCCAAACTTATCGAAGAAGTACACTCTATCACCGACGAGATTGTTACTTTGGCTGGGGGCGCAGGCTCGTCGCTGGGTACGGGCGGTATGAGAACCAAGCTCACCGCGGCGAAACTTTGCACGGCGCAAGGCGTGGATACGGTGATTGCCAACGGCGACAACCCCGCGCTCTTATACGCTATCGTGCAAAACAAAAAAGGCGGGTACACGCGGTTTTTTGCGTAAAAGAGAGGTTTTTATGAAAACGACGGAGCAAATTTTACTCGGCGCAAACGAGGCGAAAAGGTACGCCTCTACGCTGACGACGGAAATAAAAAATACCGCGCTTTTGAAAATGGCGGACGACTTGGAAAAAAACGCCGAGGTTATTTTGCGCGCCAACCAGATAGATTTACAAAACGCGAAAGGCGTTCTGCCAGAGGTGATGCTGGATAGGTTGCGTTTGGACGAAAAGCGTATTCAAGGTATGGCAAAAGGTATTCGGGAAGTCGCCGACCTGCCCGACCCCGTAGGCAAGGTTTTGTCCTCGTCCGTTTTACCCAACGGACTCAAATTGCGCAAGGTGAGCGTGCCTTTGGGGGTGATTGCGATTATTTACGAAAGCCGACCGAACGTCACTTCGGACGCGGGCGCGCTGTGTTTTAAGAGCGGTAGCGCGTGCGTGTTGCGCGGGGGAAAGGACGCGTTCAACTCGTCGTTCGCTATCGTACAAATTATGCGCGACAGCTTAAAAGCGGTGGGCGTAAACGAGAATTTTATCAATATCGTCGAGGATACTTCGCGGGAGAGCGCCACCAAACTTATGACGGCGACGGGGCTTGTAGACGCGTTAATTCCACGCGGTGGCGCGGGGCTTATCCGTTCTTGCGTGGAAAACGCAAAAGTACCCTGTATTCAAACGGGCACGGGGATTTGCCATATTTATATCGACGAAAGCGCGGATTTGGACAAGGCGCTTAAAATCGTAGACAACGCCAAAACTTCCCGCCCGTCCGTGTGCAACGCCGTGGAAGTATGTTTAATCCACGAAAAAATTGCAAAGAAATTTTTACCGCTACTTAGCGAAAAATTCAAGGAACGCGTGCAACTTCGGTGCGATAAAACCGCGTTTGAAATTTTAGGAAACAAAAATTGCGTTTTGGCGGGTGAAAACGATTTCAATACGGAATTTTTAGATTACATTTTAGCGGTAAAAACCGTTTCGGGCGTGGACGAGGCTATCGAGCATATCGCCAAACACTCGACGGGGCATAGCGAGGCGGTTATCACGCAAACGCAGGCGGTTGCGGATAAATTCGTCTTGGCAGTGGACAGTTCGGCGGTGTATATAAACGCGTCTACCCGTTTTACCGACGGGGGCGAGTTCGGCAAGGGCTGTGAAATCGGTATTTCCACGCAAAAACTGCACGCGCGCGGACCTATGGGGTTGGAAGAGCTTTGCTCGTATAAATATATCGTCGAAGGCGACGGACAGATTAGATAAATGAATTGCGTTTTGGGCGCGTGAAGTTTCGCTTTCAGCTCAATGAATAGGCTAACGCCGTGAATTGAAACGCAACGCGTTTCATTATTGTAGAATTTTACCACAATGCACGCGACACGGGCAATTCATTCTTCATGCGCCGTCAGGCGAAATTCACGCAAAGCGCAGGTTTGCACTTCATTCTTAAAAAACCAAAACATAAGGAGAAAATATTATGAGTTATAAATTAGGATTTATCGGTTGCGGGAATATGGGCGGAGCGTTGGTGCGCTCGGCGGTGAAATCGGTAGACGCAAAAGATGTTGCAATTTGCGACGCGGATAAGAAAAAAGCCCTTTCGCTTGCAAGCGAGTGCAAGGCTTGGGCGGTGGATATCCAAGAAATCGCGACGACGGCGAAATTTATCGTTATCGGGGTTAAACCGCAAGTCACCCAAACCGTAATTGCCGAAATTTCGCATCTTTTGAAAACGCGCAAGGACGCCGTTATCGTTTCTATGGTGGCGGGCTTGTCGATATCGGCTATCCGTTCGTTTATCGGTGCGGATTTACCCGTTATCCGCATTATGCCCAACACCCCCGCGCTCGTGGGCGAAGGTATGATTTTATACACCCCCGCAGGCGTGAATATCGCGACCGAAAACGAATTTTTATCCGCGTTTGCCTCGGCAGGCAAATTCGATAAAATCTCGGAAGATAAAATGGACGCGTCCAGCGCACTGTCGGGTTGCGGTCCTGCTTTTCTTTACGCGTTTGCCGAGGCGCTTGCGGACGGCGCGGTAGAATGCGGTGTCCCGCGCGATAAAGCAAATTTGTATACCGCGCAAATCTTAAAAGGCGCGGGCGAAATGCTGTTATCGTTCGGTCACCCCGCCGACTTAAAAGACGCCGTTTGCTCACCAGGCGGAACGACGATTGCGGGTATGCACGCCTTAGAAAAGGCAGGGTTTAGAGGTGCGGTGATGGACGCCGTGACTTCCGCTTACGAAAAAACCTTGTCGCTTAAAAAATAATTTCTTGGTGAAAATTTACGCCCCCGACGGAAAAGTCGGGGGCGTTTCGTTATATCCGTTATATTTCTATCCCAAAAAAGTCGGGTTTGGTACTAAGCTCTTCTTTTAGCATTTCCGCAACGAACGCGCGTCTTTCGTCCAGCGTTGCCCTTTTGAAAAAATGCTTTATCTTAAACGCGCGGTACGCTTTGGGATATAAACTTTTCAGCGACGGGAAAATAAATTCACCGTTTACGCAAACGACGATATTTATTTCGTTCCCGCCCGAATTTTCACGCCAGTCGAAATAGTTTTTTCCCTTTTGGAAACGGCAAATATACACGCAAGAACTGTCCCCGCCCTTTTGGTAAAAATAGCTAAATACAAACCCTTTTTCCAAAAACGGCGCGGTAAGTTTTTTAATTTGTTCTGCCGATTTCACCTCGTTCATCTCGTACCTGTATGCCTTATTTATGAATTGGCTATGCCGTGAATTGCGCTTACGCGCATAAATTTTCGCTTGGGCTCAATGAATGGAAACGCTTTGCGTTTCATTATTGAATTATTCCACAATGCAAAACCGCGCCCGTATTCCCACACGCCGTAAAATGCGTAGATGCGAGCTGTTCAAGGCGCGCGAGGATAACCCGAGGAAGTTTACTAAGCGTAAATGACCGAGGGTTGCCACAGCGCAACGCTGAAATGCGACGCATATACGCGTTTTATTCCAAGATAGCCTTAATTCTGCGCAGTCCACTACCGCAACTTTGTTCTTTTTGGATTTTGAACTTACCAAGTTTGCCCGTGCTTTCCACGTGCGGTCCACCGCAAATTTCCTTAGAAAAATCACCGATAGTGTACGTTTTTACCACCTCGCCGTACTTACTTTCAAACAAGCCCGTAAAGCCCTCGGCTTTCGCCTCTTCCAACGAAATTTCTTTCATCACGACGGGGATATCCGCTTGGATTACCTCGTTCACCATATCCTCCACCGCTTTGATTTGTTCGGCGGTCATAGGTTGGGGCAGGTTGAAGTCGAAACGCAGTCTTTCCTCGGTGATGTTCGAACCCTTTTGTTGCACTTCGGGCGAACATACCTTTTTCAGCGCGGAATGTAACAAGTGCGTCGCGGTATGCAACGCCGTCGTCGCTTCCTTGTGGTCGGCAAGCCCGCAGGCGAATTTTTGCTCGCTACCTGCTTTGCTCTTGCTCTGGTGTTCTTCAAACGCCGATTTATAGCCGTCCATATCCACGGCAAAACCGCGTTCTTTCGCCATTTCCGCCGTAATTTCCACGGGGAAACCGTAGGTGTCGTATAAATGGAACGCTTGTTTTCCGCCTATCGTTTTTTCAGGCACGAACGCGGGGTCTTTTTGCGACATAAACGCGTTTTTGCGTTCAATACCGTTCAAGCATTTTTCAAATTCCTTTAAGCCTTGCTGTAAAGTTTTGGTGAATTTCGCCTCTTCTTTGTTCAGTTCGTCGGCAATCTTTTGCGCGTTGATTTTAAGTTCGGGGTACACGTCCTCGTAGTACGCGATAAACGCCTCGGAAATTTTCGCCAAACTACCCTCGGGCAAATCGATTTTGCGCCCGAACCGCACCGCGCGACGAATAATTCTACGCAAAATATAGCCTTGGTCGGTGTTGGACGGTACGATACCCTTTTCGTCGCCCAACATAAAGGTTGCCGTACGCGTATGGTCGAGCAGAACGCGGAACGCTTTCGTCGTTTCCTCGTCCTCGCCGTAGGTCTTGCCCGTAAGCGCCGAAATCGACTTTATCGCGTTTTCAAAAATATCCGTTTCGTATACGCTCGACTTACCGTTCAACACGCAAAGCGCGCGTTCTAAGCCCATACCCGTATCCACGTTCTTTTGCGAAAGCTCAGTAAAGCTACCGTCCGCTTGCTTGTTAAAGCGCATAAACACGTCGTTCCAAATTTCCAAAAACGCACCGCAGTTGCAGTCGGGGTTACAGGTAGGCGAACACTTGGGTTTGCGGATAACGAACATTTCGGTGTCCGTACCGCAAGGACCGGTCAAGCCCGCAGGTCCCCACCAGTTGTTTTCACGGGGCATAAAATAGATGTTTTCCTTTTTTATCCCCGCCTTTTCCCAAAGCTCCGCCGATTCCGTATCGCGAGGCAGGGTGTCGTCCCCGCCGAATACCGTTACGGCAAGCTTGTCCGAGGGGATATGCAAATAGTCCTCGCCCGTTAAAAATTCATAGCTCCAAGGAATCATTTCTTGCTTGAAATAATCGCCGAGCGACCAGTTGCCGAGCATTTCGAAGAAAGTACAGTGTCTTTCGTCGCCTACGTCGTCGATATCGCCCGTACGCACGCATTTCTGCACGTCGCAAAGACGCTTACCCGCGGGGTGTTTTTCGCCTAATAAATAGGGTACTAACGGGTGCATACCCGCCGTCGTGAACAACACGGTAGGGTCGTTTTCGGGAATGAGCGACGCGGACGGGATAATTTTATGTCCGCGTTTTTCAAAAAAGCCCAAATACATTTCACGCAAGGTTTTTCCTGTATAAGTTTTCATCTTTTATCGTCCTCTTTTTCTCTTTTTTTCTTTTTTACATTATATAATTTTCCTTTCGAGTTTGTCAAGCAATCTCGCCCAACTCGCGCTTAATTTTTGATAAGCTCGTAACCCGTTTTGCTGTCTTTTACCGCGTACCCAAGCTCTGAAAGTTTCGCTCTAAGCTCGTCGCTCTTCGCCCAGTCGCGCGACAAACGCGCCTGCCATCTCTCTTCCGCAATTTTTTGTACTTCCTCAGGTACGCTCGACGCGTTTTTCGCCTCGTACCAAGCGGTATATTCCTGCGCGTTCTTTTCAAAAATCCCCAAAAGCGAATAGGTTTTTTTAATTTGCACGGCGTACGCAAGCGCACCGAATAAATCGCCCGTTTTGCCGACGCTGAGCATTTTTTTCATTTCCTTGAAATACCCGAACAAATTGGAAAGCGCCAGCGCCGTATTGAAATCGTCGTCCATACAAGCGTTGAATTCTTTATCCACTTTTTCGGCGATTTCACCCGCTTTTACCGCCTCGTCGTTGGTCAAGCTAAGCTCTCTGCCCCGCAATTTGTCCATTACCCTATCCACCCACGCCAAGATAGAATAGAACTCGTACAAATGCTTTTCGGCGTCGGGGAACAAGTCGTTCGTGATATTGATATCGTTTCTATAATTTGTTTGCAAAAGCGCGAATTTAATCGCCTCGTCCGAGTATTTTTCTAATAAATCCGCCAACAGCAAGCTATTGCCCAAAGACTTGCTCATCTTTTGACCGTTGACTTTGATAAGCCCGTTATGCGTCCAGTATTTTACGAACTGCTTACCCGTGAGCGCTTCCGTTTGCGCGATTTCGTTTTCGTGGTGTGGGAAAATCAAATCCCTGCCCCCGCCGTGAATGTCAATTTGTTCGCCGAATGCCTCTCTGTTCATTGCCGAACATTCGATATGCCAACCCGGTCTGCCCTTGCCCCAAGGCGAATCCCAGCAAATCTCGCCTTCTTTCGCACTTTTCCAAAGCGCGAAATCGTAAGCGTTTTTCTTTTCCTCGTCGTTATCTACCCGCACGCCGTCCAGCGCGTCCTCTACGTTACGGTTGGAAAGTTTTCCATAACCTGGGAAACTCGCTACGTCAAAGTATACGTCACCGTTAGACGCGGGATACGCGTGACCTTTTTCTATCAAAACGCTGATAAACTCAATGATATTTTCGATATTTTCCGTAGCCTTTAACCATAAATCCGGGTCATCCACGCGGAATTTCGCCATCACACCGTTGATATTTTCAATCATCTGCTTGGCGTATTCGTCGGCGGGAATACCCGTTTCGCGCGATTTTGCGATAATTTTATCGTCCACGTCCGTATAGTTGCGCGCATACGTCACGTCATACCCCGATTTTTTCAAGTATTTCCGCATAATATCGTAAATTAACGCTTGATAGCCGTGCCCGATATGCGCCTCTCCGCTCACCGTAATCCCGCAGGCGTACATCTTCACCTTGTTCTCTTGCAGGGGGATAAATTCTTCCTTTCTCTTGGTCAACGAATTATAAATTTTCATATTTTTTACTCCTTTTTACCGCTCCGTTTTGCTTCGGCGATTTGCGCCTTTCTCTTTGCCTCTTCTTCCTTTCGCGCCAGCTCCTCCGCGTGGATTTCGGCGTTCAACGCCTCCACCGCAATTATGCCCGCATGGATTTTATCCTCGCTTTCAGGCGTCCGTATCCGCACGACGCGCCCGGGGATTCCCACCACCGTCGCGTACGGCGGAACTTCCTTTAACACCACCGCGCCCGCGCCGATTTTCGCGCCTTTGCCGACGGTAAAACCGCCCAAAACTTTCGCGCCCGCACTCAGTACCACGTCCTCCATAATCGTCGGGTGGCGTTTTCCGCGTTCCTTGCCCGTACCGCCTAAGGTAACGCCTTGGTAAATGACCGTTCCCTTATGCACCTCCGCCGTTTCGCCGATAACGACGCCTGCGCCGTGGTCGATAAACACGCCCCCCTCGATTTTCGCCGCGGGGTGAATTTCAATACCCGTGAAAAACCGCGCCATCTGGCTGATTATTCTTGCAATAAGTTTGAGTTTTATTTTATGAAAAAAATACGCGACTCTATGCCACGACAATGCGTGTACGCCCGAGTAAGTGAGCAAAATTTCAAACGCGTTGCGGGCGGCGGGGTCGTTGCGTTTCGCCGCTTTTACGTCTTCGCGTAAATTCTTAAACCACATATTTTTACCTCCTTATTCGATAAAACTTTATTAAAAAACGCGCCCTTATACTATTATAGTATAAAGGCGCTGTTAACCGCTGTTCCACTTTATTTCAAAAAATCCCTTAACCAAAAAGGATTTTTCCTCGTTTGCCCGTAACGGAGGCTACCGCGGAGGATTAGTCCGACCTCAAACGCGAAAACGCACTTTCCCAAACAACCTTGCCCTATTCCGCTTTCAGCCTACGGCGAAATTCTCTGTAACGGCAAAGAAAAATTCGGTACTCTTTTTCCGCTCGGTATATTCTATTTTTTATTATTATAGCAAACTTTCAAAAAGATTGCAACTGTTTTTGCTTATTTTATAAACAAATTACCGATACCGTATTCTTCAAGCGCCCTGTCAATCATATCGCGGTTGAATACTTTTTGTTCTAACAAATAACAAATTACGACGTCCTTTTCGATAGTAAAATCCCATTCGTAACCGTTGATTAAAAACAAGTTTTTCATATCTTCCGCACCGATATGCGCCGTCAACGCCAACGAAAACAAGGTATTTTTCGTCGGTAGATATTTGCCCTTTACGATACCTTGCCAAATTTCAGGCGCAATATCCAACGCCTGCCCCGCCTCTTCCGCCGTCACCGCGTTGCGAGCAAGCGTAGCTTTCAGCCATTTGTGCGGAGCGTATTTGGAAAACGCATTGCGTATCCGCGAGAAAAATCCTACCGTCCGAAAAGAAAAGGAAAAGGTTTTGTCGGTTATGCGCTCTTTTAAGGTCTTTAACAGTTCCGTTTTATTTTCCTGTAACGCAAGACGCATCGTGTCCGCAGGCAAAGTATAGGCGTACGTCCTGCCGAACTCGTCCACCTTGGAATCCTGCATTTTGGGCATACGGTAGCCCGGTAACACGCAAAGCTTGTCGTAGTTTGCGTACTTCTCACAAAAATATTCGTCTAAATCCGCGATAAAATCAAACATTTTTCTCTCCCTAATTTCCGCTTGGGTCTTATTATAACACACTCGCAAAAAAAACGCAACCGTTTTTACGCGCGGGCGCGCGTTCCGTCCGCAAAATACAGAAAATACAGAAAAAGCGTTCAGTTTTTTCTCTTTTCACAAAAAAAGTGAACAAAAATGAAAAATTTGAACGGAAATACCGCCGTTTACTTGATTTTTTTGTTCGTTTATGTTACTATTTTTCATACGAAATGCGTTTCGTTAAGGAGGATAAATTTATGAAAAGAACGCGTATTGCCGAACTTGCCGAGCTTATCGATAAGCGCGGGAAACTCACTTTAACGCAAATTAAGCAATTTTTCCCGTCCGTTTCGCAAATGACTTTGCGCAGGGATTTGTTGCTCTTAGAACAAGAAGGTAAAATCATTCGGGTTCGGGGCGGAGCTATGTCCACCAAGGAAGTGCAAAAGACTTCGGGCGTACCGTACACCAAAAAAACGGTAATGCACTCCGACGAAAAAATCCGTATCGCGCAAAAAGCGTCCGAGCTTATCGAAGAAGGCGTTTCCATCTTCCTCGACGCAGGCACAACCGCGCTGTATTTGGCAAAAGAACTGCCCGATATCCCCTGCAACATCTTCACCAACGGTTTGGCGGTTGCCACCGAGCTTTCCAAAAAACAAAATATCGCTATCAATTTATTAGGCGGACCGTTGATTAAAGAAAATTTATCCACGGCGTCCTCGCTCGCGTCCGCGTATTTCACCGACGCGAATTTTGAGTTCGCGATTATCGGTGCGTCGGCGTTTACGGCGGAAACGGGGTTTGCCTGCGGTTCGCAAACGGAAGCGGATTTATTAAAACTTATCTGCAACCGCGCAAAATTCACCTATATTATGCTGGACAGCTCGAAGGTCGGCAAAATCAAACCCTATACCTTTGCGCGCGTGGAAGATATCAGCGTATTAATCACCGACGACGCGTTCCCCGAGGGTTTGAAAGAACTCTTCCGCCAAAAAAATATCGTCGTTATCTAATTTTTTATACCGCAATATACCGCAATATACCGCAACGGTAACGGGCGTTTGGACGAACGCCCGTTTTTTATTTTCCTTTAATTAAAAAATTTTTTCTTTCATTTTGTTGCGCTTTGTCTATCTTTATGGTATACTAATGCTCGGAGGCTATAATAAAATGTTAGAAGTATCTCATTTAACGAAAGTTTATAAAACGAAAGGCGGAGCGGACGTTTACGCGCTCAACGACGTGTCCCTGCGCTTTCCGGAAAAAGGTATGGTATTCCTGCTCGGTAAAAGCGGTAGCGGTAAATCCACGCTTTTGAACGTTTGCGGGGGATTAGACAATCCAACCGACGGCGAAATTATCGTAAAAGGCAGAAGTAGCAAAAGCTTTTCCCAAAGCGATTTCGACAGCTACCGTAACACCTTTATCGGTTTTATTTTCCAAGAATACAATATCCTTAACGAATTTACCGTAGAGGACAATATCGCTTTGGCGTTAGAGCTTCAAGGCAAGCCCAAAGACAAAAAAGCCATTGCCGAGCTTTTGGAACAGGTGGATTTAAGCGGTTACGCCAAGCGCAAGCCCAACACCCTTTCGGGCGGGCAAAAACAGAGAATCGCGATTGCCAGAGCGTTAATCAAAGCACCTGAGATTATTATGGCGGACGAACCGACGGGCGCGCTCGATTCGAACACGGGTAAACAGGTTTTCGATACCTTGAAAAAGCTGTCTAAGGACAAATTAGTTATCGTCGTTTCGCACGATAGAGAGTTTGCCGAATTATACGGCGATAGAATTATCGAATTAAAGGACGGTAAGATTTTATCCGACGTTTCCAAAACGCAAGAAAGCCAAACGGCGATAAGCGAAAACGTAACCGTCGTCGGCGACACGCTTTGCATTAAAAAGGGTTCGGATTTGTCCGACGCGGATTTCAAGGAAATTAAAGCGTTTTTGAAAAAGAACGACGCCGACGTCATTATCGCGGGCGGGGAAAAAGACGTTAAAAATTTCAAGGAAGTATCCAGAATTACCGACGACGGACAAAAGGAAGTGTTCCGCGACACCGACGAAAAAACGCTGGATAAAAAATCGTATACGAGCGAGGAAAGCAAATTTATCCGTTCCAAACTCCCGATGCGCCACGCGGTCAAAATTGGTGTTTCGGGCTTAAAAACTAAGCCTTTCCGTTTGTTCTTCACCATTCTCTTATGCACGATAGCGTTCGTTTTGTTCGGGCTTTTATCCACGATGACTTTCTACGAAAGCACCGCTACGCTCAAACGCACCTTGCAGGAATCTAATTTATCCACTATCCGCTTGGCTAAACAATACCAAACGCATTCGAAAAACTATTATAACGGCGTACTCGACCACGAATACACGAGCTTTAACGACGCAAACTTCACCGACGAGGAAATCGCTTATTATACTTCCGTCTACGGCGACACGACCTTCGGTGCGCTTCGTATACAAAACTCGTTCTCGGTACAAACCCCGTCGAAATACTGGCAAAGCACTATCCGTTATTTCGCGTATTTACCCCAAACCCACGCGTTGCGCGCAAAAATTACCTTAGGTAGCTATCCCACCGCAAAAGGCGAAATCGCCGTTTCTTCTTACACGGCGAACGTCATTAAGGAATGTAAGCTGTTGGATAGCACGAAAACGCTCGAACAACTCGACGACGTAATCGGACAAAAAATCAATTTGAACGGCGACGAATACAAAATTACGGGTATCTTCCAAACGGACGATTTGCCGAGCAAATACGAACCCATTAAATCGGGTACGACGGATAATTATTCGTTGATAAGCGGTTTGGAAAAAGAATTGCAGGACGGATTTTATCAGCTTGCGTTCGTTAGCGAAGAAACGCTGGAAGCCCTCGTTTCCCGCAACCAGTACTACTACGGTTCGTCCGCGTTTGAATACAAGTCTTTAAGCGTAGGATTTTACGATAAGGACACGCAGGAATACAGGTTTGACGATTACCAAAACGGTGCGTACTCCGCATTCTCGCAAAAATCGAGCGGTACGGTTTACGCGTTCGACGCAAACAAAACCGCGCCAAGCGGTAACGAAACGGTGGTTACGCAACAACTGCTTTACACCTTGTTAAACCCAGTTCTCGAACAACAAAAATTTACCGCGGAAGAAAATTACCGCTTAGCAATCGAGCCGAAAAATTACGTCGGACAGTTACGCGCGTTAAGCAGATGCAACTCCGATAGTCCCGACTTCGACCCCGACTTCGACCCGTGGAATACGTTATATTACTGGGAAAACGGCGAAGAAAGTTATATCCCTACGGAAACGGACGCGGAACTGTACGCAATTTACACCGCTTGGAAAGCGGATTACGCGCCCATACAGGAAATTAAAGATATTCAATTTGCTTTAAGCGAATTTAGTAACGGGTATCGCTGGGACCCTGAAACGCAAGAGCCAACTTACTATACCCAAAACGAGCTGGACGAATTTGCCCGCGTACTTTTAGCTTATATTCAAGAAAACGACCTTTCGTTCACCTTTAAGGCGTACTTATTCGACAACCGTTCGCAACAAAGATTCGGCGAAGAATACACCTTCACGGTTATCGGTTTCACGAGAGAGGACAGCTACTTTGCGCAGTATCCCGCGTACTTATCCGACGAGGTGGCGACGACGCTTTGGAGTACACAAAAGGTGACCTTGGACTACTACTCGGAAACGACGACGAAATTCGTTCCCGACGAAAACGCGGTGTATTCCACGATATTTATCCCCTACGACAAATCGGACGCGGTTACGGACAAAATTATAGCGCTGTACCAAAACGACGGTTTTGACGAAAACGATTTGCGGTTCGCCTTAGAATGTTCGATTATCGACAGTTTTGAACAAGCGGACGGTATGATTACCGAAATGTCCAAAATATTCCTGTACGTAGGACTGGTAATTGCGGTGTTCGCGGCGTTGCTGTTATCCAACTTCATTTCCATTTCCATCTCGCATAAGAAAAAGGAAATCGGTATTTTGCGCGCGGTGGGCGCGAGAAGTTTGGACGTATTCAAAATTTTCTTCTCGGAATCGTTCACCATCACCGCTATCTGTATCCTTTTGGGTATCGTCGGTAGCGTACTCGTATGCAATATAATCAACCAAGCTATCGTAGATATGCTCGGCGCGGCGCTGTTCGTGTTTGGCTTTATGTCCGTACTCGTTCTTTTGGGTATCGCCGTTCTCACGGCGGTTATCGCGACCTTCCTGCCCGTTTGGAACGCCGCGAAGAAAAAACCCGTAGAATCTATCAGAGCCTTATAAAAAACTCGGCAAGGCAACCCTTTATGCGCGGTTGCCTTGCCCTATCTCACAAACGCTATCAATATGAAAAACGAAAAACTTATCCAAGAATGTAAACGGTATTTCTTTATGGTACTCGCCTGCGTTTTATATTCGCTCAGCCTGTCCATACTCTTAATCCCCAACGAAATCGTCGGCGGGGGTATCAGCGGTGCCGCCTCGCTCATCAATATCGTCACGGGCTTGCCCGCGGGCGTGTTTATTGTTTTGCTCAACGCACCTATTTTACTCCTCGGCTTAACGATGATGGGCTGGAAATTTATTTTGCGTTGTTTAATTACCACCGTGACTTTGGGTATTATCACCGAAGTTTTAACCTTTATCCCGCCCCTTACCGACACGCCGATTTTGGCGTCGGCGTACGGCGGTATTTTACAGGGCGTCGCCGTAGGCATTTTCATTCGCTATGAAACGTCCAGCGGTGGCACGGAACTGCTCGGCAGACTTACCAACCGCGTTCTGCCTTGGGGTAGTATCGCAACGCACGTCGCGTTTTTCGACGGTTTGGTCGTGATTATCGGTGCATTCGTAATGCACAACCCCGAAAACGTGCTGTACGCGCTGATTTTGATTTTCGTCAGTGCAAAGGTGAGCGATATGATAGTGTTGGGCTTGGACAAGGCAAGCCTTTGTTATATCATCACGGACAAGGCGGAAGAAATTTCCGACTATTTAATTTCGCATTCCCCGCGAGGCGTCACGCTGTTGCAGGGCGAGGGTATGTACTCGAAAAAACCGCACGGCGTTTTGTTTACCTGTGTAAAAAAGAACCAAATCGTGCAGTTGAAAGCGTCGATAAAGACCTTGGACGAGAACGCGTTCGTGATTGTTTGCGAGGCGAACGAAGTGTACGGCAAAGGTTTTCATCAAATTTAATTTACACTGCAAAACTTATCATTTTATAAAATAAAAACGCCTAAATATAGGCGTTTTTATTTGTTTCCCAAGTAGTTAGTCTATAAAAATGGTATACTTGCCTTTGTTGCTTAATATCTCGCATAATTTACTCCATTTAATTCTTCCACCATTTGATTTTATCCTATGATATTTTCCGTAGCGGTTATAATATTTAGGGTACATACGAAGTTCACAATGTCCATCCGCAGATGTGTTCGCCCCTGTCGTTTCAAATACAATTCCTACATTTTCTCCTTTGGAGTTATATGCTTTATATCCGCTTTCACCTTCAAGACGAGCAACTTCGTTTGTAAACATGAAATATTCGTTGAAAAAGGCAGTAGGGTGTTTACCGCCACCTCCACCACCCATATTCCCGTTGTTTTGTGGTTTTTGCGCGCAACTTTTACAACAACCCTCAGTTTCTTCCATCCAATTTATTCCACAGATAGGGCATTTTACGAATTTCGGTTGAATTGTTGGTGCGGGCGCTTTGGGGATAAAAGTTTTAATATCTGGATTAGATTGTATAATTTTTTGTATAAAAAACTCCACTAACTCTCTATTCAAATTAAACAAATATCCTTGATTGCCCTCCCCGTTTTTATTAAACGGATAGCCTTTCCCCTCGTGGGCACCTTGTAATTTTACTATTTCTTTTTTATATTGAGAAGTAATGATAGGATTTTTTAATTCTCGATATTCCGTTTTTACCAACCAACCTTCTTTTCCTTTTTTATTATTAGCCAAAAAATGAGTTATGGGACGGCTTTCCAAACGAGCTTCTCTTTGTACAATGCTCACAGACGAAATTTTTTGTTCGCAACAATGCAATATAATATCCCCAACTTTAACCGCCTGCAATCTATCCCAATGCGATACCCCCTTATTTGCTAATGCAAAAATATATCCGCCTTTGTATTCGTTATCATATTCTACACCTTGAAAGCAGAAAAAGTAATTGCAGTTTTTAGATAAGGTTATCTGAGGGCTCACAATGCAAGGCTTAACATAAGTCAATGTACCGTTATTTATACTGCTCGGATAAGGAAACTCCTTAATTTGCAACCCACCGAAAACCACTTTTATAACGCCATTTTTTATAGAAATAATCTCACCTTCACCAAATTTAGCATGTTTTACTTTTTCGCGAGATTTTTTTGGTTCTTCTTGTTTGCGACTAACAGACTTTTCTTCGTGATTAAAATTTTTTACTTTTATCCCCACTTTCAAATACTCCTCGTTTATTACTTTTTTATAATCCGTAGACCTTTTCTTTTTATTTTGAATATTTCTATCTTCACTTTTTAGCATTTTACATATATACATTTTATCTAAAATTTTTGTTATCGATAAATAATCATAGGTTTGTAATTGCAATAATTCTTCGATTATATCGCTAACTGTCACAATATGTTCGTCTGTAAACACGTCGTTATATATAAAAGTATCCCCTTTTTTGATAGGCACTTCTTTTTCGGAAGGATATTTTTCCCCGCCTTTATATTTATCAATTACTACGGTATCATTTGTGTTTTTAGTAACTTTATCACGATAAGTATAATTAAAAATATCTTCCGTTGATATTTTATTCCATAATTCTAAGGCTTTTTCGCTAACGAAATAATGATTTTCAGGAATTTTATATTGCCTTAAAGTTTGATTTAATAAATACGCGCACCCGTTTAACGTCATTGAAACGTCTTTCTCAAGCTCTTCTATTATTGAATTTTTATTTTTTATTCCTTTTAAGAGGTTTATAATAATATCTAATATTTTATTTTCTTTTGTTGTAGAAGTTTGAAATGTTTCTTTAACAACCTTCAACGCTGTATCTAACCAATTGAAAGGTAATATCGGAAAATTAGGACTAAAAACCGGTCTTTTGACATTTATCTCGTCTGAAAACGCCTCGTATATACTTTTAGAAATAAACACAACGTGTCCCCATAACTCCAAATGCTCGCGTTTCCAATCGTCGTCTTTTCTTTTAGCCAGCGCTGGAAAAAACGCAACCACATCATCAATGGTAATATTTCCATAAAGATAATTAAAACAATAAATTTTTGCTTCATTGGTGATAAATAAGACATTGCCAGGATTTCCTTGCGCGCCACTATTAATAAAATAAAGAAAACAAATTTTTTCGCTTAAATCTCTTGTTAAGTTCCGCTTGCTTATTTTTATGGGGTGCATAATCTTTACTCCTTTGTGAAAATCTTTCTATTATATATATTCGACAAAAATTTCCATTTTCCTTTTTTTTGGAAAACAATTATAAATTTCTTATTGTTTATATAATTAAGGCGTTGACTTGAAAAAGTCAACGCCTTTTGTTATTACCAAATTTCTCGTATGATTTTTAGCACTTCGTCGGGGGTTTGCGCCTTGAAAAGTTTATCTTTCACCACCGCCGAACCCCGTTCGCCCTTGATATAGAACGCGCCCATTTTGCGCATAAACACCGCGGTAAACCGCTCGTCAAAGCGTTGCCTCGTCCAAAGCATTTGCTTTTCAAACATTTCGCGTTTGCTTTCGCCCTGTGCGCCTGAAAGCTCGCAAAAAATTTGCGGGTTATACAGTGCCGAACGCGCCACCATCACCCCGTCCGCGCCCGTTTCGCTAAGTAGTTTTTCCGCGTCCGCGTTGGAAAATACCCCGCCGTTTGCTATCACGGGGATTTCCACCGCCCGTTTTGCGCTGGCTATCTCTTGATAATTCACCTCGCCCGCGTAAATTTTGTCTTTCGTTCTGCCGTGCACGGTAATTAAACTCGCACCCGCGCCCGCCATTCGCTTGGCAAATTCGGCGGTGATAAGGTGTTTATCCGTAATGCCTATCCGCATTTTCACCGTGATAATTTTCCCGCTCTTTACACATTCCTTAACGATTTTTTCGGCTAAAAGCGGGTTTTCGAGCAACGCGCTCCCTTCGCCGTTTTTGTAAATTTTCGGCACGGGACAGCCCATATTGATATCGACGATAGGAAAGGGCGCGATTTTTTCGTGTTCGCAGGCAAGGCGCATCGTTTCGGGTTCGCTACCGAAAATTTGCACGGCGCAAACCCCCTCGCATTTATCGGTATATAAAAGCTCCTGCGTGTTTTCGCTACCGTATTTTAAGCCTTTCGCGCTGACCATTTCGGTATAGCAAAGCCCCGCGCCGTAGCCCTTGCAAAGCCGACGGAACGCGTAGTTGGTATACCCAGCGAGCGGAGCTAAAAATATGTTGTTTTTTATTTGAATTTCGCCGATTTTCAACGGGGTCGTTTGCATAATTCATCCTTTGCTTTTTTATAGTAACTATCCCACTCTTTCGCGGAAAGCTTGGTTACCGTTTTGCCCTCGCTTAAAGCGAATTTTTCGGCAAGCGTAAAGCGTTTGGCAAAGCGTTCGGCGCTTTCCTTTAACGCCTTTTCGCAGTCGCAGTTTGCCTTGCGACCGATATTTACCGCCGAAAAGAGCAAATCGCCGAGTTCTTTTTCCGTTTTGTCGTTATCCCCCGTTTTATACGCCTCGATAAACTCGGCAAGTTCGGCTTGCAAGCCCGTAATCGCGTCCTCGACGCCTACAAAATCCAAGCCCGCTTTGGACGCGCGTTTGCCTATTTTTTGCGCGCGAAGCGTCGCGGGAAAACACTTGGGTACGTCGTTCACCGCGTCGGCGTAGGTGATATGGTGTTTTTCCTCTTTTTTATTCTTTTCCCAAACGGAAAGCGCGCCCTCCGCCTCGGTTGCCTTGTCTTCACCGAATACATGGGTATGTCTTGTGATGAGTTTTTGGCAAAGTCCCGACAAAACGTCCGTCAAATTAAACGCGCCCGTTTCCGCTTTCATAACCGCGTGGAACACCGCTTGCAATAAAATATCCCCCGTTTCCTCGACGATTTTTTCGTCGTCGTCTTGGTCGATTGCGTCCACTAACTCGTACGCCTCTTCCACGGCGGACATTTTGATACTTTCGTTGGTTTGCACCCTATCCCAAGGACAACCGTCGGGCGCTCTTAACCGCACGATAATTTCCTGTAAATCGGCAATGGAAAACCGCGTTTTCTCTAACAGCGGTATTTGTTCAACGGCAACCGCGGAAGAATAATCGTAGTCCTTTTGCCTGTCTAATTCAAATAAGTACATCTTTTTGGCTACGCCTTGGCGAATATATTGCGCCTTGGTTTCCTCGCCGTACAAATCCCCTAAAATCAGCTTGCAATCGCCGGCTAATCCCCTGTCGTCCAAATCGTACACGATAAGAGGCAAAGCCAAATTCCCTTCTTTCGCCCGTTCGGCAAGCTCGTACGCCGATACCGCGGTATACGAACAAGCGTTAAAACGCGCCACGCCCGCTATTGCCGTTACCTTGGACACCCCGTCGATAATTTGCAGTTTCCCGCGCGTTTTTTTGATAAGCGCTTTCACCGAATAATCCTCGCTCGCCGAGCCGTCGACAAGATACACCGCGTTTTCCCCCAAGTCCAACACCGCCTTGGCTAAATTTTGCGCGAGCGTGGAAAAGCTACGGCTTTTTTGGTATACGCTATCCAAACAAATATGCGGAACGCCCAACGCTTGCACCGTTTGATAAGACCGCGTCAACGCCGTCCTCACGACGATACGCGCGCCCTCTTTTACCGCGTTTTCAATGGCTTTTTTACCCTTCTCCGTCAAGTCGTCTTTCTCGTTTCCCAGCCCGATTACCATTATCATTTGCGCCGTTCTCCTTTTTAATCTTACTTACTTTTAGATTATACAACAAATCGAGTAAAAAAGCAATCAAATAACAAAGGTTAGTGGCGTAGACGAGTCCGAAAACGGACACTTCGGGTTTTTTGAGCAGGAAAAAATACGTTACCGTCTTAACGGTGACGGCTATCGCCATCGAAAAAGCCGAATATTGCGGTTTGCCTTGCGCCGTCAAACACGCGGACAGCGTTTGCACACACGAGAGCGTGAGCGCGGAAACGGAAAACGCCTTTACCAACCCTATCAGCACGCTAAGTTCTTCGCCCTGCAAACTACGGTAGATAATTTTCACGGCGGGCTGAGCGAAATAATACAGTCCCAAAGCGCAGGGCGCGGATATGAGCGCGGTAATGCCCAAAGCGAAAAACAACCGCTTTTTTACGCTGGTTTTTTTACCCGATTCCGCCTCCGCTTTCGCCGTCGCAACGCTTGGCACGCTCGCGGCGGCAATACCGTAACATACCGATACGGGTAAATTGATAACCGTTACCGCTCCACCCGAAAATAACCCGTATAAAGTCACGGCGTTGGTCGCGTATTTTGCCATCAGCCGTACCGCAAGCACGCTGTCGAGCAATGCGGACAAAGGCAACAGCATTGCACTGAAAGTTACGGGGATACTCAGTTTCAACACCGATTTCATCGCAACCCTGCTCCCTTGGTTTTTCGGTTTGCGGGGGGCAGGTACGCGTTTATACAATACGAGCATAAGCGCCAAAGCGAACAGTTCGGACAAGGACACGGCGAGCAGTAAAAAGATGACCGCCTTTTCCACCTGTTCTCTGAAAATATACGCAAAAATCAATCCGAACGCCACTTTTACGAGCTGTTCGCATACTTCCGAAAGTGCGGTGGGTAGCATATCGTTTTTGCCTTGAAACCAACCGCGGAACACCGAAATTGCCGAAGTCAAAAACACGGACGGCGCTAAGGCGAAATACCCGCCTACGACTTGCCTGCAATCCTGCGCTCTGGATAAAAGGGGCGCGGTTGCCATCATCAGCAAACTACCGACAAGTCCGATAAGCAAAAACAGCCGAAACGCCGTGGAAAGTAGCGGTTTGTCCCCCTCGCCCTTGCTAATGCGCTCTGCGGTGAGTTTGGCAATCGACGAGGGTATACCCGTTGCCGACACCGTTAAAAGCAGGCAATAAACGGGATATACCATTTGATATAATCCCAGCCCGTACCCGCCGATAAGGTTCGTCAGCGGAATACGGTAAAGCGCGCCGATTATCTTAGCGAGAAACCCTCCCCCCGCGATAATCACCGCGCCTTTAATAAACGAACCTTTCTTTTCTGTCCCTTCCATACGCGCCTCACCCCTTGTTTTCAAGTATGCGAAGGCGCGCTTTTTTTTATTCCCGTTTTCGTCCGAATTTTTTACGGTACGCCGACGGAGAAAGCCTGTTGATTTTGGTAAAGGTTTCGGTGAAATACACGGGGTTGGGAAAACCTACCTGCCACGCGATTTTCACCACCGAATCGTCCGTAGCCGTCAACAGCGTACAAGCGTGCTGAATACGCACTAAGTTTAGGTATTGCTTGGGCGTGATTTGGAAAAAGTTTTTGAATTGCGTAATAAAATAGCTCTTGCTCATCAACGCGATTTTCGCTAAATCCTCAATCGTCACTTCCTCGCCGTATTTTTCGTCGATATACGCTTTCGCGCGCTCTAACGCCTGCACGTTGACGATAGCACCGCCACCCGTTTCCACGGGCTTTACCCAACCGCAAAACACAAATCGCAAAATATCGATAAACATTTCGTTAAATAAAAGCTGTATTTTTGCAATATAGTTATACTCTTTTTTCTCGCTTTCCCGCCGAATAAGTAGCAATTTTTTATATACGGGGTTGTCGCCCGTTTGAAATTCGTGATAAAAATACCCCGAGAAAGTAACGCAGTTTTTATTAAACCCCGCCAGCGAGATTTTATCCGCCTCTAACCCGTAATAGATAGGCGGATTGTTTTTGTCCTTGCAGTATTGCAAATGCAGTTTGCTCGAATCGATAATCAGCAAATCGTGCGCTTTCACGGGAATTACCCTTTTCCCAACCTCCACAAGCCCCTCGCCCGACTCAAAATAAAAAAGTTCCAAGGTGGAATGAATATGCCTCCGCGTTTCTTCCTTGGGCGCACTTTTCGCCCGCCCGAACCCGCAAAGCCTCGCCTCGCACGCGTTTTTGCTTTCCTCTATAAAGCTCGTGTAAAAAAGAGCGTCCATTTTTCTTCCCTCCGCTTTTATTATAACAAAATTTAGTTCGTCTGTAAAGAATTATAAAGAAAATAATCGAAATTTTGTTATAGTTTGTAAAAGTTTTGTTATGCCCGTATGCGAAAAAATATTCTATAATAGACTTAGAACGAAACGAGGTGTATAGTTTATGAAAAAATTAACCGCACAAAACGCAGGCGCAACCGAAAACGGATATGACGGCGGTGTTCAAAAATAAAAACACCTATATCCTGTTATTCCCCAACTTCGCGCGGGGCTTGGCGACGGGAATAATGAGCGTTATGGCGGTAATTGCCGTTTGCACGGGTACGCTGAGCGCGACCTTGGCTACTTCGGTAAATATCGTCACGCAGGCGACCCTTCTTATCGGTAGTTTGGCGTACGCGTTTGCCTGTGCGAAAATATCCGCGAACGCGTTGCTGTTTATCTCCACGCTCGGCGTTTGTATCGCGCTACCCTTTTGTTTGGGGCTGGGCGCGACGGCGTTTTTTATCTTTCTCTGTTTTGCGTTGTTTTTTAGAAATATCGCGGATATTGCCATACCCGTTTTGGTAACGCAAATTATCCCGCAAACCCAAATCGGCGCGTACACCTCTATCCGTATGCTCGTGTTTACGGGCGCGCAAGCGGTGGCAACGCTGATAATCACCCCTATCGTCGCGCTGATAGGGTATACGGGGCTAATGCTGTTCGCAAGCTTGATGCAGTTTATCTGTGGGGCGGTGTATTACGCGGTTGCGAAAAAGAGCAAAACCCAAACCCCGACCCTAACGCCCGCAAACGAACGCTTTTGAGAATTAACGACGCGCCCGTGGCAAATACTTGCCACGGGCGCGGTTTTTATATAACTATTTCTTTATTCGTCCTGTTTTTTCGCCTCGTCGTAGTCCGCTTGGGTAATGCGGTTATCCTTTAACAGCTCGTCGGCGTACGAGGTGGTTTTCACCGTACCCAAATACCCGTCGCCTTCCCCGCGGATTTTTTTTAACAGCCAAGTAAAGAAAATTTTGCAATCCAAACCAAAGGAAAATTTCTCGGCGTATTTGTTATCCGAAACGAGCATATCCTCGTAGTCCGTTTGCTCGTTTCCGCTTACCACGAGCGGATTGATAAGCCCGATTTTCGCGATATGCCTATCGTCCTCCTCGTCCGTTAAAAAGGCGCAATCGCTTTCTTTTAACGCCTTACAACCGATAAAACTTACTTTTCCTAAAAAGATATCGAACAGCACCGCCGTTTTATACAAACCCGTTTTTACAAGCCATTCGCCGTACTTGCACGCGGTTTCGCCCTCCGCGTTTTCGCTTTCAAAGGCTAAAAGCTTGACGGTTTTACCCTTTTTCCCGACGAACCGTTCTTTCTTGAACACGCTCTTTACTTCCCCGCGTTTTTTCGCGAGCAACGCGCGCGTAAACAAAACGGCGTACAAGGGGGATAAGACCAAAATACAAACCGCGGAAACGAACGCGTCGAATATCCGCTTAAACGCCCAACGGTACGTAATGCAAATAATGACGGTCAGCGCGATAAAATCGAACGCCACGAACGCCAAAATACCGTACCAGCTTTTCAAAAATTCTTCCATACCTTTCCCCTTTTATTCGTCCTCTGCCAAGTCCTCGTCGTCCTCGCCGTCCTCTAAATCCTCGTCGTCCTCTAAATCCTCGTCTGCAAACGGCGCTTTCTCTAACGCGTTCGCCGTATCGATAATCGAACGGATTTTTTCCAAGACCTCCGCCTTACCGTAACCCGTTTCCGCGCTGGTGGCAAGCAAATTTTCCTGCCCTAAATAAAGGTCCGCGGAAATGGCGCGGATATGTTCTTTGAGTTTCATTCTCGAAAGCTTATCCGCTTTGGTGAGCGTCACGGTAAAGGGTAAAGTGTGATAGTGCAAAAACTCTATCATCTGCACGTCGTCTGCCGTGGGGTCGTGACGGGAATCCACGAGCATAAACACGTGCGCAATTTGTGCCTTGTCCTTAAAGAACGCGTCCAAAGTCTTTGCCCACTTTTCCTTCTCGCCCTTAGATACGCGCGCAAACCCGTAACCTGGCAAATCCGCCAAAATAAATTCTCCGAAATCGAAGTAATTAACAAGGCGCGTTCTGCCTGGTTCGCTACTCGTTTTCGCGAGCTTTTTTTTGTTCGCCAGCATATTGATAAACGAGCTTTTGCCCACGTTAGATTTACCGCAAACGGCAATCATCGGTTTGTCGGGCTTGATAAATTGTTCCGCGCGCGCCGCCGAAGTGATAAAGGTTGCGTTTTTTATCACCACGGACGGTGCGGAAGGTTTTTTGTCTTTCATTTCGTACATACCCCCCTCCTTTTAACCGTTACAGCGCACGGTGTCGCGCGTTCCGCCGTCCTCAATCGGCAAAGGCATTCGCTTTGCCTGCGCTTTTTTACGGGGCGCGGGCTTGTCTTGGCTATCGCTAAGCAACGCCAAATCAAACACTTCTTCCACGCGCTCAACAAGGATAAATTTCACTTCGTCTTTCAGCGTTTTGGGCAGTTCTTCCAAGTCCTTTTGGTTGCCTTTGGGGATAATTACCGTGGTAATCCCCACGCGACGCGCGGAAAGCGCTTTTTCTTTTAATCCGCCTATTGCAAGCACTTTGCCCCGCAGGGTAATTTCGCCCGTCATAGCCAAATCCCCGCGCGCCTTTCTGCCCGTCAGCGCCGACAAAATCGCCGTCGCCATCGTTATCCCCGCGCTCGGCCCGTCCTTTGGCGTCGCGCCTTCGGGGAAATGGATATGCAAATCGGTATTGGTGAAGGTATCTTGGTCAATACCGTACTCGTCCGCACGCGAACGGATAAAGGACAGCGCCGTTTGCGCCGATTCTTTCATCACCTCGCCCAAACGCCCCGTCAAACGAATATCGCCCTTGCCTTTCATCGTGCATACTTCCACCGTCAAGGTCGTTCCGCCGACCGCCGTCCAAGCCAAACCCGTCACCGCGCCGACCTGCGCCGTCAACGCGCTTTCGTCAATACTAAATTTCGGCGCGCCTAAAAGTTCCTTGACCTTTTCCACCGTCACTTTGACGCGCGGAGCGCGCTTGTTTTTCGCGCATTTCACGGCGATTTTACGGCAAATCGCACCCAGCGTTCTTTCCAAAGTCCGCACGCCCGCCTCGCGCGTATAGCCCTCGATAATATAACGGTACGCGTCCTCGTCCAAAGTCACGCCCGTTTCCTTTAACCCGTTGTTCTTACGCTGTTTGGGCAGTAAATACCTCCGCGCAATTTCCGTCTTTTCCTCTAAGGTATAGCCCGAAAGCTCGATAATTTCCATTCTGTCGCGCAACGGCGCGGGAATGGTGTCCAGCGTGTTCGCCGTCGTTAAAAACAGTACCTTGCTCAAATCGTACGGAAATTCCAAATACCTGTCGCGGAAAGTAGCGTTTTGTTCGGGGTCGAGCGCTTCCAAAAGCGCGGACGACGGGTCGCCGTGCATATCCGAAGTAATTTTATCGATTTCGTCTAACAAGAACACGGGATTTACCGAACCCGCGTTTTTCATTCCGTACAAAATCCTACCCGGCATAGCGTCGATATAGATACGGCGGTGACCGCGAATTTCCGCTTCGTCTTTCACCCCGCCTAAACTCATTCTCACGAATTTTCTATTTAACGAACGCGCGATGGATTGCGCGATACTCGTCTTACCCACGCCGGGCGGACCAACGAAACACAAAATCGGCGCTTTCATACCCCCCGTCAGTTTCAATACCGCGAGGTATTCGATAATGCGTTCCTTGATTTTTTCCAAACCGTAATGGTCTTTATCCAGCGTCGCGATACAGTCCGTTAAACTTTCGCAATCGGTGGTTTCTTCGGTAAACGGCAGGGCGAGTACCTGTTCGATATACCCGGACAAAACGGTGTATTCGGGCGAGGACGACTGCATTTTTTGCATACGGTCGATTTCTTTCAAACATTTTTCTTCCAAGTCTTTGGGCAGGCATTTCGCCTTGACTTTTTCGCGGAGTTCGTCCTCTTCTTTCCCGCTGTCGCCAAGCTCGGTATGAATGGCTTTGAGCTGTTCGCGCAGGAAAAATTCCTTTTGGGATTTGTCTATGTTTTGCCGAACGGCGCTCGCGATTTTCTTTTCCACCTTGGAAATTTCCAGCTCGTCGTTTAAGCAACGCTCTAAAAGCTGTAAACGCTTAATCGTGTCCGTTTCCGCTAAGCCCTTTTGCTTGATTTCAATTCTCAAACGCATCACGGAAAACGCGATATTCATATACGCGTTCGCGTCCCTGCAAAGCTCTAACTTCGACGCCGTTTCTTTCGTCATCTTCCCGTCGCTTGCCAAAACATCCTTAACGAGCGCTTTCACCGTACGGAAATGCGCCTCTTGCAACACCTCGTCGCCGTCCTTTTGCATAAGTTCTTGCGCGACGGCGCAAAAATACCCGCCCTCAAACGAAATACCGTTCGTCCGCGCGCGGTACAACCCGTCGCAAAGCACCCTGACGATACCGCCGGGAAGCTGGGCTACCTGTTTAATTTTCGCTACGCAACCCACCGCGTACAAATCCTCCGCGGTGATTTCGTCTTTTTCGGTAATTTTTTGCGAACAAATAAAGATTAGCTTGTCCGCCGTTTCGCTCGCGCGGTTGACCGCTTTCAAGGTGGTTTCTCTGCCCACCTCAAAGGATATCGAAGTGTTTGGGAACGCCACTTTGCCACGCAAGGGAATGACGGGCAAAAGGTTGACTTTTATTAAATTGTCTATCGTATAATTTTCCATATATTTATTTTTACCCGCTTTTACGCCTTTCTAAACCTTATAAAACTGCGTTTCGGGATATTTCCTTTTAATTTTTGCGCTAAACTCGTAATCGCTAATCACCCCTTTCACCTTGGAAAAGTCGAACAAAAACCGTCTGGGTTGGTTATGCTCGTCCAACTTATCGTGGTCGGCAAGATAGTAAATTTCCTTGGAATTTTGCGCCATTACGGTATGTAACAAACCGTAAACCCCCTCGCCGATACGCCCGTCCTCCGACACGTAGCCCGAAGCGAAAAACATTTTATCCACGCGGTATTTCATCGCGTTTTGCACGGTGTCCTCGCCGTCTAACATACAGGGCGGTTCGACGATTTTCCCGCCTAAACAAACGGTTTTTACGCCGAACTCGGATAAGTGCATCACGAGCGCCATATTGTTGGTGATGACGGTGATGTCCTTTTTCTCAATCAAAAATTCCGCCATACACTCCGTCGTGGTGGACGCGTCGATAAACACCGTATCCCCTTCTTCAATCAATTCCGTCGCTTTTTTCCCGATTTTCAGCTTTTCCGTCCGCATATAATCGTAACGGAAAGGCAACGGTACGCCCTTCTTTTCGATATATTCCACACCCCCGTAGCTACGCCTTACCTTCTTTTGCGCAACCAAAGCGTTTAGGTCGCGGTTTATCGTCGCGTTGCTGTAATGCAGGGTGGATACGAGGTATTTTACCGTTACGTACCCGTACTGTTTGACGAGCTTTAATATGTTTTCTAAGCGTTCCTTTTGATACATATTCCCCTCCGAAATTTTGAGAAATGTTGAGAATTTCCAATAAAATCAGCCGTACCTTGAAAACTTTTGACATTTTTGTTTTCTTTTATTATAATCATAATCAAGGAAAAAGTCAAGGAGGTGAAGGGCTTTGAAAGATTTAACCAAAGGAAATATTTTCAAAACCTTTTTTACGTTTGGTTTACCGCTCGTTTTGTCGGGCGTATTAACGCAGGCGTATTCGCTTATCGACTCGGCAATCGCGGGGCATTTCTTAGGCGAGGTCGGGCTTGCTTCCACCAGCGCAACGACTCCCTTGAATACTTTTATCAGCTCTATGTTCTGGGGTTTTTGCGTGGGTTTTTCCGTATACATAGCAAGGCTGTTTTCCTCAAAAGAATACCATAAATTAAAATCCGCTTTTTACACCTGTTTGGTCTTGATATTGACAATCGGTACGGTGATGGGCGTGGCGTTGATTTTATTATACGAACCGCTTGCCGACTTGCTGAAAATCGACGGTGCGTTACGCAAGGATTCGTTCCTTTATTTTTCTACGCTTAACGCGGGCAGGGGGGTTGTGGTACTCGGCGTACTGCTCGTGTTTACGCTCAACGCAATGGGCGTGAGCGGGTTCACCTTTTGGATGTCCTTGCTTTCGGGCGTTTTGAACGTCGCGGGGAATATTTTGTCCGTTATCCTTTTGAATATGGGCGTAACGGGGATTGCGCTTTCGACGCTTCTTTCGTCGCTTATCGTCAACCTTTTGTATTTATTGAAAATCCGCGCTTGCTTTAAGCAATTAGGCGATACCCAACCCGTGCGGTTGAAATTTTCGTATATGAAAAATTCCGTACCGTACGCCCTGCCGAATATGGCGCAACAATCGGTAATGTATCTCGTGGGGCTACTCGTTTCCCCGCTCGTCAACGGTATGGGCGTTTCCGCGACGGCAAGCTATTCGGTCGTTTCGCATATTTACAACCTCGTCGCGAACGTCTACCAAAACGCTACGCGGACGGTGAGCAATTATTCGGCGCAATGCGCGGGGTCGAAACAGTACGGTAAAATCAAAAAAGGCGTGGGTGTGGGGCTGTTGCAGGGTTTTGCGTTCGGAACGCCGTTTATCTTAGGTTGCGTATTTTTCCGCGAGGCTGTATGCGGTATTTTCCTAAAAGCCGACGCCAGCGCGTTGGTTAAGGAATATTCTTACGCGTTTTGTAAAGTCTACCTACCGTTCATTTATTTTAATATCGTGAACAATCTTTTCCACGCATTATACCGTGGCGTAAAGGCTATGGGGCATTTATTTTTTACCTCGTTACTCGGTGCGGTGTCGCGGTTGATTTGTTCGGTTGCGCTTATTCCGAAAATGGGAATGGAAGGTTTTTACTTGGGCTGGGTGCTGTCGTGGATAATCGAGGCGGTCGTTACGACGGTGTTGTACTTTATGGGGAAATGGAAACCGATTGTAGAGGAAGAAACGCCCGCCAAGGTGATTGAAGATAAAGCTTAAAATTGTTATAATCTAATGCAAAAACGCCTGTTTTCAGGCGTTTTTTTGATTTTGTATTCTTATCGGGGCTGTTTATTAGCACTTCTATTTCGTACTCGCTTTCGTGGGGTTTTGCGGTTGAACGAGTAGATGCAAAAACAGACTTATTAAATGTCATTTTTATTTTGTAATCATTTCTTCTCCTTCTATAACTTTTAAGGGAAATATACAAACCCGTCTTTCAACACCCCGTCTATCTTTTTGCATGCCATAGTAAGGCTCTGCGGCTAATTCAACTCTTCCCACATAAGTATATCGTGAATATGCACGTTCAAATAAATAAACTTTCACAGAAGAGTTGCGAGAATTATACAATGTCCAATTTTGTCTTTCGTGAAAACTTTGGTCTCCCTCCATTCCCATTCCGGTATAAAGACATATCCCGTCTTTCCACAAATCCTCATAAATAGAATCTTTATCGTTTATAAGGACAAGTGAGTTCGTCGTATTAGATTTTCTCATACCCCCTTGCGTAGAGCACTTGAAAAAGGTAGAAACTTCGTCATTACTTAAAATATCTCCCTTTGTTATACTGCCTATATCCTTTCTGTAAAAATCAACATACGTACTTCTACCGGCGTACGCACGCGTTTGATTTGTACTGCTATAATTGCCGCCGCATACGTTGCATTGTTCTTTATCGTCTTCAATCATATTTAATTGACAAATAGGGCAAAGTTTATATCCCATAGGGATTTCCTCCTTTATCGTTTCCAAAAAATTATCTTTATATAAATACAATTCGTCTTTTACGCTCTCATCTGGGCGCACATTATCCCCCGACACAACAAAGAATAAGCCGTGTGAATTTCCCTTTTCCGTGCACATTGACGCCAGATTATTGTCAAAACTCCACGGGTTTTTATCGGGATTATTTTGCAAAAATACATTCCTCATTGAATCACGACTTGCTACGCCATTGATTTCGCACAAGAAAAACGCTTTGACGATTTGTGCCCCAATTTGTCCTTTTCGGCTTGTTGCCCAAATAGGTATTTTTGCAAGAGCCTTGGATTTAGCTTCTTTTGAAGTTTTATATTCTTCAATAAATTCAATTTTCGAAAGGGGCGCGCAAGGCTCTGTTCTATATTGTCTTAACACTGTTGCCGCAAAATCCCTAACAAGATTTTCAAAAACATCATCTTTGTTTTTGCCAGATATAAAAAGCGCTAATTCAAAAGCTTGTTTTGTTTCTTCTGAGACGTAGAACGTAATTTCTGTCTTATTCATAAACACCTCCATTTTATTTTTATTGCTGTCAGCGTGTCTATAATAACATAAAAATATAGAGAAGTCAAACGATTTTACAATATTTTACAGAAATTTTATTCTTTATAGACTATATTTTTTGCAAATTGCTGCAAAACCCTTAATGTTCAGGGTGACGATTTTTGCGTAAAGGTGAAGTCGGAGGCCAAGCGGTCTTAGGAAGACAA
>JAZSPG010000116.1:0-16133 GCA_045537295.1 Candidatus Scatosoma sp. | reverse complement strand
TGTTTTGTTGGCAATGGGTGGATGTAATGAGCCCTTAATGAAAGAATTTGAAAGTTATTATCTGCAAATTGGAAGCAATGAATTCGAATATGAAAATCAAGATTGTGCGACAGTAAACTTCATGATTACTGATAATAGTGCTATTTCTAATGCCATACCTAATGGTAGTGGCTTAGACGGGTTTAAGCCGTGTAGAGTGGACGTTCAAAATCCCAATCGAATCATTTCAGATTGGACGGACGTGAAAGGCGGTACTACGCCCTTTACGGGAACGGCGAGCGATGGACTTACTTTATATCCTATTTGGTCGGATTGCACGGTGTATGCGGATAGAACCCCAACCGGATACTGGAATGGAACTGACACTTCTTCTGAACCTGTACCTGTAGATGGGGAAAATTTACAGCCTGATGAATGGGAAGAAGATGAAAACCACTCCAAACATTATAAATACAAACTCAAAGGTAGTAGTTGTATGTTGGTTGATTTTAGCGATACGTATAAAGCTACGGACGTGATTGAAATGACCGTGGAAATGTCGGTAAACAAGCTTTATCTTATCGGCGTTGAAGAGACTACTTTTGAAACAAAAATAAAAATAAATGCTCGTTCTACAGAACTTCATATCTATATGGATAATATGCTTATGAAATCAAGAAGCGGAGAACCTGTCATTGATACGTCAAGCGTTAATTTTGAAGTCGTTACGATCGAGGCGGCAGGAAATTGCTCTTTGACAGGTGTTAATAGTAGCGCAATACAAGGAGATATCATAGCAATTACAGGTAGAAACGGAGCGTATACGATTACCGGCGGGGATTGTTCGGGAGATGAAATTTATTCCGGCATAGATTGTAATCGTGTAAATATAAATAACACCAAACTTACCGTTAAAGGCGGCACGGGTTTTCAACCTGAGTGGAAATATAACGGTGTTGACAATACAGATGGAGGACCTGGTGATAACGGTGGTATAGGCGGTCATGCCATTACCGTCAACAATCAAATCGAATTGTTTAAATGTACGTTAAATCTGAACGGTGGTATAGGTGGTAAAGGGGGAACTGGAAGTAATGGCAATAACCCTGACCACTGGTGGCAACCCACCACAGGAAGAAGCGGTGGCCCTGGTGGCACGGGTGGTATCGGCGGAAGCATGCTGAATTTCACCAATAACGTTGTTATTAAGTTAAATAGGGACGACGTTGTTATTAACGGCGCAGGTGGCGCAGGTGGTGCAGGTGGCGCAGGTGGTGAAGGTGGGGGAACCACAAGAAAAGGACCTAAGGGCGCAGACGGAGCTCCTGGACAAACTGGTCTTTCGGCTAAACTGATTAAAAAAGTGGAAAAGAAAGAGGTGGATAAAGAAGGTAATCCAATATGAGAAAAATAATTTGCTTAGTTTTAGCTTTTCTTTTAGGTTGTGTTTGTTTTGTAGGTTGTAATGATGAAAACGTTGCAGAAGAAAAACCTAGAGAAGAATCAGTTGTATCCCCGCCAACCTACGTTGAGCCAACCCCGAATGGTGATATAGTTTCCGCAACGATAAATAAAGTGGAAGCTAAAACACTTAATTTAGTCTATAACAATACGAGTATACAAAAAAAGATAATAAAGGGCAGTTCCCTAGATGCATATATGAGTTCTCGTATCATAGAGAACAAAGCTATCATTGGTTGGTCTACCAGTGAAAATGGTAGTTTATACACGTCAAAAATTGACGATGATATAACTTTATATGCTGTTTTAGGTGATTACGTTAAATATAACCATACAAAAACGCAAGAAGGTGCTTATACCATCACAGTTAAGGCAAACTCTAATGAAAAAGCTTTTTTCATAGATTTTAACGACGTGAAAGCCATAGACGTTCAAACGCAAGCGGATTTAGAAGCGCAAGTTGAAATTGCAAAGCAACAGAAAGAGGAAGAAGAGATTGCTAAAGAGCTTGCAGAAAAACAGCTTGAAGATCCAACGGCTGAGCTTACGCCAGAAGAGAAGCAAGAGATTAAAGACAAGCTTTATAATCAAGACCCTAATTATGGCGTAGACGTTAGCTTTACACCAGAATTATCTAAAAAATTCACTTTATCCGTTGAAAGTAGTATCGAATTTATCTATATCAAGGGTGTATTAGGTAGTGAAATTGATTTACAATTAAATAGTTTTATACGACAAAAGCCATTGTACGTAACTTTGGATAATACGAATATAAGTTCTAGTGCAAGTAAGGCAGTATTTGACTTCACAAACGTTGTTGGAGCAGTGTCTGTTGTAGAAACGGTAGGTTCGTCTAAAATTTCTTGTAAAAATTATTCGGCTGGAGTATTAGCAAACGACGGAAATATTTCTATTACGGGAGACGGTGTAAGTTCGCTTACAATTATAGGCGGTGATAACAACGGCGACTATGCTGGCACGGCTGTGAATGCTAAAAAACTTTTCATTAATAATTTAACGTTAAGCGCAAAAGGCGGCGCAAACATTGGCGGACAAGGTGGTGTGTCAATACTTGCTAGCAGAGAATTATCTTTAGTTCAGTGTGCTGTGAGTGCCTTTGGTGGAGACGGTAAGACAGGCGGATACTCTTTTAGCTACGCAAAAGATGCTGTTATGAATTTAGTGCCGAATTCTTTTGTTTTCACAGGTTTTGGCGGGCAAGGTGAAACAGACGATAAAGACGGAAAAGATTTTAAATTCTCATATTTAGGTTATTCTGATTAAATTTAGGGAATGTTATGAAAAAAGATATTTAGGTTTAATTCTCGCAATAATGCTTGTAGTTGCTTGCGCTCTTATCACCATGATTTACGTGCCTATAAAAATAAGTTGAGATAAAAGTAACAACAAGTAATTAAAATGACAGCTATTTTATGAAGGAAAGACATCTTGCATTGATAAAATAGCTGTCAGTGCATAAAAAGACGAGATTTATTCAATCTCGTCTTTTTTATTCATTAAAAACTGCATAAAACGGTATAAAACGGAATAATTATTCGCTCAAAAAGTTGGACAAAAATGTTCCGTTTTAGAGCTGTCATTTTACGATTTTCCAGAACATATAGGACTTGAACTGAAACGGCAACTTAAAATTCGACAGTTGCGGAAAAATATATCGACAATTACGGATAAAAAGCGGTTGAAAAAATCTTATTTTTATGATATAATTATATCATGAAGGAGTGTGAGATGTACGCACTGTTTTCATTATTTGCGGTATCGGAGTTTTTGGATTGATGATATTGCATACTCTTTAAAAAAGGTAGGTAAAAATGCTAAATAACGACAATGTCATTTTAGGGAAATCACTTAGAGAGTGGATAGAAACCACGCCAATAATAGAGCAGGTTATAAAAGGGGAAGAAACCATTTGGTTAAACGATGATATTTTACCGTTTGAATATGCAATAAAAACTTCAGAATTAAAAGCTAATAATATAAAAGACGCTTCGGATAGGCTTAAACGTTTCGCTTCGTATTTTAAGAAGGTTTTTCCAGAAACGCAAAAAAGCAACGGATTATTGGAATCTCCTTTTCAATTTATTCCCAAAATGAAAGAGGAATTAGAGAAGAAGTATTGTGAGAAAATTAACGGGGACTTACTTGTTAAGCTTGATAGTCATTTAGCTGTATCGGGGTCGATAAAGGCACGTGGTGGAATTTATGAAGTCTTGTGTGTAGCGGAAAAAATTGCTATGGAAAAAGGCGGATTAAAGGAAACTGACGATTACGCTATTCTTGATAATGATAGCTTTAAAAGTATTTTTTCCAAATACGAAATAGCGGTAGGCTCGACGGGAAATTTAGGACTTTCGATAGGTATAATTAGTGCAAAGTTGGGATTTAAGGTTACCGTGCATATGTCTGCTGATGCTAAACAGTGGAAGAAAGATATGTTAAGATCGAAAGGAGTTACGGTTATTGAATATCAAGACGATTATAGCGTAGCCGTAGAAAATGGGCGAAAAGAAGCGGAAAAGAATGAGTATTGTCATTTTGTAGATGACGAAAATTCAAGAGAGTTGTTTTTAGGATATTCAGTTGCCGCAGAAAGGTTAAAAGAGCAGTTTGATGCTCAGGGAATAAAGATAACGAAGGATAAGCCTTTGTATGTTTATTTACCTTGTGGCGTGGGTGGTGGACCAGGTGGCGTGGCGTTTGGACTTAAAATGCAGTTTGGAGATAACGTTCATTGTTTTTTTGCTGAGCCTACCGAGTCGTGTTGTATGATGCTTGGTATGGCAACTGGCTTACATAACAAAATTTCGGTAAGAGATTTCGGAATGGGAAACAAAACTATTGCCGACGGGCTTGCCGTTGGTAGAGCGTCGGGTTTTGTGGGAAAGCAAATGTATCATTTTATGGATGGTTGTTATTCCGTTAAGGACGAAAGAATGAGCTCATTATTAAAAATGCTTGTGGATACGGAAAACATTAAACTTGAACCAAGTGCTTTGGCGGGAATGTTTGGACCGATTATGCTTTCAAAAAAGTTAAATGGATTGCCTAATGGATACCATTTGGTATGGGCAACAGGTGGAAGTATGGTGCCTATAGATGAACAAAAAAAGTATTATATGCAAGGCGTTTCTTTTTACGACAAGTTTTAAAACCGTATAAATGCCAGCTATTTTATGAAGGAAAGCCATTAAAGTAAAGCACATTTGTCTAAACGATAAATGTGCTTTACTTTTGAATTTTTAGGGCTTTTTAAGCCCTTTTTTAATTGTTTTGATAAAATTTTAATAATGCGAAATAAAAAACGGCGTGATTAGGTTGTCTAAATTCTTAAAAACGCCGTTTGACTTTTTTAATAACTAACCTTAATAAAGTACAACAAAAAATATAGTCATTTTGTTGTTCTAACCTATATAAAGCCCGTAACGGCGGAATTGCTTGAAAAAAGGCGGGCTAGGGACGAGGAATATTTTGCAAGTTATAAAAAGGCGATAGAAATCGTGAAAGAATACGGCGCAATTCCTATCGTGCTTTCGCCGTTTGCCGTAGACGAGTTTATTATAGAGAAAGAGGGCGTGGAAACGCTTGCCGATAACGACGAGAAAGAAGATAACTTAAAACCGTCCTTTTATACGAGAGCAACGTTTAGGAATTTGAACCAAGCGTTGAAAGGGTATGCGGAAAGACTCAAAGCGTTAGCCGTAGAAACAGGCGCGCAATATTTTCCCGTTTTTGAAAAAACGTATTTTCAAATGCGTAAGCAAACGGGTATGTTTAAGGAGGACGGAATACATTATAATTTCCAAACGGGGTATAAATTTTTGACGAAAATTTTCTTGGAATATTTGGGGTGCGAGGATATTCCGCAAAATTTTGCCGATACGGCGGAAAACCAAGAAATCGAACGCTTAGAGCAATTAGAACGCCAAGCGGGGTTTATTAAGCGCGCAACCCCGTATAACCGTTATTTCGGGGAATTTAGCGAAGAAGAAATGCTGAAAAACGCCGAAAAAATCGCGACGGAAACGGGCGGTTGGTATGCCGATTGCGCAAAACTGTATTTGCAATATTACCAAGAATTGCCCGCTTTAAGAAAGAAGATAAGAAAGCTAACGGAAGAATTGTAGGGCAAAAATAAAGGTTGGGGGTATTTTATAAAGAAAATCTTGACAAACGGTATGGCAAGATTAAAAAAGTGTTGGAATTATTATAGAATAAAGAAGTATCAAAAATATCAAAAACGCCGTTTTCTTTTTTAGAGAACGGCGTTTTTTCTAAAAATAAAAGGCGTATTGCTACGCCTTATCTTAAATTTGAACGACCTATAAAAAAGTCAACTCTACAATCTAATTTTTCGCATATGATAAGAATTTTTTCTACCGTGGGCGTTTTTTCACCCTTAGCCCAGTAATATAACGCCGATTGCGCAATGCCTGTTAACCGTTCTAATTTATAGCGGGTAATATCAAAATACGCTAATATATCCTTGAACTGTTCGGGGAAAGGCTTGCAAGCCTTGAAAGTGCGTTCGTACGGTTCAGCCTCTAAGCCTAATAAATAGTCGGTGGGACATTCAAAATAGTCGGCAAGCTTAATAAGATTGGCTAAGGAAGGCATTTTCGTTCCCGAAAGGTATTCGTATATCGTGGTCTTGCCGATATGTATTTCCTTCGCAACGTCGCGCGCGATTTTCTTTGCGTCAAAAATTAATTCGGATAACCGCTCGGCAAATATAGCTAAATTCAAGGTTTTTTGCTCCTTTTCAGCGTTTTCGACAAAATAAGACAAAAGCAGTGTCCATTCTATCATTATTATTATCTAAACTGCGGACAAAAATCTTGATATTCCGTAGTAGAGATGGTATAATATACGTATAAATAGTTCTTGCGCAAAACTATCAATCTTACGAGGGGGTTAGAAAAAAATGGATAAGATTAAGACTACTGAACATTCTTGCGTTACGGATACTGAATTGGATAAATTAAATTGGTCTTGCGAGGCAAAAGACGTATTGCATGATATTAAATTTTTTATGCGTGAATATTACGTAGGGTTTTCCAGCAAAGTTGGCGAAAGTTTGGTGGTGCAATTCATTAACGGTTAAAAGTTTAGCATTGCAGTTACAGAACTTAGGTAAAGGCAAGAAAAAACCTGGCAAATTGATATATTTGTCAGGCGATAAAATACATAAGATAATTATATCAAATAGGGCGGTAAGTTCCTTGTCGAAATATAGGGGCTTATCGCTTTTTTGGGTTGAAATAATGAAAATTGTTAAAAAATTAAAATATTTCGGGGCGGTGGGCGCAAAAGGGAAATAACAATATTTCGGTGCACAAAAAAATGTGTAAATTCGGGCAAAAAATAGGTATTTACATTGATAAAATAAGGTGTTATAATGGTAGTACCAAAAAAATGAGGGATTTTATGAAAGGGAAATTTGCGCTACTTTTAAGCGGGGTGTTGGCGTTGACCGCGCTTTGCGCTTGTAAAAAGGACGACCCGAGCGTTTACGAAACGCGGTCGGGCTGGTTATTGTCCGCGCCTGCGTATATGGGCGGTACGCTGTCGTATAAAAGTTATAATACGGGTACGGGCTTGGATATGGATACCGCGCGTTCGGCGGGGGAGTTACAGCTTGCGTATCAGACCTCGCAAAGCGAGTTCGAGGCGTATTTGGATAAGGTGGAAAAGAACGGGTATACGCAAATTGCCAAGACGCAAAGCGGAGCGAATATATTTGCGGAATATCAAAAGGACGGCGGGATTTTATACGCCTATTATTTGGACGCGTTGAAAGAAGTGCGCGTGGTTGAGGATAGCGCGAGCGTGGCGGAAACGGACGCGGAATTTTCTTATACGGTGGGCGAGAACGAGCGTACCGTGATTTATCAGTACGCGTTGATGAACGACCCGTATGCGCGGAATGATAAATCGGTGTCCGCGTATCAGGATAACGGTATGTTTTATATTATCCGTCAAGCGAACGGGAAACTCATTTTAGTGGACGGCGGGAGCAGAGTACAGGCGACGGACGGGGCGGTGGACGCTTTGTTAAATTTCTTGTATGAAATTACAGGTAAGGCGCAAAGCGAAAAAATCGAGGTGTCCGCGTTGGTGTTTTCGCACGCGCACGACGACCATAAGGAAATGGTGCATAAATTGTTGCAAAAATATGCCGAGAAAATAACGGTCGAGCGCGCGATTTTTAATTTCCCGTTCTGGTCGGCGGATACGGCGACGGGGGAAAGTTATGCTAAGCTCGGGGCGCTTATCAAAGAGAAATATCCCGCGATAAAATATATCAAGCCACACACGGGGCAGAGTATTCTCTTGGGCGAGGTGACTTTGGATATTTTGCTCACGCACGAAGATTTGCTGGAAAGTAAGGTGGCAATGACCAAGGCTAAGAATTTTAACAACACGACCACGGTGATTAAATACACGGTGGCGGGGAAAAGCTTTTTACAGCTTGGCGATTTTAGCGGTACGACGGAAATTACTACGCAATTTTTGAATACCTATAAGGTCGGAAACGCCTATCCCGCGTTAAATTGCGATATCGTGCAGACGGCGCACCACGCTATGAACGACTGGTTGGATGATTTATACGCGACGATTGGCGCAAAGTACGCGTTCGTGCCTACCGCCGATTGTAATTTTAAGGCGTATACGGGTATCGTCAACCCGTGTTATGCAAGTACTATCCAGCATTTAATCGGCGCGAACGAGAGCGTAAATCTGTATTTCCAAAACCGAAACACTTACGGTTTGCAAATTGATAAAAACGGCGGGATAAGCGAAACCGTACCCACGGCGATACGGGGCGTGAATAGCGATTATTTAGCGCTTTTGGACGGTGTACAGGCGTTCGTTAAATAAAAAATAAAAATAAAATAAAAATAAAAATAAAACCGCGCTTTTGGATTTCGTTTCCGTAAGGGCGGTTTCTTTGTTTCTGCGTTTGGTTTTATTTGGCGTTAAGACCGTAAAGAGCGGTGAGCGGGTCTTGGAAGAGCGGGATCTTCGACGGGAAGAAGGTGCATACGATAAAGAATACGGTGAGAAGGCTGAGGATTACGATAGGTAAAATAGGCGAGGCGGGTTGGAGGTCGGGGTTTTTGAAGAGCAAAAATTCGACGAAGTACGCAAGCCCTGCGGATAGAAAGAAAATAGCGATATTTACCCAGTCGGGCGTTGTGCCGAACGCGCCGTTGAGGGTGTAAAAGAGGACGGGGATAAGCGTTACGCCGACTAAAATACCGATAAGTTTGATTTGCCAAAAATTAGGGTAGGTTTCTGAAAAAAACTTGCTTTGGATAAGCGTGAAAAAGAGCATTGGAAAAAAGAGGATTTTCATATGCTCGAAGGTGGATTCGTTGACGGCGGAAACGGGTGCGAACACGGGACAGCGCGTCCATTCGTAAACAAAATGCAAGAGCGTGCCGAGGACGGCGGTGAAGGTGAGCGCGGTGAGTTGGAAGAGAAATAAATCCTTTTTCATAATTTTAATTTGCTCCGAAGAAAATAGGTTACGAAACAGTATATTCTTCCGTGCGAAAAAATATGTCCGTAGAGGGCGGGTATGGAAAAAGAAAACGGTTACGGGAAAAGTCCGTAACCGTTTTTGAGGTTCGTTTACTATTTAGTCTTGGCAAACCGTCGTTTGCCGTTGTGGTTCGCAGGTGACGTGCAGACCTAAGGCTTTGAAGGTCTTTTCGTCTACGTGCGAGAGAATGACCGTAGAGTGAATTTCACAGTTTTTGAGTTTGTCAAGCTGGTCTAACGCGCGTTTTGCCATCGGGTCGTTTACCGCGCAAATGGCGAGCGCCATTAGAATTTCGTCCGTATGCAGTCTTGGATTTGCCGAACCCATATGGTTGACTTTTAAGCGTTGAATAGGCTCGATAACGGTGGGGGAAATAAGCTCGATTTTGTCGTCAATACCGCCCAAAACCTTTAACGCGTTCAAAAGACACGCGGTGCTTGCGCCGAGCAGGTTACCCGTTTTGCCCGTGACGATACGCCCGTCGTTGAGTTCGATGGCAACCGCGGGATTGCCCGTGCGTTCGGCTTTTTCAAGTGCGGAGGCGACGCATTTTCTATCCGCGACGCTCACGCTCGATTTGCTCATTAGAAGTTCGATTTTCGCTACGACGTCCTTGCCTAATCTGCCCTTTCTTGCGTCGCAAAGCGCCGAATAGTATCTGCGGATAATTTCGTCGTTGGACGCTTTTTTGCATGCCTCGTCGTCTACGATACAGTTGCCCGCCATATTCACGCCCATATCCGTAGGGGATTTATAGGGGGAATAGCCCAAGATTTTTTGAAGCATAGCCGATACCACGGGGAAAATTTCGACGTCGCGGTTGTAATTTACCGCTAAACTTTGATACGCCTCTAAGTGATAGGGGTCTATCATATTTACGTCGTTTAAGTCCGCCGTCGCCGCCTCGTACGCTAAGTTGACGGGGTGGGAAAGCGGTAAGTTCCAAACGGGGAAGGTTTCGTATTTCGCGTATCCCGCTTTTACGCCGTGTAAGTTTTCGTGGTAGAGCTGGGAAAGACAGGTCGCCATTTTTCCGCTACCTGGACCTGGCGCCGTGACGACGACTAAGCGACGGGTAGTGGGTACGTATTCGTTTTTGCCGTAACCTTCCTCGCTGACGATTTTCTGTACGTCGGAAGGGTAGCCGTCGATGGCGTAGTGTTTATACACCTTTACCCCTAAATTGTTTAACCGTTTGATAAAACCGTCTACGCTCGGTTGCGGGGAATACATCGTCATTACCACGCTACCGACGAACAAGCCCTTGCTTTTGAAAATATCAAGTAAGCGGATTACGTCCGCGTCGTAAGTGATGCCCAAGTCGCTACGGTATTTGTTTTTGATAATATCGTTTGCGCTGATTACGACGAGAATTTCGGCGATATCTTTTAATTTTAACAGCATTTTGATTTTGCTGTCCGGTTCAAATCCGGGCAAAACACGCGAGGCGTGGTAATCGTCAAAGAGCTTTCCGCCAAATTCGAGATACAGCTTGTCCCCGAACGCGTTTATGCGCTCCGCGATTTTTTCAGATTGCATAGACAGATATTTTTTATTGTCAAAGCCTATTTTTATCATAAGTACGCCTCTTCGAAGTTTTATAACAGTATTGTATCAAACCCGCGAAAAAATGTCAAATCCTTACGGCGTAAAAATTTTGCGAAAGGATAAATATTTTTCCGTGAAAGAAAAAACCGCCGAAATTGCGTTCGGCGGTTTGGTTTGCTTGGTTAGAGCTTTTTCTTTAATTCGCGGACGGCGTTGTTTAAGAAAAATTCCGCCGTCGTGCCTTTGCGGATAAGCGATAACGCCTCGTCGGGCGTACACCAGCGCGCCTCGGCGACTTCGTCTAATTTCAGCTTTATCGGTTTGTCCTCGACGACGACGATAAAGTTGAGCATTAAAACTTCCTTGCGCGTATGGTAGCGCGAGGACATATATTTGGCTTTGACGACGTCTAAACCGAGTTCTTCCTTGATTTCGCGGGGTATGGTCTTTTCGGCGTTCTCGCCTTTTTTAATATAGCCTGCGAACAGGATAAAATCTTCGTCCTCGACGTGTTTGGCGAGCAAAATTTTGTCTTGCGCACGGTTGGTGACTACCATCGATACCGCGATGGAAAATTGCGGGAACATATATGCTTCGCATTTTCCGCAATAGGGGATTAAGCCTTCGTTTTCGCAAAAACGTAAGGCGAGTTTTTCTCCACATTCTTTACAATACATACTACTACCTCCTTATTCTATATTATAATACGACTTTTTTTAGGGTTTGTCAATAGCGGAACGGAAAATTTTTATAAAAATCAGGTGAAATTTTTGTTTTTCGAGAAAAATAGGGAAATTTTATAAAAAATCGAAAGGGTGGTTTTTTCGGCTTGACAAGCGTTATAAAATCGTTTATAATGTAATAGCGAAAACGGAAAAGAGAGCGTTTTTAAGCGGAAACGGGAAAACGCTTGCTTTTTTCGCGGTTTTTCTACGATAAAAATTTGGAAAAAACCAAAGGAGAAATATTCAATGCTTACATCTATTTGCGGTATCAACTGGGGCGACGAAGGCAAGGGCAGAATGGTCGATTTGCTTTCGCAAAGCTTTGAGGTGGTTTGTCGCTATCAAGGCGGGAACAACGCGGGACACACCGTTATCAACGAGAGGGGTAAGTTTATTTTGAACCTCTTGCCCTCGGGGATTTTGCGCGAGGAAGTCGTCAACGTTATGGGACCGGGTATGGTTATCGATATTAAGCATCTTTGCGGGGAAATGGCAAGATTGCGCGAGGCGGGGATTAAAATTACCCCCGAAAATTTGAAGATTTCCGACCGTGCCGTTATCACTATGCCGTATAACGTGTTGCAGGACTGCTTGGAAGAGGACAGACTTTCGGATAAGAAATTCGGTTCGACCCGTCGCGGTATCGCGCCCGTGTATGCGGATAAGTATTATAAGAAAGCGTTTAGAATGGGTGAACTTTTGAACACCGAAAAATTATACGCGCGCGTTGCGGATATTGTGGAATGGAAAAATCTTACCGTCGTGGGCGGGTATAAAGCAGAACCTGTGAAAACGGAAGATATTATCGCGTATTTCGAAGAATACGGCGCGCCTTTGAAAGAGTTTATTTGCGACACGGGCTTGTATCTTACCCAAGCGAACGCGGAGGGCAAGAACATTATGTTCGAGGCGCAACTCGGCGCTATGCGCGATATCGATTTCGGTATTCACCCCTACACCTCCTCTTCTTCGACGATTGCGGCGTACGCGCCTATCGGGGCGGGCGTTCCGCAGTTACAGCTGGATAATTCCATCGGGATTATGAAAGCGTATTCGACTTGCGTGGGCGAAGGTCCGTTCACCGCGGAATATTTCGGCGAGGACGCGAAAAAACTTCGCGATTTAGGCGGGGAATACGGTGCGGCGACCGGTAGACCGAGAAGAGTAGGTCCGTTCGACGTGGTAGCATCGCGTTACGGGATTCGTTGCCAAGGCGCGAAGGAAATTGCACTGACGAAAATGGATATTTTGTCGGGGTATGAAGAAATTGAGGTTTGCGTTGCGTACGAATTGAACGGTAAGGTTATTCACGAATTCCCGTTCATTGACGTGTTGGACGATTGTAAGCCTGTATTTGAAAAGGTGAAGGGCTGGAATTGCGATATTTCCGCTTGCCGTAAAAAAGAGGATTTGCCCAAAGAGGCGATTGCGTATATCGAGTATTTGGAAAAGGCTTGCGGTTGCAAGATTAAATACGTATCGGTGGGCGCGGAACGCGACGCATACGTGGAAATGTATTGAGAAAAATAAAAAAATCGGCTTAGTCAAAAGCCGATTTTTTATTTATGCGTTTTTTAGATAGCCGATATAAAAAAATTAACCGAAAAAATAGGCGTTGAAAAGTTGAAAATTTTTTTCGCGTATGCTATAATGGTAAAAATAAAACGAGATTTTATGAGGTAGAAATATGAGTATTCGCATAGGCATTTACGGCTATGGAAATTTAGGGCGCGGGGTGGAATTTGCGCTGGAACAAAACGAAGATATGCAAGCGGTGGGCGTTTTTACCCGTCGCGCGCCCGATAGCGTGAAAACGGCAACAGGAATACCCGTGTATTCGGCGAGCGAGGTGGAAAGCTTTGTGGAAAAAATCGACGTGATGATACTCTGCGGGGGTAGCGCTACCGATTTACCGACCCAAACGCCTGCGTTGGCGAAGTATTTTAACGTGGTGGACAGCTTTGATACGCACGCGAAAATTCCCCAGCATTTAAGCGCGGTGGACGGCGCTACGAAAGAAAACAAAAAAACCGCGTTGATTTCGGCGGGTTGGGACCCGGGTATGTTTTCGCTTGCGCGTTTGTACGGGGGCGCGGTGTTGCCTGCGGGTAAGGATTACACCTTTTGGGGTAAGGGCGTCAGCCAAGGTCATTCGGACGCGATAAGGCGCATTGAGGGCGTTGCGGACGCGAAGCAGTATACCATTCCTATCGAGAGCGCGGTGCAAGCGGTGCGCGAAGGGAAAAATCCTACGCTTTCGACGGCGGAAAAGCACGAGAGAGAGTGTTTCGTCGTGGTGAAAGAGGGGGCGGATAAGGCGCGGATTGAACGCGAAATTAAGACAATGCCCAACTATTTCGCCGAATACAATACCACCGTGCATTTTATTTCGCAAGAGGAATTGAACGAAAAACATAGCGGGCTTCCGCACGGCGGGGTGGTTATCCGTAGCGGTGCTACGGGCAGGGGCGCGCATAAGCACGTAATTGAGTATGGTTTGAAATTACAGTCGAACGCCGAATTTACCGCTTCCGTTTTGGTTGCTTGCGCACGCGCGGTGTACCGCTTAAACCAAGAGGGCGTAACGGGTTGCAAGACGGTGTTGGATATTCCGCCCGTGTATCTTTGTAAAGAGAAAAGAGATAGCATAATTGAAAAATTATTATAATATAATAAATTAGAAAAAACGGTAAAAAAAACCAAAATCCCGAAAAACGTTCGGGATTTTGTCGTTTGGGTGATGATTTTGAGAAAAATTATTTCACAAGTTGCGATTTTTCGCTTGACAATCGTGTGTGAAGTGATTTATAATAGAAATAAGAATTTTGTGTGAGTTCTATTTTAAGTTTATGGAGGTAAGATTAAAATGAATTACATTGAAAGCAATTTAAGAAAAGAAGAACAAGTTGTTGTTCGCGCAAAAATTAGCTGGTTGACGTTGGTTGCTCCCGCTTTGCTCGCTATCGTAGCATGGGTTGGCGCATTCGTACTTATGGGTAAAACCGCAGAAATGAAAGGCGAAGCTAAGCAAGCCCTTACTTACATTTTATTGGTTGTTGCGTTCTTGTTCACCATTCCCCTTATCAAGAGAGCACTTATCAACGCGACGACGCACCTTGCTGTTACCAACAAGCGCGTTATCGGTAAAGTTGGCGTATTGAAGGTTGATACGATTGACTATCCCGTTGACAAGATTGACAACGTTTCCTACAACGCAGGTTTCTTCGGCAACATCTTCAAGTATGCTACCGTACAAATCGGCAGTGTAAGTGGCGAAAAGAAGCAAATCGGCGCTATCGGTAATGCTCAAGAATTCAAGAACAGCGTAACCGACGCTATCGAAAAGCACGCAGAAGAAGCGAGAAAGGCACAAGCTGCTGAAATCGCTGCTGCGATGGGCAAATAAGGATAGAAATATAACTCACACGAACACAATGAAATCAACCTCGTCTTACGAAAGTAAGGCGAGGTTTTGTGTTTTGTTTGTTTATTAAAATTTATTTATTGTCGGGGGTTAAGCCTAAAATTTTCATCAGTTGCCCGATATACTGTACGGGTACGAGTTCGATTTTGTCTGCATATTTTTCGCAGACTTTTTTGTTTTTTGCGGGCAGGATTACCCGCTTAAAGCCCGCTTTGATACATTCGTTTACCCGTTTTTCCGCGTAGTTTACGGGGCGGATTTCGCCCGTTAAGCCCACTTCGCCGAAAATCGCGGTGTATTTGTCGATAGGCGTATCCGTTGCGCCCGAGGCGAGTGCGGAACAGACGGCGAGGTCGGTGGACGGTTCGTTGAGTTTGATACCGCCCATTGCGTTAAGATAGACGTCGGCGTTGTAAAAAGGTATACCGCAACGCTTTTCGAGTACGGCGATAAGCAGTACTAATTTGTTATAATCTATGCCTAAGCTCATTCTTCGCGGAGCGGAAAACGAAGTTTTGGAAACGAGCGTTTGGATTTCTACGCTCATACATCTGTTTCCGCTTTCGGTGGGGGTGACCGCCGAGCCTGCCGAAATTCCGCGCGTTTGCGATAAGAATAAATTAGAATAGTCGGTTACGCTGTGAATACCGCTGTCCGTCATCTCGAACACGCCTACCTCTTGCGCTGAACCGAAACGGTTTTTCACGGCGCGTAAAAGTCTGAAATTGTCTTCTTGCTGACCCTCGAAATACAGTACGGTGTCCATAATGTGTTCTAAAACCTTAGGCCCTGCAATCGCGCCTTCTTTGGTGACGTGTCCGATTATAAAAAAGGCAATCCCGCGCGATTTGGCTATCCGCATAAGTTTGGACGCACATTCGCGGACCTGTCCTACGCTACCTGACGCCGAAGAAAGCGATTCGGTGTATACCGCTTGGATAGAGTCGATAACGACGAATTCCACACCGTCGAGCGCGTCCTCGATATCCTCTAAACAGGTTTCGTTGAGAAGGTATAAATTTTCTGCGTTTACGCCTAATCTATCACAACGCATTTTTACCTGCGAACAGCTTTCTTCCGCCGAGGCGTAGAGTACCTTTCTATCTTTGGCTAAATGCGCCGAAACCTGCGTGAGCAGGGTGGATTTGCCGATGCCTGGGTCACCGCCGAGCAGGACGAGCGAACCGCGGACGATACCACCGCCTAAAACTGTGTCAAATTCGGGGATTCCGCTGGATACGCGGTCGAATTTTTCATAGCCGACCTCGGATAAGGGAATGGCGCGCGTTTTCATTTGGGAAACGCCTAAGCGCGAGGCGGGTTGCGGTTCGCGGACGAGTTCTTCTTGCAGGGTATTGAAATTGTTGCAGTCGGGGCATTTGCCCAGCCATTTGGGTGTGGTATACCCGCAATACGAGCAAACGAATTG
>JAZSPG010000003.1:0-2792 GCA_045537295.1 Candidatus Scatosoma sp. | reverse complement strand
GGTTGTGTAGTGGATAACAAAGCAGTAGGAAAAAATAGAAACGCCGGTGTGTTTGAAACGGAGGAAAATCCGAAAAACAGCTTACTGTTTAAGCTGTTTTTAATAATATCTTTTTCAATGACGCTTGTAGGGTTAGGAATGAGCCTTTTGTCTATTGCTTATTTAGATGTATATGTTTCGGTGAGCGAGTCTTCGTATTCTACTTATCATTATGCATACGAATATGTATATCCTAATTACGTATTCTCATTGCTGTCGCTTATATTCGGGGCGGTAGGTATGGGATTGGGCATTGTGACGTTCGTATTCGGCTTAAAAGAAAAAGAAAGATTTAAGATGATAGCAATACTCAATTTTTGCTTTACGCTGATATTATTTATAAGTATCTTCTTTTGCGCAGGCGCGGGTTTGTAATTTGCAATAATAAAATTTATCCCCTGCGACCTTTTGGGTCACAGGGGATTTTTCATTTACGAGAACGTGAGCGCGAGCTTTAATAGGCGTTCTTTTTTATTGTCCTTGGGATTGACGGAGGCGTGCAGTAAAAGTGCGTTTAGCGTTTTAGAAAGCGTTTTGGGTGCTAAGCCGAGTGTAAGTAATTCCTTGCCGTTGACGGCGAGCTGTTTTAAGGTAAAGGGCGTGTTATCCGCTTGCATTTTTTGGATAATTCTTCGCCATTTTTCCACCGTCGGCGCAACGTTAAGACAGTCCGCGCAAGCCGAAAAATCCGCTTGTTTTAAGGCTAATAACGCCTCGATATACGGGTAATGCGTAACGATAAATCTGCGGATTTTATTTTCGCTCGTTTGACAATTAAAATCGTACATATGCCATTTGACGAGCGTTTTTACCTCAAAAACCGTTTTATTTGGCGCTTTAAGTCGGGTTAAAATTTCGCCCGCGAGGCGTTCGCCCTCTTCCGCGTGGTTGTGGACGTTTCCTTCGTTTACCGCGCAATAGGGTTTGCCTATATCGTGCAGGAGCGCGGAAAGCCGAACGGACGGCTGGGCATATAAAACGGCGCGTAAGCAATGTTCTAACACGTCGTATTTATGGTAATCGGGGCGTTGGGCTATTTGCTTGCCAAGGGTAAGTTCGGGTAATATACACTTCAAAACACCCGTGTTTTCTAAAACTTTTAAGCCCTGATAATGCCCATCCTTAACACCGTATTTTTCGTCTGCGTATAAAATTTGCATAAGCTCGGCGTGAATGCGTTCAGGGGCGATATCGTGAATTAACGCGCAGTTTTTTTGCGCGCCTAAAAGACAGTCGTTATCGGGGGTAAAACCCAGCGTTCCCGCTTGGCGCGCGAGGCGCATTAGGCGCAAGCCGTCCTCGCCAAACACCTTGTTTGGATTATCCACGGTGGTCAGCCGTTTTTGTTTGATGGCGGGAATACCGTCTAAAATATCGATATATTTATCCGCGTTTATATCGTAATACACGGCGTTGCAGGTGAAATCGCGACGGCGGGCGTCGAGGGCTATATCGTCCGTGAAATAAATTTCGCTGGGGGTATGCACACCCCGAATATATTTATCTGAGCGGAACGAGGAAAACTCATAATCCACGCCCTCGCTGTCTTGTAATTTTACCGTACCCGTATTTTTATAGATGGATTTGACGGAAAAACCGAGTTTTTCCGCCGTTTGCGCAAATTCCTGTGCGGGCAAAGGCGCGCAAATATCCCAGTCGCGCGCGCCCTTAGGGTTGAGGTTTGCGATGCAATCGCGTACCGCACCGCCGACGGCGTACAGGGGTTTGGGTAGACGCTTAGCGAGCAAAATTAAATTTTTCGGAAGAATTTTTTGCATATAGCCTCGTTTTTGAAAAAAATTTTCAAGATTATCACAATAAAATTATATCAAAATCGAAAATAAATTGCAATTCTTGGAAAAGTGTTATATAATAGAAATAGCAAAAATTTTTATTTTTTTGTAAACGCAAACGAAAAACGAGAAAAACGCAAGATGATAACCTATCATATTATTACCAATCCAGTCGCAGGTAAAAAACGCGCGCTGAAAAATCTTACCGTCGTGGAAAAAACCTTGACCGCGCGAGGTCTGCCGTTCGAGGTCCATACTTCCAAAGCCGAACGCGATGCGACGGAGATTGTTAAAAACTTAACGCAAAACGGCGAAACGCATTTTATCGTGCTTGGCGGGGACGGAACTTTACACGAGGTTCTAAACGGGATTGACGATACGCAAAAAGTGTGTTTGGGGCTTATTCCCTCGGGGACGGGCAACGATTTCGCCGAACATATCGGTTTGGAAAAAGACCCCGAAAAAGCGGTTGCGCTCATTTTAGACGGTGAGGCGAAACCTACCGATTATTTAGAGGTCGGGGGCGTGCGCTGTATGAACGTCGCGGGCGTGGGTATGGACGTGGACGTTTTAGAGCGTTGTAAAAAGGGCAAATTAAAAGGCAAAATGAAGTATCTTATCAGCCTTATCAAAAGCCTGTTCGCGTTCAAGGGTTATCAACTTGAAATTCAAGCGGACGGCTATAAACAGCAACGCAAGGTGTTGATTGCGACGGCGTGTAACGGTTCGAGGTTTGGCGGGGGTATAAAAATTTGCCCCGTAGCAAATTGCGAGGACGGGAAAATCGATTTGATGGCGGTGGACTGTATCGGCGGGAAATGGAAACTGATAAAGGCGTTTAAGGTACTGATGAAAGGCGGGATTATGGACTATCCGTTAACCACGCATATCCGTTGCGATACGCTGAAAATCACGCCCGATAAAAAACGCACGGTGCAGTTGGACGGCGAGTTGTATACC
>JAZSPG010000078.1:0-1809 GCA_045537295.1 Candidatus Scatosoma sp. | reverse complement strand
TCACAGAACGACATGGCTACGATCCGACTTTGAAGCAGTTACGTTCATTTTTTTGCTGAGGTCGCCTGAAGAAATGCGTTTTATATCCAGCTTAAGCAGCTCGCTGAGGTATCTGTAATACCTTGGCAATCGTTTTATAACTACCGCAGGTACCTGTTTTTCATTATTTATCACGTTTTTACCTCTTCCCTTTTTTACGGTGAGAATTAAAGCTTTTTAATGGTATCCATAATGTACTCGGCAAACTCCATACCTGTACAGCCTGTATCTCTGCCTGTTATGGTAAGCTTCTTTTCTTCGTACATACAGATATCAAGAGCACGCTCGAGCTTATCTGCCTGCGACTGATAGCCGATATGTGAAAGGAGCATTACACCTGCTCTGATTATTGAACAGGGGTCTGCATACTTATCTCTGCCCTCTAAAACCATTCGGGGTGCACTGCCGTGGATTGCCTCGAACATAGCGTACTTTTTACCGATATTTGCACAACCTGCCGTTCCTACGCCGCCTTGGAATTCCGCCGCCTCGTCCGAAATGATATCGCCGTACAAATTCGGTAATAACAAAACTTGAAAATCACGACGGCGCTTTTTATCGACGAGCTTTGCCGTCATAATATCCGCATACCATTCGTCCGTCACGATATCAGGGTATAAATCAGCTACTTTATGGCAATCTTCCAAAAAGTTGCCGTCCGTCGTCTTGATAACGTTGGCTTTGGTGACGAGCGAAACCCGCTTAAACCCGTTCTTTTGCGCGTAGTCGTACGCAAGACGCGCAATTCTGTCCGAACCCTGTTTGGTGGTAACGGTAAAATCCACCGCCAAATCGTCGGTGACGTTAAAGCCCGACGAACCTACCGCGTAACCGCCCTCGGTATTTTCACGGAATATCGTCCAGTTAATACCCTCTTCGGGTACTTTCACAGGACGGATATTCGCAAACAAATCCAACGCCTTACGCATAGCGACGTTCGCCGATTCAATATTCGGCATACCGCTACCCTTTTGTGGCGTAGTGGTCGGTCCTTTCAAAATAATATGGCAGGCTTTTAATTTTTCCATTACGTCGTCGGGGATAGCCTTGCCTTTGGCAATACGGTTTTCAATTGTCAAACCGTCTATATCCTCAAAACAAACCTTGCCCGCTTGCACCAAATCGTCTAAAATAAAAGCCAACACCCGTCTTGCCTGCGCGGAAATTATCGGTCCGATACCGTCACCACCGCACACGCCGATTTTGATACAGTCCAGCGCTTTATAATCGACGAAATCACCTTGCGACTTCATATCCTCTACACGCGCAAGCTGTTGTTCTAAAATTTTTCTAAATTTCTCGCAAGCGCTATCCAACTGCGCTTTATATTCTTCCCTTTGCATTTTTTTATCTCTCCTGTTTCGTGTAATTTAATCTACCGCCCGCAAGCAATATCGCGCGCTGTCTTTGCGTAAACTCTAAACAAAGCTCTGCCGTCGCGCCCGTCGTCTTGTTGACGAGCGTCGCGCTCGTTTCTTTCGCTACGGCGTCTTGGAAACCCTGTATTTCAAGGTTATCCCCTTCGCTGAATTTCTCGTAATCGTCGGGGTTTTTCAAGGTCATTGGTACGATACCGAAATTTATCAAATTCGCGATATGTATACGCGCAAAGCTCTTGGCTACTACCGCTTTAATCCCCAAATACAACGGTACGAGCGCCGCGTGTTCGCGCGAAGAACCCTGACCGTAATTAACTCCGCCTAAAATCACGCCACCGCCCTTCGCTTTCGCGCGCTCGGGGAAAGCTTTATCGCATACGGTAAAACAAAA
>JAZSPG010000091.1:0-24080 GCA_045537295.1 Candidatus Scatosoma sp. | reverse complement strand
CACCAAATTTTAAGCGCAATGGCGGGGGCGGGTCTGCTTAGAACTTCCCAATTATTTGCAATCGGAGGTGGGGTCGTCGGGGATATCGGCGGTCTGGCGTCGGCGCTGTATATGCGCGGAATTTCTTGCGTGCAAATCCCCACCACGCTTTTGGCTCAGGTGGACAGTAGCGTCGGCGGGAAAACGGCGGTGGATTTGGGCGGTATAAAAAATATCGTCGGTGCGTTTTATCAGCCCCGCGAGGTGTTGATTTGCCCTAAGTTTTTGGAAACCTTACCTAAGCGCGAAATAAAATGCGGGCTGGGTGAAATCGTCAAATACACGGCGTTAAACGGTGAAATCTTCGATTGTCTGTCGCAAAATTTGGATAAATTACAAGATTTGGAGTTTTTGAAAACGCTTATTTATCCTTGCGTTTTGCATAAAGCGAAAGTCGTGCAGGCAGACGAAAAGGAAGCGGGTGAACGCCGTTCGCTGAATGTGGGTCATACGACGGGACACGCTATCGAGCTTAACTATAATTTTTCGCACGGCGAGGGCGTGTTGTACGGTATGTATTTAGAAACGAAAATGGCAATCGAACGAGGCGTATGCGAAAAGGAATACGGTGAACAATTGCTTGAAATCGTGAAAAGAGCGATAGAGATTGCGCCGTATCAGAAGTTGGATTTTGCGGGAATAGGCGATTGTTTAGAAAAAGCAAAATCGGACAAAAAGAACACGCAAGCGGATAAAATTTCTATGGCGGTGGCAAAGCGTAAAAACGAATGGACGATGCTGAGCGTGCCGTTCGAGGAATACCGCACCGTGCTTGAAAAAACGGCGCGAGAATTATAAAAACAAGGGGCAGGTATGCAATCAATTAAACCAAGACAATATTTCGAGGGGGAATTTTTCCTCCCGGGCGATAAATCGATAACGCACCGCGCGGTAATGTTAAATAGCGGAGCGGACGGTGAGGCGGTGGTGACCAACGCACTGATGGGCGAGGACTGTATTTCCACTTGCCGTTGTATGCGCGAACTCGGCGCACAAATCGATATCGACGGTACGACGCTGAAAATTAAAGGTACGCCTACTTTTCAAAGCGGTAAAAAACTCGATTGCGGAAATTCGGGTACGACCATTCGTTTGCTGACGGGCTTTATTACAGGCAAGCAAATCGAGGCGACGCTTTACGGCGACGCGTCGTTGTCCGCAAGACCGATGAAACGGGTTGCCGACCCGCTTAGCTTATTAGGCGCGGATATACGCACTAGCGACGGACACGCGCCCGTGTTCGTGTACCCGAAAAATTTACGGGGTGCGGATATACGTCTTACCGTTTCGTCTGCACAGGTAAAGAGCGCGGTGTTGCTTGCGGGGCTTTCCGCCGAGGGTAAGACTTCGGTGACAGAACCCGTGAAATCGCGCGACCATACCGAGCGTATGCTTTTAGCAATGGGCGCGAAACTCAGCGTACAAGATAATTTGGTGACGGTGGAAAAGAGCGGTTTGAAAGCGGTAGATATCAGCGTTCCGTCCGATATATCCTCGGCGTCGTACTTTATGGCGCTGGGTGCGTTAAAGGGTAAAACGCTTTGTAAAAATATCGGCGTAAACCCCACGCGAACGGGGATATTGACGGCGTTTGATAAGTTAGGCGTGCAATATTCGCTGTTGAATAAACGCGTTTCGGGCGGGGAAGAAACGGCGGATATTCTCGTTGAGAAATCGTATATGCACGCGCTTACGCTTACCGAAAAGGACATACCGTCTATGATAGACGAACTTCCGCTTATCGCGTTACTTTGCGCGTTTGCGGACGGGGAAAGCCGAATTACAGGCGCAAAGGAATTGCGTGTTAAGGAAAGCGACCGAATTAAAACGACGGCTGAGTTGATTAGAAATCTCGGCGGGGATTGCGAAGAATTAGAGGACGGCTTTATCATTAGAGGCAGGAAACAACTCGTTGGTGGCGATATTGATAGCTATTTAGACCATAGAATTGCAATGACGGGCGCGGTAGGACTTCTTGCATCTGAAAAGGGCGGTAATATTCATAGACCTGAATGTTGCGCCATTTCCTTCCCCGATTTTTTCGAGAAGTTAGGGGTAAAAAACGCATAAACGGATAGGGCAGGTACGAGATGAACGAAAAAACGGTAACGCTTGGGCTTATAGGCAAGGACGTGTCTAAATCGCTAAGCGAAAAAATGCATACCTTTATTTTAGCCGAGTGGGGCGTAACTTGCGTATACGAACGCTTTTCCGTAGATATGGAAAATTTCGATAACGCAATGCGCCGTTTGCTTGGCGATTTCGACGGTTTTAATATCACCATACCGTATAAACGCGAAGTGTTTGCGTATTTGGACGGCGTGGCGGGCGACGCGATTGCTTGCGGAGCGGTAAACACCGTAATTTGTGCCACGAAACAGGGCTATAACACCGACGGAGTGGGATTTGCGCTGATGTTAGAGTCGGCGGGGATAAATGTGAAAGGCAAAAAGGTACTCGTCTTAGGCGCGGGCGGAGCGGGCAGAAGTTGTGCCGTCGCACTTAAAAACGCGGGCGCTACGGTGGAGATATACCGCCGAAACCAAGCCGAGTTAACTGAGGTTTGCGAACAACTGAAAATTCAGCCAGCAAAGGATATTCAAAAGGGCGGTTACGATATTTTAGTTAATTGCACGGGGGTAGGTATGCACGATACGGTGGGCAAGTCCCCCGTCGGAGAAACCGCGTTTACGGGCGCGGGTTGGGCGGTAGATTTGATTTACGAACCCGAAAAATCTGAATTTTTGAAGTTAGCCGAAAAACAGGGCGCGAAAACGCTCAACGGCAAGGCAATGCTTTTTTACCAAGCGTATTACGCCGATTGCTTGTATTTGGGTAAGACCGCAACAGCGAGCGAGGCGGACGCGCTTTATAAAAAATATTTAACGAAAGGAGAATAAGAAAATGAAATTTCTCATCATCAACGGCGTGAATCTTAATTTAACGGGCAAACGCGAAAAAAGCGTTTACGGCGAACAAACGCTGGAAGAGCTTAACGCGAAAATCGCCGAGTATTGCAAGAAAAACGGCGACGAGGTTAGCTTTTATCAAAGCAATATCGAGGGCGAACTCGTCAACGCGTTGCATACGGCGTTTTTGCAAAAGACCTGTGACGCAATTATTCTCAACGCAGGCGCGTTCACGCATTACAGCTACGCGTTGCGCGACGCGGTTTCGGCAATTGATATTCCCGTAGCCGAGGTGCATATGTCGAATGTCCATTCTCGTGAGCCGTTCCGTAAAAATAGCGTACTTTCCGAGGTGTGCAAAGGCGTGGTTTGCGGGTTTGGCGTAGGAAGTTATATTGGTGCAATCGAGGGGTTGAAAGCGACTTTGAGGTAAGTTTATGAATTTGATTTTATGCGGAATGATGGGCGCGGGAAAGACGACGATAGGCATAAAAATAGCCGAAATTACGGGTATGCGTTGGTACGATACCGACGGCGTAATCGTCGATAAGCACGGAAAAATTTCGGATCTTTTCGAGTACTACGGCGAGGCGCATTTTAGAAAATTAGAAACGGAAGTGGTAAAAGAGCTTGCGCCTATGGACAATTTGGTGATTTCCACGGGCGGTGGTTTGGTGCTGAAAAGCGAGAATAACGCGCTGTTGAAACAAAACGGAAAAATCGTCTTTTTGCGCGCCTCGCACGAAACGCTCGCACGCCGTTTGCACGTGGACGGAACGCGTCCGCTTTTGCAAACTTCTACCGAAAGTATTCGCGATAGACTGTCAAGGCTTATGAAAGAGCGTATGCCTATCTACGAACACGTAGCGGATTTCGTGGTGGACGTAGACGGAAAAACGCCCGAAGAAATTGCAAAGGAAATCGTGGCTTTGGTGGGCGTAAATAAATAAAAGGATAGGGAAGATTTGCAATGAAAACGGTATTGATTACGGGCGGGGTGCGCGGAATCGGTAAAAGTATCGCGCTCGCTTTTTTGCAAAAAGGCTATCGCGTATGCGTAACCTATTCCAAAGACGAGGAAAGCGCGCAGGAAATAAAAGCGCAAGGCGTTGAGGTTTATTGCGCGGACGTGACGGACGAAACCGCGATAAAAAATGTATTCGCGCAAATCGGCGCGGTGGATATTCTTGTCAATAACGCGGGCGTATCGCTGATAAAGCAAATCCAAGACACCACCTTCGAGGAATTTACACGGGTGTTCGCCGTCAATATCGGCGGAGCGTTTTTGTGCAGTAGAGAGGCAAGTAAAAAAATGATAGCCCGTCAAAGCGGGCTAATCGTGAATATCTCGTCCGTTTGGGGCGAGGTGGGCGCAAGCTGTGAAAGCGTGTATTCCGCGTCCAAGTCCGCGCTTATCGGGTTTACCAAAGCACTTGCCAAAGAATTAGGGTATTCGGGAATACGCGTAAACGCGGTTTCGCCCGGGGTTATCGATACCAAAATGAACGCGCATTTTAGCCAAGACGAGCTAAAAGCCTTGCAAGACGAAATCCCCTTAGGCAGATTGGGTACGGGCGAAGATATCGCCAAAGCCGTACTCTTTTTAGAGGAAAACGAGTATATAACGGGGATAGATTTATCGGTAAACGGCGGTTTTTCTATCGTTTAAGTTCTTCTATCGTTTAAGTTTTTCTATTGTTTAAGTAGTTTTCCAAGACCGTTTGAATAAACTCATCCGCAATACTCGCTGTCGGGGATTGCGGTTCTTTTTTACATTCTTGACCTTTGTCCTGTTCTTTGTCCTGTTTTTCCTCGTTCGCGGGTGCGTCGTTCCGTTTGCCCGTTCCGCACGCAAAGGTGGAAAAGGTTTGTGAAAATTGCGATAAATCCTTCAAAAAGCGTAGCATTTCTTCCGAGTTTTTTAATTTTTCCATAATCGGTTTGACGCTTTCCGAAAAATTCGGGTTTTGCGAGAGGTAGTATAAAAGCACGAGCATTAAAATTTCCATACTATACTATATGCGCGCGGTAGCCAAAAATTGCGCTACGGAATAGAATATAATATATCAAAACGCGGAGGTGGAAATTGAAAAGCTTTAAGGATTATCAAGCACCGAAAACCGAACGCACGAGCGAAACGGCGACGGCGGAGCAATTAACGAAAAAACTTGCGTCGGCGTATAACGGTAAAAGCAGTATGGAAATGATGAAAGGTATTCTTGCCGAGGCGGAAAAAAGCAAACGCGCGGGTACGCTTTCCAACGAGGAATTAGAAAATTTTTATCAAACCTTTTCGCCTATGCTCGACAACGCGCAACGCAAAAAATTACGCGCGATTATCGATAGGTTAAAAGATATATGACCCACCCAGGTACGCGTTGAACGGGTACTAAACGCTTTGTAATTCCCGTAACGCCGTCAAGAGTTCGTCAATTTCAAAGGTGCTGTTGTAATGCGAAAAGGATACGCGCAAAAGCCCGCCGTCCAAACTGCCCAGCGCCTCGTGCATTAGCGGTGCGCAGTGCAACCCGCCCCGCAGAGCGATATGGTAAGTAGAGGATAAAATTTCGGCAAGCTGTTCCGATTGCATTCTCTTATGCGAAAAAGCAACGATACCGCAAGCGTTAGGCTTGGAATAGGGCAGGTACGCGGGTATTTTTTTAAGTTCCTGTAAAAAATAGGAGGTTAAAGCGACGCATCTTGCGGAAATCCGATTGAGGTTCTCCCGTAAAAATACCGTGCCTTCTAATAAAGACACGATAGCGGGCAAGGAAACCGTTCCCGCCTCTAACCTGTCGGGGTAAAAATCCGGCATATCCAAAGATACGCTTATCGAACCCGTACCGCCGTAAAAAAGCGGTTCGGGTTCAACGCGTTCGGAAAAGAGTAGCGCTCCGCTACCTTGAATACCAAACATACCCTTATGTCCCGCTACGGTAAATAAATCCACGCCCAAATGCGTTAAATCGATAGGCAAATGCCCCGCGCCCTGCGCGCCGTCGCAAAGTAACAACACGCTATCGGGCAACGCCGAACGGATAGCCTGAATATCGGGGATTGCGCCGTTGACGTTGGAGGCGGAAGTGAGGGCAACCAGCCTCGTGTTTTCCCGAACGCGTGATAAAATAGAGGCGGGAGAAATATTCCCGTTTTCGTCCGCGCTCGTCAACGGGCAAATATCATAATCAATAATTCCCGAATTTTTCAAGCGTTCTAAGGGTCGTAAAACGGAGTTGTGTTCCATACACGAGGCGATAACGTGGTCGCCTTTTTTTAATACGCCGAACAGCGCGATATTTAACGCTTCTGTGCAGTTTTTTGTGAAAATAACGCGGTCGTAACCGTAACCGTTGAAAAAAGCGTTGAGCTCGTTTCTCGCCTGCTGTACGATTTTTGCGCAGGCAAGCGAAAGCTTATGTCCGCTCCGACCGGGGTTCGCGCATACTTTTATAGCCGAATTTACGGCGGATAAAACGGAATCTGGTTTTCTACCGCCCGTGGCGGCGTTATCAAAATAAATCATCAATGCACCTCTTTGATTTGCGGTTTCATAAAATATAGTATTCCGAAAAACAGGAGTGTATGACTTATGATGATGTTAGCGGTGTTTCGCTCGCGGGCGCACAGCCTCGATTATGCGGAACGATTAAACGGTTACGGCGTATCGGCAACAACCGTGTCTGCGCCGAAAGAGGCAAAAATCGGTTGCGGTTTATGCGTGCGGTTTGACGGACGGTATGCCGTTCGCGCCCGTGCGATACTCAAAACGGGTAGATATACCTCTTTTAAGGGGTTTTATAAAATAGAATATATCGGAGGCAGAATGACCATACTGCCTTACGGCTAAAACGCTTGCAAAATTTTGCGGTTTATGCTATACTGTTGCTTATGAAAAAGACGGACAAACAAACGGCGCTTGCCATTTTAGAACAGCTGTATTACGGCGCAAAACCCGCGCTTATTTACAAAACCCCGTACGAATTGCTCGTCGCGGTGATTTTATCCGCACAATGCACGGACGAACGCGTGAATAAGGTAACCGCGGTGCTTTTTGAAAAGTATAATACACCCGAAAAGATGGTGACGCTAACGCAAGACCAACTTGAAAAATATATTTTTTCTTGCGGTTTTTATAAAATGAAAGCCGAACATATCCTTTCCGCGTCACGCGATATTATACACCGTTTTCAAGGCGAAGTTCCGCAAACGATAGAGTCGCTTATGACACTAGCGGGCGTGGGTAAAAAAACCGCGAACGTCGTGTTTTCGGTGGCGTTCGGCGGGCAGGCAATAGCCGTCGATACGCACGTGTTCCGCGTGAGCAACCGTTTAGGGCTTGCCAAAGGCAAAACGCCGGAGGAAGTGGAAAAAGGTCTGCAACGCGCCATTCCGAAAAACGACTGGTCGAGCGCGCATCACTGGTTGATTTGGCACGGTAGAAAGGTATGCCATTCAAGGAAACCCGATTGCGAAAACTGTCCGTTAAAGAGCGTTTGCGATTATGCAAAAACGCAAAAATGAAATGTAAGAATAATACCTCCCCGAAACAGCCATACTGTAAAAAAGGGGAGGTTTTTTATGGAACAGGAAGAAAGGGAGGAAGAGAAAAGGGCGTTGGAAACATTGCTCGTGTTAGAGGATTTGGCGGAGAAGAAAATAAAAATTTTTTCTCGGCTGTTGATGGATACGGCGCTCGCCAAGCAAATGGAAGAACTCTCGCTCAGACACGAACAAAGCAAAGAGGAATTAGCCGTTTTTTTAGGGCGAAAACCTAAGAAAAAAACGGAAGCACAAAAAAGCGGGGAGGAAGAACAATGAAATTAGAAAAAAGAGAAATTTCCCTAAACGAAATAGACAGCGTTACCGACGCGTTGTGGGCGCAAAAAGCGTTGCTGTTAGAGTATTGCGGTTGCTTAGAGAAAATTACGCGTAAAGAAATTCGCGTCGCGATTATAGAGCGTATCGGGCAAATAGCAAAAGATATTTTTATTTTAACCGATTTGAAACGCGCGATTCAAAAGGACAACGCCTAATAAAAAACCTCTATCCCAAAACCATCGGGATAGAGGTTGAATTTTTTAAGATAATTTATTCTTCTTGCGTTGTATCTTCCGCCTCGGTTACGGCAAGCTCGCCCGCAAGTATCGTCGGTTGCGGTTGTTTGGTAAGCATACGCTTTACACCGAAATAGATAGCGTAGATAAGCGCGACCATCGCAAAGATAGCGCCCACCACGGCAAAAGGCAGGATATACGGATTGATACCGATACCGAACGGGTCGCTTTCGATAAAGAACCAGTTGTAATCCGCGAAAATGATATTGCCGAGTTTTGCCCATACCGCGATACCCGCAAGCATCACCAAGGCTTTCCAGATATTTTTCCACTTAAATTCTACCTTGCCAGTCGAAAGGGTAAGGAAACCCCAAGCAAGTTCTACGCCGTGGAAGAACATTGTTTGCACGGTACGATAGCACCAAGGCTCGCCTCTTACACCCGAGCTGGGATAGGTAATATACATCAAGGGTGCGACAATCGCAAGTGCGGTTACGGGTTCGATAAATTTTGCAAACTTTTTATTAAACTGCGTAAAGGCGATAATCGGGCAAAGTACGGTACAGATATGGAACGGAAGCTTGTCCATATTCAAACCCGCGCCCGTTACGCCGTCGTCGCTGTATACAAATTCGTGGAAAAACCAGTCGGAAAGGTAGGAAATAACGAGCGCGTACGCCAAAATCCGCAACACCTTTTCCTTGGTTTCAAGGGTCTTGTCTTTTAATAAAAACGCCCCGCCTATCATTCCGCCTATAATTACTATGAGGTAGAGGAAATGCCAAATATTAAACGATTCAATGGTCACTGCACCGTTGATAAACGGCGTGTCGCTAAACAGCTTGAAAAAGAAATTTCTCATAAATTACGCTCCTTTTTTCGCGTTAAATTTTTCTTTGAGTTGATAGTACCAGCGTTCTTCCTTGGGTAAGCTTATCCATTCGTATATCGCCGTAACCGCAAATACCAACAGTACCGCGCCCGCGCCCATTACGTAGTTTTGTAACCACGGCATATCAGGGAAAGGCGGTTCTTGCAAATACATACAGTTGCAAGGCTCTAACGAGAATAAGGAGAACAAACCGTTGATAATCGCACCGTTCACTAAGAATAAACACAGTCCCAAGCTCGCGCTAATAATATTGAACACCCGAATTTTCACCGTACCCGATACCAAGAGATACAGCGCGCCGAATACCATCGTCGAATGACTGAGCAGTCCTTTTAAGATATCGTAGTCGGCAAGTGAGGGGGTATTTGCGTAATTTTCGTTAAGTAAAATACCTATCGTACCGCAAACCGTGCCTGCCCAAAAGGTAAATTCGGATAAAATGCGGAACGCGACACCCTTGCGTTTTTTGCAAAACGCCGTGATAAGCAACAGCCACATACAGATATTGCAAGGATAAATAGGCAACAGCATAGAATCCTGTAAATCGGGTTCGCCTGTTGCGAAAAAATCCACCCACAAACTACTGTAATGTATGGCGACGGTGACGAGTGCGGAAATTTTCAAAACGAGAATTTTATGTTCCTCTTTTTTTAAGAACATATAACATGCGACAAGCCCGCCCGCCGTCAGTAAATACGAAATAATTAAATATAAAGTATGCGTAATATCGAATAACATACTTTTATTATACTTTTTTCGACAAAAATTGTCAACGGTTAAACAAGGCCATTTGCAAAAAAAAGTCACAATTTTTTATGACAAAAACGCTCTCGCTTGTTTTCTAAGCGAGAGCGTTCGTATATGGCGACCCAAAACGGGCTCGAACCGTCGACCTCCAGCGTGACAGGCTGGCGCTCTAACCAACTGAGCTATTGGGCCGTAGGGTATATTTAATTTTGGTGGGCCTTCACGGATTCGAACCGCGGACCAATCGGTTATGAGCCGACAGCTCTGACCACTGAGCTAAAGGCCCGAATGGCGAAAGACAATATTCGTCTATGCACAATGCCTGTCTATAATAAACGATTTTATACGAAAAGTCAAGTATTTTTCGCGTAAAAACACAAAAAATTTTTTCGACAAAGAAAAATAATTTTCGAGTAGATTTTACAGGTTTTTCCTAAGCATTTACCTTAAAATAGAGCCATATCCCTTTCGTGAGGACAACGAGATGAAAATTTACGCAAATAAAAAAAGCGGAATATTATGGTTAAAGCTCGTAGGCGAGTTAGACGAGTGTTCGGCAAAACGGGCAAGGCGCGAGGCGGACGGTTACGCTGAAAGTTTCGTCGGCGGAAAGCAAGCGGTGCTGGATTTAAGCGAGGTGAGCTTTATGGATTCGACGGGTATCGGTTTTTTGATAGGTCGGTATAAAAAATTTAATAGCTTAGGCATACCGTTATACATAAGCTCGCCCTCGGCAAACACCGATAAGATTTTGATGATGAGCGGTGTGTATACGCTTTTGCCTAAATTATAAAATACAAGGAGAAAAAAGAAATGGAAAATTATATGAAACTCGAAATTTTATCCAAAAGCGAAAACGAGGGGTTTGCCCGTAGCGCCGTCGCGGCGTTCGCGCTTTCGCTCAATCCCTCTTTAAGCGAGCTTTCCGATATCAAAACGGCGGTTAGTGAGGCGGTAACAAACTGCGTCGTACACGCCTACAAAAACGGCGAAGGAAGAATTTTTATCGAATGTACCACGCAGACGCTATCCGAATGCGAAGGAGTTTTACATATTGCCGTTACGGACGAGGGTTGCGGTATTGAAGATACCGATAAGGCAACCTTGCCCTTTTTCACAACGCTTGAAAACGAGGAACGCTCTGGTATGGGTTTTACCATTATGCAAACCTTTATGAGCGGGTTTTCGTTGACGAGTGAGAAAGGCAAGGGAACGACGGTGCGTATGAGTAAAAAGATTTGCGCGGTGGAACGCGTAGAGGAAAGGGAAAGGGTAGATGCTTGACGAGCGGACGACAATCGAATATATCCGTCGTGCAAAAATAGGCGATAACTGGGCGAAACAAGAGTTAATCGAGCAAAATATTTCGCTGGTAAAAAGCATCGTCAAACGGTATTTGGGCAAAGGCGTGGATTACGACGATTTATTCCAAATCGCGTGTATGGGTTTTTTGAAAGCGATAAGCGGTTTTGACGAGGCGTTCGGTGTGAAATTTTCCACATACGCTGTACCGATGATAGCGGGGGAAATTAAACGGTTTATGCGCGACGACGGTTCGGTGAAAGTTTCGCGTGCGCTCAAACAAACGGCGAAGGAAATGAACTTATTCGTCGAGGAATACACGATAGCACACGGTAAACAACCCGCGGTCAAGGAAATTGCTGAAAAATTTGGCTTGGACGAGGCGGAAACGGTGTTCGTAATGGGTTCGGCGAAAATGCCCGTTTCGCTGTATAGCGGAGCGGATTATAAAGACGGTAGCGAGCGCGAGCTGATTGAAACCCTGCCCGCAACCGACGATTCGGAGGAATGGTTGGATAAAATGCTACTGCGCGTCGCGATAGAGGATTTACCCGAACGCGAGCGAAAAATTATCGTTTTGCGGTATTTTCGGGATATGACGCAAAGCGAGGTGGCGGAAAAGATAGGGGTAAGTCAAGTACAGGTTTCGCGGATAGAAAATAAAATCATCAAGGAATTTCGAGAAAAACTAACGGGCTGAAAGAAAAAACGGACGGGGAACAAGAAAAATAATACCACGACCGTTTTTTTTGTTGGCTTTTAAGAAAAAATTTGCTATAATAATAGCAATGCGAAAGAATTTTTCTGAAAAATCTAACGATATATTCGGCGGTTTGTTCGGACAACCGACGAGCGCGAAAGCGTCGGGGTTAGCCTTTTCCGTGGCGACGGTGTTGCCCACGGTGCTTTCTTTTATATTTTTAATGGCGTTAAGCGTTTTGGGTTTGGCGCAAACGGAGGATTATCAACGGCAAGACTGGTATTTATACGCGAATTATTTATTACCGCAAATTTCCTTTGCTATCGTTGCGTTTTTATATTTGCGCTATCGCCAAATCCCCGTTAAAACGGCGGTAAAATCGCAAAAATGCAAACCCAAATATTTTATTATCGCCTTGCTTTTGCAAATAGGATTGTTCGGGCTTTCCGAGCTAAATTCCCTGTTTTTAAGCTGGTTAGAACGCTTTGGCTACACGGACGCAGGCATTTCCTTGCCCAGCGTTGAGGGGTTTGGTTTTATCGGCGTTCTGCTCGTTATCGGCGTGTTTGCGTCCGTTTTAGAAGAAATCGTCTTTCGCGGAGCGTTGCTAAACGGATTAAAAAACGCTTTTTCTGCGCCTGTTTCCGTGTTGCTTTGCGGTGCGCTGTTTGCGGTTTTTCACCAAAACCCCGCGCAAACGGTGTATCAGTTTTGTTGCGGAACAGCGTTCGCGCTCGTTGCGCTCAAATCGGGTAGTGTGTTGCCTACGGTATTATCACATTTTATCAACAATACGGCGATTTTAATTTTGTATAAAACGGGCGTTACGCAGTTTCCTACGCCCGTGTTTATTACGGTGGTTGCGCTGTCCGCAGTTTGTCTTTTGGGAACGCTTTGGTATTTGATTTTTGTGGATAAAACCCCCGAAAAACAAGCGACGGAAAAATTGGAAAAGAAAAACTTTTTCCTTTATGCCTTAGTAGGTATCGCGCTTTGTACGCTTACCTGGGTGCTTGTGTTGCTTTCGGGAATATAAAAAAAGAGTGAGGCGGATATGCAAAAGATAACCTTTGTTGTCGTGGGGAAAATTAAAGAAAACTTTTATCGGGACGCGGTTGCGGAATATACCAAACGCCTTTCTCGGTTTGCCAAAATAGAAATAAAAGAATTAAACGAAGGCGCGAATCCGAACGCCGAAACGGGCGATATTTTACGCGCGGTGAACGCGGGAAAAGGTTACGTTATCGCCTTAGCCGTAGAAGGCGAAAAACTATCCAGCGAGGGCTTAGCCAAAAAAATAAAAACGCTAAGCGATACGGGTAAGGATATTTGCTTTATTATCGGTTCGTCCTGCGGGCTTTCGGACGAAGTGAAAAACAGCGCGGATTATTTGCTTTCTTTTTCGGATATGACCTTTCCGCACCAGCTTATGCGCGTGATTTTAGCCGAACAGGTCTACCGCGCGTTTATGATAAACGCAGGGGCTACCTATCATAAATAACGCGTAACGCGCGTATATTGTATGCGTGGATATTTATCAAGAAGTTAAAAGTTTTTACGAGAGCGTTACCGCGGAAAAGCGGGTAATCGGCAAGAGTTTATTCGGTCGGGATATTTACGCCTTAAAAATAGGCGAGGGTAAACCCACGGGCTTGGTGCAGTACGCTTTGCACGGCAGGGAATTTATCACCGCAAAACTCGCGCTTTGCCATTATAAAATAGGTTTATATAGGAATACGGGTAGCGTATGGCTAATTCCGCTGAGCAATCCCGACGGTGCGCTACTTTCCCAAATCGGTTTACAAAGCGTAACGGACGAGGAAAGGAAAAACTCTCTTATTGCGCTCAATCACGGTGAGGATTTTTCGCTTTGGAAAGCCAACGGCAGAGGTGTGGACCTAAACGTAAACTTCGACGCGTCGTGGGGTAAGGGGGTAAAAAATACACGAACCGCGGGTAGCGAAAATTATATCGGTACGCGACCCTTTTCCGAATCGGAAACGCAGGCGTTAAAAGAGTTTACGCTAAAAATAAAACCCGATTATACGGTGAGTTATCACACCAAAGGCGAAGAAATATACTGGTATTTTTACCAACCTATGTCGGCGTGTGCGCGGGATAAAGCTTTGGCGCTGACGCTTTCTAAATCGACGGGGTATCCCTTGGCGTACGCAAAGGGTAGCGCGGGGGGATATAAAGACTGGTGTATTCAAAAACTCAAAATACCCTCTTTTACGGTGGAGGCGGGCGCGGACGAGTTTACCCACCCTATCTTAGACGAGGGCTTAGAAAATATAATTTTACGTAATTGTAACGCGTTACGCGATTTAGCAAAGGAATTTACAAAACGGAAATGAAAAAACTCTCACGCGAAGAAAAATTTATGAAACAAGCAATAAAATCGGCGAAGAAAGGGCTTTTGGAAGGGGAAGTACCTATCGGCGCGGTCGTCGTTTACGAGGATAAAGTGGTGGCAAGGGGGTATAACCGTCGCGCGAAATTACAGCTTGCCTCGGCGCACGCGGAAATGATGGCGATAGACAGGGCTTGTAAAAAGTTTTCTTCTTGGCGGTTGCCCGAGGGTTGCGAGCTGTATATCACCCTCGAACCCTGTCCTATGTGTATGGGCGCGAGTTTGAACGCGCGCGTGGATAAAATTTATTTCGGCGCGTACGAACAAAAAGGCAGGTCGTTGACGGCTCAGCTTGCCGAGGCGAATTTGCTCAATCATAAAACGCAAGTCGTCGGCGGGGTGTTGGAAGAGGAATGTTCCGCGCTTTTGACGGCGTTCTTTTCGGGTATGCGCCAAAAGCAAAAAGAGGAAAAACAGCGCAAAAAAAACCAAGAGGAAACAAACACCGAAAAAACGGCGGAGAATTTTGTGCAAAATGAAATTTGAAAATCACCCGTTATTCTCTTGACTTAATTTTAGAAAACGGGTATTATAATATACGGTAAGAAAATACGCGCGGGAATTTGGGCGCGTAGGGGGAACGGAAAACTTACAGTTTAGAAAAAATTCGACCAAGGCGTTTGCGGTAAAGTGGCGCTAAGGCGAAAAAAATAAAAGGAAGGTTACATATGATAACTCACGGCAATGAAATTAAGTTGTTTAGCGGTAACTCCAACAAGTTGCTGGCGCAAGCGATTGCGAAAAAGCTCAATACCGAGCTTGGCGAAGTCGAGGTCGGCACGTTCTCCGACGGTGAAATCAGCATCCATATCGCTGAAACCGTCCGCGGTAGAGACGTATTCATTATTCAATCTACTTGCTCTCCCGTCAACGATAATTTGATGGAGCTTTTGATTATGATTGACGCGGCGAAACGCGCGTCGGCTGGTCGTATTACGGCGGTTATGCCTTACTTTGGCTATGCCCGCCAAGACAGAAAAGCACGCTCGCGTGACCCTATCACCGCAAAGCTCGTAGCAAATCTTTTGACGCAGGCGGGTGCGGACCGCGTTTTGACGATGGATTTACACGCGGACCAAATTCAAGGCTTTTTCGATATCCCCGTAGACAATCTGCTCGGCGGACCTACGCTTTATAACTATTTTGCAAAGCAAAACAATATCGACGTCGTCGTTGCGCCTGACTTGGGTAGCGTAAAGCGTTCGAGAAAGGTTGCTGAAAAGTTCGGTGTGCCTATCGCGATTATCGATAAACGCCGTCCCAAAGCGAACGTAATGGAAGTTATGAGCATTATCGGTGACGTAAAGGGCAAGAGATGTCTTATGATTGACGATATGATTGACACGGCGGGTACGCTTTGCCAAGGCGCGCAAGCGATTAAAGACGCGGGCGCAACCGAGATTTACGCGGGTTGTACGCACGCGGTTTTGAGCGGTCCTGCGATTGAGAGATTGCAAAATTCCGCAATCACCAAGCTCGTAATGCTGGACACCATTTCGTTGCCCGACGAGAAAAAGATAGACAAATTCGAAGTGCTTTCGGTAGCGAATATTTTCGCTGCGGCTATCGAGAACGTATACCTCGACAAGCCTATGTCTAAACTTTACGACTAATAAAAAAACGACGAAAGAAAAACACCGCCACGCCAAGTCTATGTGGCGGTGTTCTTCTCAAAGAGGAATAAAATGTATCTTATCGTAGGACTTGGAAACCCCGAAAAACAGTACGAAAAAACCTTTCATAATATCGGCTTTATCGCGGTGGGCGACGTCGCGGAAAAGTTGGGTGTGAAATTTAATAAAAAGGAATGTGAGGCACAGGTAGCAATCGCGCAAATCCACGGCGAAAAGGTGGTTTTAGCCCGTCCCGTAACCTATATGAACAATTCGGGCAGAGCGGTAAAACAGCTTTTGGCAAAGTATAAAATTCCCGAAGAAAATTTGCACGTGATATACGACGATTACGATTTGCCTAAGGGCAAGGTGCGTATTCGTGCGGGCGGTAGTGCGGGAACGCATAACGGTATGCGCAGTATTATTGCCGAAACGGGCTTAAAAAATTTCCCGCGTATCCGCATCGGGATTCGCGATGAGGAAGTAAATATCCCTATTATCAATTACGTTTTGGCGCAAATCCGCAAAGAAGATTACGAGCTGTTTGCTTCCGCTTGCGATAAAGCGGGCGAGGCGGTTGCCGAGTTTGTAAACGGTTTAGATATCGAAAAAGTAATGTGTAAATACAACTAATAAATTAAGCCAAAGGAACGCAATGAAAAGAGGTTTTTTCACCTTTGAAAATTTAGGCGGGGAATTTCCCCAGCTCAAAGCCCAACTCCGCCGAGGTACGCCTACGGCGGTTTTCGGCGTTTCCGATAGCCTAAAATATCTAATCGCAGGGCTTAGCGAAACCCCCGTTTTGTATATCACCGCGGATAGCGTTTCGGCGCAAAAAGTAGCTAAGAATATCCGCGCGCTGTCGGGCAAGCAAACGGAATACCTTTCCGCCAAAGACGAGGTGTTGCTCTATCGCAAAGCGCTCTCAAAAGACTCTCTTTTCAAGCGCTTGAAAGGGATATACGCGCTGAAAAACGGCTGTCCCGTCGTGGTGGCGGAAATTGACGCTTTAATACAGCTATTCCCTAAAAATTTACCCGCAATCACGCTTAGCGAGGGCGAGGATTTTGATTTTCTTTCCCTGCCAAACAAGCTTATCGAAATGGGCTATACCCGTTCGTTTGAGGTGGAAAGTAAGGGCGTTTTCGCGCTTCGCGGGGATATTTTGGATATTTACCCGATAAACGAAGAAAATCCCGTTCGTATCGATTTCTTCGGGGATACCGTCGAGAAGATAAAACCCTACGATTTCGTAACGGGGGAAAGGTTGCCCGCCGTAAAATCGCTTACCGTTCTTTCGGCTACGGATATTTTGGTCGCGGAAGAGGAAAAACAGGGGATTTCCAAACGTTTGCACGAGGAAGTGAAGCAATGCAAAACCAGCGAGGCGTACGCGAGGGCGAACGAGCTGGCAAGCGAGATTATTGCCGAGGAATATAATTCCTCGTTTATCCTACCGCTTTTGCAAAATTCGACGGATATATTTGGTATTTTACCTGAAAATATCACCCTCGTATTCGACGAGGGCAAGGCGCTTTGGGATAAATTCAACGCGCTTTACAAAGAACACGACGAACGCTTTTACCGCTTACAAACGGGCGGGGAGGCTTTCGAGTTTAGCTTGTCGCAATATATCGGCAGACAGGCGTTTTTAGACGGGGTACAGAATTTTAGAAGGCTTGCCCTGCAAACGTTTACGGGCAATCCCTTTTTCTTCGAACCGTTGAAAATTTTCCATTTCACCGCTACGCCGACCACTCGTTATTTGAACGGTTTTCCGGCTCTTTTGACGGATATAAAAAACTGGCTTAGGGGCGGGTATCGGGTTTTGCTCTTTTGCGGGGAAGAAAACCGCGCGATAAAAATGAGCGAAAGCCTTGCGGGCGAGTATGTTTCCACTTCCGCACTTACCGACGATTTAACCTCGTTTCAAGGCGTTGTCGCGCTTTCGGATAAGTTGGATAAAGGTATGGTTTTGCACGATAGCAAAACGGCGTTTATCGGCGAGAGCGATTTATACACCAAAGCCCCTGACAACAGACGTGTTCGAAAAAAACGCGGGGATATGTTTTCCGCGCCCGAGGTGGGCGATTTCGTCGTACACGAAACGCACGGTATCGGTAAGGTTATCGGTACGAAAAAAATCGAAACGCAGGACGGTACGAAAGAGTATATCGCGCTGTCGTATAAGGACGGGGATACTTTGTATCTGCCCGCTGAATGTATGGACGTTTTGTCTAAATACGTCGGCGACGCCAACCCCACGCTCAGCAAAATCGGCGGAGCGGAATTTGAACGCGTAAAAGCGCGGGTAAAAGCGTCGCTGAAAAAGTTAGCGTTCGATTTGAAGGTCTTGTACGCCGAGCGCGCCGAACGCAAGGGGTTTGCGTTCCCTGAAAACCAAGTGTTTATGCAGGAATTTGAGGACGCATTCCCGTACGAGCCTACCCCTGACCAAACGGCGTCTATCCAAGAAATAAAAGCGGATATGTGTTCGGAAAAGGTGATGGACAGACTGCTTTGCGGAGACGTGGGGTTCGGGAAAACGGAAGTGGCGCTTCGTGCGGTATATTTATGTGTGCTGGGCGGGAAACAAGCCGTTTTGATGTGCCCAAGTACCGTGCTTTGTCGGCAACATTTTCAAACGGCGGAGGCGCGTTTTGCGCAGTTCGGCGTACGCGTAGCCTCGCTGAATAGATTTAATACGCCCAAGGAAACGCAGAAAATTTTGCAAGGGCTTGCCGAGGGAACGATTGATTTCGTTATCGGTACGCACCGCTTGCTGTCAAACGATATAAAATTCAAAAACCTTGGCTTGCTCGTCTTGGACGAGGAACAGCGGTTTGGGGTGGAACATAAAGAAAAAATTAAGCATTTGCGCAAGGATATCGACTGTTTGACGATGACGGCGACGCCTATTCCGAGAACGTTGCATATGTCGCTGTCGGGTATTCGGGATATTTCCACTATACACACGCCCCCGCACGAGCGTTTGCCTGTGCAGACCTACGTCGTGGACGAAACGGAAACGCTTATTCGCGACGCGTGTATCCGCGAGCTTTCGCGGGGCGGTCAGGCGTTCATTTTATATAACAAGGTGGAAAGTATTTTCACGTTCGCGTCCACCGTTCGGCGTTTACTTCCCGAAGCGAAAATTTCCGTCGCGCACGGCAGAATGGATAAGACCGCTTTGGAAAACGCCGTGCTGGATTTTTACGGCGGAAAATCGGATATTTTAATCACGACCACGATTATTGAAAACGGTATCGATTTACCCAACGCCAACACGATAATCGTTATCGACAGCGATAAATTAGGTATTTCCCAGCTCTATCAGTTAAAAGGCAGGGTCGGGCGCGGGGCGAGGCTTGCGCACGCGTATTTTACCTACAAAAGCGAACGCGTAATGACAGCGAACGCGTCGGCGCGGTTAAAGGCGATTATGGAATTTACCGAGTTGGGTTCGGGCTATAAACTCGCTATGCGCGACTTGGAAATTCGCGGTGCGGGCAATATTTTAGGCGCGGAACAGCACGGGCATATGGATAAGGTAGGGTACGAGCTGTACGCAAAACTTTTGAAAGAGGAATTAACGGGCGAAAGCTTTGAACCGCCCGAGCTGGACATTCACGCCAACGCGTACATTTCCGAGAAATATATCGAGTCGTCGGCGGGTAGGTTGGATACCTATAAACAAATCGCGGAAATTTCCACGGTCGCGGATTATAAACGGGTGTACGCGTCCTTGACGGATACCTACGGTGAGTTGCCCCGCGCGGTAGAGAATTTAATGGTAATCGCGGTGTTAAAGAGCTACGCGACGAAGTTCCGTATTAAAAAGATAACGCTAATCAACGGCGTGGGCGGGCTGGAATTTCCCTCGCTGGAAGCGCTTGGGGATAAACGCATACAGTCGGCGCTGGATAAATACGCAGGGGGAGTGCGGTTGAATATGAGTCAATCGCCCGTAATTGAGTTCTTTGGTAAGCGGGATTCGGCGGAATTGATGGCGCAAATGACGAAATTTTTGAAATTTGCGATAACTTTCACAAGTTTATGACGAAAAACGTTTGCACTTTCTAAAAAAATAGTTTATAATATAGAGTGAAAGCGTATGAAACGGAGGAAAAGCGTTTCCCCGCGTTTCTTCGCGAAAGACGAAAATCACGATAAACAATCGGAGAGATTTTATGAATAAGAAACACACATTCAAAAAGACGTTGGCGCTTCTTCTTGCGCTCGGACTTACCCTTGGTGCGACGGGCTGTAATTTCCTCGTTACCGACAGTATGAAAGACTTGCAACAAGTCGTCGCGACGGTGGATATTTCCCAAACGCTTGAAAAGGACGAGGCGTACAAAGATTACGCCGACGATATATCCGCGTTAATTAGCGCAGGCGCGCTTTCTACGGATATTCCCAAGCGCGATTTGGTTGCGTATTTCCTCAACGTAGGCTATAACTACGTGCAAAGCTACGGCTACACCTACGAGGATACCTTTAATATGCTTATGGACGGACTTACCGACCGTAAGATTTTAACGCAGTACGCCGTTGCGTATTATTTGAAAAACGAACCCGCGGATTCGGTGGGCTTAGAAAAGTTCCGCGAAAACGAGCTCGCAAAGCTTAGCGACGAAAACGAAAAAGAGAAAAAGGAAAAAGAGCTGTTAAAGGCGTACCCCGAAGTATTGACGATGAAATACTTCTTGACGGGTTACGGTAAAACGGACGACGAGTCTATGAAACCGTACTACAAGGCGATTTACAGCTTGAAAAAATCGCTCAACGATTCGTTGGATTCTGGCGAAAGCAGTTTTATCATTGCAAGCGATGACGCGCACACGCACGAAGCCTCGCGTACCACCCCTACGGGCGTGAATACGGAAAAAGAAGATTATTTGCCTATGAACGACGGCGCGCTTGATTACGACGTGTATACGGGTCGTAACACCTTAGCCGATTGCGGTAAATACGAAAAGGTGGACGGGTCTACCTCGACGACGAGAAAGAAAGCGTACAGCACCTTCCTTTCCAACCTGCAAGGCTACGGCTTGATTAAAAAAGGCGAAAACGTTGCGGACGTTACCTTGCTCGACTACTATTATTTAGAGCTTTCTTCTACGCTCGGACAAGCACTTATCGATAAGTACTACGACGATTTGCAGGAAAAGACGATAGCGCAAATGACGGAGGCGGATTTACAGACGAAGTATAACGAACTTCTCGACGGTCAAGAAACGCTCTATTCGGAAAGCCATTCCGAATTTGATACCGCGCTCGACAGTGTTTCGGACGATTATTTCTTGCTGTACGGTTTACAGGACTACGGTTTCGTGTATAACATCTTGTTGCCGTTCTCTGCGGAACAGGAACAAGCGTACACCGCGTCCAAAAATAAAGGACTTTCCCTCGACGCACAGTATAAAGCGCGTAGAACGCTTTTGGCGGATATCGTAGCCAAAGACCAACGCGGAGCTTGGTTCTGCGAGGAAACGCACGGGGATAGCAATTACGCCTTTGAGGGAACGGGATATGCAAATCCTTACCTTAAAGCGAATACTTCCGCAAAATCCTATTTGTTCTTCGATAACAACTTAAACAACCAAACGCAATACGAAAAAATCAAGCTTTACGCGGGTCAGTATCCTTATAACGGCGAAATTAAGCTGGACGAAAAGGGTAACTTTGAAAAGGCAATTCCCGATACCTCGATGAAAATCGACGCGTTTATTACCGAAATGGAAAACTATATCAACTTCGTAGTGGACGGAGACGCGACGAGCGGTAGAGCTAAGTCCGAAAATATCCTTAATAAAGCGCTGGATTATAATACGAATAACTACGACGAAAACAATGACGGTAAAGTGGACGATTTCACCGATTTCGTATACTACACGGGTCGGGTTTCGTTGACGGACGAGGAAAAGAACCCTGCAAACCATTTCGTAGAAAGCAACAATGCGTATAAGGCGTTGTCTGCGGTGAACGAATTGATGTTCGCGTACAGCACGGATACGGGTTGCTTGAATACCTATTTTGGTTACGCGGTATCCCCGTATAAGACGGACTTTGTTTCCGAATTTGAGTACGCGTCGCAAGCGGTAGTAAAAGCGGGCGTAGGCACTTATGCGGTTGTTCCCTCGGATTACGGTTGGCATATCATCTATTGCTCGTACAAGTTCACGGGCGGTGAAGTATACGGCGGTTACAACCACGCGCAAGCAACGGGCGATAGCAAGGTAGAGGGTTCGTTCTCGAACTTGTTCTACGAATCGTTGAAGGCGACCTCGGCGACGAATCACGCTACGGCTATGCAAAACACGGTGCTGAATAAAAATAAAGACGCCGTAACGCTCTTTACCAAGCGTTATAAGGATTTGTTGGAATTAGATAAATAATTGTCGATAAAAAACGAACTTAGCCCCGTCTGCAAAACGCGCAGGCGGGGATTTTATAGGAAAAGTATGCAAAGAATTAAATTATCCGAACATTTCAATTACGGAAAACTGCTTCGTTTCGTATTACCTTCTATTATAATGATGGTATTCGTTTCCGTTTACAGTATCGTGGACGGTTTTTTCGTGTCGAATTTCGTAGGCGAAATCGAGTTTGCTTCGCTCAATTTAATATTCCCGCTGATTATGATTTTAGGTTCAGTAGGGTTTATGCTTGGTACAGGCGGAAACGCGGTAGTATCCAAAGCACTTGGCGAGGGCGATACGGAAAAGGCGAACCGCATTTTTTCAATGCTCGTGTATACCGCAGTGGTTATCGGCGTGTTGTTAAGCATAACGGGGATAGCGATTGCGCGACCGATGGCGGAACTTTTTGCGAGAAACGAAAAAAGTCTATCGCCTGAAAAGAAAGCGGAGCTGATTGACCATTGTGTAGTGTACGCGAGGACGATACTCGCGGTACTTCCTGCGTTTATGTTACAAAACGCTTTCCAAGGCTTTTTCGTAACGGCGGAAAAACCGCGTTTGGGTCTGCTGGTTACGGTAATTGCAGGTTGCGGTAATATCGTATTCGATACGCTGTTTATAGTCGTGTTCAAGTGGGGGTTATTCGGCGCGGGACTGGCAACAGCGCTCAATCAGTTAATCGGCGGGGCAATCCCTATCGTATATTTTGCGCGGAAAAACGACAGCTTGTTGCGGTTGGGCAAAACGCGGTTTGACGGCAAGGTGTTGGGCAAGGTGTGTGTGAACGGTTTGTCCGAACTAATGACGAATATTTCCCTTTCGCTTGTAGGGATAATTTACAACGCGCAGTTGATGCGGATTGTCGGCGTAGACGGCGTGTCCGCGTACGGCGTTTTGCAGTATATCGGGTTTATATTTATCGCGGTGTTTTTGGGGTATTCGGTTGGCTCAGCACCGATTATCGGGTATCATTTCGGTGCGCAAAACAATGCGGAACTAAAAAATATCTTCAAAAAAAGCTTGCTGGTCGTGGAAGTTTTCGGAATCGCTATGACGGCAATCGCGTTCGTTTTTGCCAAACCCTTGGCGAGTATTTTCGTCGGTTATAATCAAGAGCTTTTAGAAATGACGGCAAACGGGATTCGGTTGAACGCGTTTTGCTATTTAACCTGCGGGTTAAACATCTTCGCATCGGCGTTTTTCACGGCGTTGGGTAGCGGGGGATTGTCCTTGCTTGTGTCCTTTTCGCGTACCTTTCTTTGTCAAGTTATTTGCGTACTTGTCCTGCCGATATGGTGGGGGATTAACGGGGTATGGACGGCACTCGTCGTCGCGGAAAGCGTAACGCTTTTACTGTCCGTGGTTTTATTGATATTATCCAAAGAACGTTTTCATTACGCATAGGCAGGTATTTAATGAACGCAAAAGTCAGGGGACGGGTCGACCGTCCTTTTGTTTTGTGAAAATTGTGAATATTGTGAAAATTGTTAAAATATTCCTTTGCGCCCTTGACAAAATTAGGATAAAATGCTATAATATAATCAATACTGTATAAAGGAAAATTTGTTCCTTGTTTTGAGGCGGTTATGACGGAAGAAATCATAAAAAACATAACGGAAGCGGAGGCGCAAGCTACGGTGATAAAGCAAACCGCGACGGAAAAGGCGACGAAAATATTAGCCGAGGCAGAACGCCAAGCCGAGCGGACTTTACAATCTTCTGCCGAGGTTTGCCGAGCGTATAGCGAAACGCAGATAAAAAACGCGCGCGAGGAGGCGGAACGCCGTTACCAAGAAACGCTTGATGCGGAAACGAAAAAAGCGAAGGCGTATTGCGCCGAAATGCTGAAAACCGCAAACGATACGGTAAGCGAAATCGTGGGGAGGATTGTTCGTGGCGATTGCTGAGATGAAAGTCGGAGGCCAAGCGGTCTTAGGAAGACAACAATGGGCACCAACTCCTTGGCTCACAGAACGACATGGCTAC
>JAZSPG010000045.1:0-5303 GCA_045537295.1 Candidatus Scatosoma sp. | reverse complement strand
GGTAACTTGTCCTTCGGGAGCTATGCACTTGAAGCGATTTAGCTCCAAGCAAATTATGTCGGAGGTAGAAACGATATGCAAGAAGTAACGACTGAAAAGAAAGAATTTACCCCTAATATCGTAGCATTTTGCTGTAACTGGTGTTCGTATGCAGGTGCGGACCTTGCGGGTTCGAGCCGTTTGACCTATCCCGCAAACGTAAAAATTATCCGTGTACCCTGTTCTTGCCGAGTAAATCCTACGTTCGTATTAAAAGCGTTCCAACAAGGCGCGGACGGCGTAATCCTTTGCGGTTGTCACCCCGGGGATTGCCACTACGTAACGGGTAACTACTACACGAGAAGAAGAATGGCGACGCTGTTTAGTTTCCTTAACTATATGGGTATTGAAAAAGAACGTACCCGTTTGGAATGGGTTTCGGCTGCGGAAGGCGCTCGTTTCTCTGCGGTTATGAACGATTTCGTGAAACAAATCACGGAACTTGGCGAAAACAAACGCCTTACCGACCTTCGCGTAAAGGAGGGTGAATAAGATGAAAGACGTTGAATTGAAAATGATAGAACGCGCCAAAGAACTTTTGCAAAACGGCGAAGTTGCGCGTGTAATCGGCTGGAAAAAGGGTGATTTTTGTTTCGACCCCTCGCCCGCGTCCTTTGAAACGGTAGAAGAACTTAGCGATTTCGTATACGATTATTTCTGTGGCGCAAACCTTTCCAAGTATCTTATCCAAATGAGCAAAAAAGAGGGTAAAACGGCGGTATTCTTGAAACCCTGCGACACGTACAGCTTTAATCAGCTTGTCAAGGAACACCGTATCAACCGTGAAAACGTATACGTAATCGCGGTGGAATGTTTGGGTAAATTAGATATTGAAAAAATCAAAGCGCAAGGCGTATCGCTCGTGACGGGCGTGGAAGTCGTAGAAAAAGACGTAAAAGTCATTTCCGCGGACGGCGAAACGACTTTGTATAAGCCCGACGTAGTGCTTACCAAGTGCGCGACCTGTAATAAGACGCATCAAGTAAAGGACGAGGAAATTATCTTGCACGAACGCCCGCAAAGAGACGTTGACCGTTTTGAAGAGGTTACGAAATTAGAGGCAATGACGGAGGATGAGAGATTTGCGTTCTGGCGTGAACAGCTTTCTAAATGCATCCGCTGTAACGCGTGCCGTAACGTATGTCCCGCTTGCTCGTGCGTAAAATGCGTGTTTGACAATCCCGCGTCGAGTATTTCGGCGAAGGCGAACGACGATAAGTTTGAAGAACAGCTCTTCCATATTATCCGTGCGTTCCACGTAGCAGGCCGTTGCACCGATTGCGGTGAATGTTCGCGCGTATGCCCGCAAAACATTCCTTTGCATCTTCTGAACAGAAAGTTTATCAAGGATATCGACGGTTTGTACGGCGAGTACCAAGCAGGCGAAACAGCGGAGGGCAAAACCCCGCTCACCTCGTATACCGAAGGCGACGTAGAACCTAACGACGTATTTAACGGGGAGGCAAAATAATGTTAAAAATAGCAAAAGAAAGATTAAATGAGCTTTACGCGAGAATAAACGAAACGATGGGATTGTTTATTCCCGTTAAAAAGGCGGGCGAAGTAAATTACGCCGTTTGGGGTGAGGGTAAGGAAGTTTCCCTTGAAACGCTCAAAACGGTAAAATCCCCCAAAAATATGTTCTTTCCGCAAACGGAAAATATGATGAAATTCAAAACGGAAGGTAAAAACCTCGAAGTAATCGACGTGCGCAGAGATTACGTGGAAGAGGGCAAACTTTTCGTGCTGTTCGGGGTAAAGGCTTGCGATTATAAAGCGATAGAGGTTTTGGATAAGGTATTCCTTGCCGAACCCGTAGACACCTATTATAAAGCGAGAAGAGAGGCGACGACGGTGGTGACGCTGGCTTGTTCGCGTCCTGAGGAAAGCTGTTTCTGCGGTGTGTTCGGTATTGACGCGACCGCACCCCAAGGCGACGTAACCACTTGGCTTGACGACAAATTCTTGTACTGGCAAGCAAACACCGAAAAGGGCGAAACGCTTACCGCGCTTGTGAAAGATATGTTCGTAAACGGCGGGGAAGCGGAAGTTTCGGCGCAACAAACGGCTACCAAAGCGGTTTTGGAAAAATTGCCTTACGCGAACTTGGATTTGAGCGCGTTCACGCCTGAAAACCTTAACGAACTTTTCAATGCTCCCGCTTGGGAGGAAATGAGCGAGGCTTGTTTGGGTTGCGGTACTTGTACGTTTGTTTGCCCTACCTGTCAATGCTTTGACATTCGCGATTTCAAGACGAACGAGGGCGTACTTAGATATCGTTGCTGGGATTCCTGTATGTATTCCGACTTTACGCTGATGGCGCACGGGAACAGCAGAACGACGCAAATGCAACGTTTCCGTCAAAGATTTATGCATAAACTCGTGTATTATCCCTCGCAAAACGACGGTTTGTATTCGTGCGTAGGTTGCGGTCGTTGCGTGAACAAATGTCCGCAAAAGCTGAATATCGTCAAGGTTATTAAAAAGCTGGGAGGTAAGAAGAATGATTAACGAAACGCTCATTCCTAAGGTAGCAGTCATTACGGACGTGCGTAAAGATACGCCCGACGTAAAAACGTTCCGCGTCGTAGGTACGGACGGTAAAAAATTGTTCGAGCATATGCCCGGTCAATGCGCAATGGTATCCGTTCCCGGCGTCGGCGAATGTATGTTCTCGATAACCTCGTCGCCCACAAATAAGGAATATATGGAATTTTCCATCAAAAAATGCGGTTGCGTAACGGAAGTTATCCACTCGTTAGAGGTCGGCGCGCAAATCACCGTTCGCGGACCGTATGGTAAAAACTTCCCCGTCGAAGAAGATTTCAAGGGCAAGGATTTGCTCTTTATCGCAGGCGGTATCGGTCTTGCACCCTTGCGTAGCGTAATCAATTACGTGCGTCATTACCGTCAAAATTACGGTAAAGTCGTTATTGTGTACGGTGCGAGAAGTAAAGACGATTTGGTGGATATTGAAGAAATCCAAACGGAATGGATGAACGAGCCGAACACCGAAGTGTATCTTACGATTGACCGCCCGCAAGACGGTTGGGACGGACACGTTGGGTTCGTACCTGCGTACGTAAAAGAACTTGGGCTTAATCCGAATATGACGGCGGTACTTTGCGGACCTCCGATTATGATTAAGTTCACGCTTGCAGGACTTTTGGAACTCGGTTTTGACAAATCGCGCGTATATACCACGTTAGAACTTCGTATGAAGTGTGGCGTAGGTAAATGCGGTAGATGTAACGTCGGCGATAAATTCGTTTGTAAAGACGGTCCGGTATTTAGAATGACCGAGCTTGACGAACTGCCTGATGAATATTAAGGAGAACGAACAATGGAAAAAATGGTAAACGTGTTTCTTTTCGGTAAACGTTATCAAGTACCGGAAAGTTTAACGATTATGAAAGCAATGGAATACGCGGGCTATCAGCTCGTACGCGGTTGCGGTTGCAGAAACGGTTTTTGCGGTGCTTGCGCGACTATCTACCGTATCAAAGGTCAGCAAGAACTTAAAAGCTGTTTGGCTTGTCAACAACAGGTTGAGGAGGGTATGTACGTAGCGACGTTGCCGTTCTTCCCGCTTGTAAAGCAAGTCTACGATATCGAAAAGATTAAGCCCACGCAACAAATTATGATGCAACTGTATCCCGAAATTTATTCGTGTATCGGTTGTAACGCTTGCACCAAGAGCTGTACGCAAGAACTTAACGTTATGCAATATATCGCGTACGCGCAACGCGGTGAATACGAAAAAGCGGCGGAAGAAAGCTTCGACTGCGTAATGTGCGGTGTATGTTCTTCGCGTTGTCCCGCAGGTATTTCGCACCCGCAGGTTGCACTGTTGACTCGCAGACTTACGGGTAAATATCTTGCGCCTGAAACCGAGCATCTTATCAGTCGCGTAGCGGAAATTGACAGAGGGGATTGCAAGGCGGCGTTAGAGGCGATTATGAACACCCCGTTAGAAGAACAAAAAAATCTCTATAACCATAGAGAAATTGAGAAATAAGGAGACGCGCTATGTATCATTATACTGATGAACAACTTGAATCAATGAAAAAGGTAGAGGCAAGTCGCGCTTCTCGTATTGAAAAATTGCACGAAAGAATGACGGCGGATGAAAAAGACGCAGTTTTGGCACAATTCCACCCCGATTATATCACTTCGGCGTATGAAGAACTCAAAGTTGGTAAAAATAAAGGTGGAAAGGTATTGCACGAACTTGCGACGCTTTTACAAGGTCATTCCCGTATTTTAGGTATGGATATCGATTTAACCAAAATCGATTACGACGTAGACGTGTTGGTTATTGGTGGCGGTGGCGCAGGCTCGTCCGCTGCGATTGAGGCGCACGAACGCGGAGCAAACGTTATGATTGCAACAAAACTTCGTTTGGGCGATGCGAACACGGCGATGGCGGAAGGCGGTATTCAAGCCGCAGATAAACCCAACGACAGTCCTGCAACGCACTATTTGGACGCGCTTGGTGGCGGTCACTTCAAAAACAAACCCGAACTTTTATACAAGCTCGTAAACGAAGCGCCCGAGGCGATTTTGTGGTTAAACCGTCTTGGCGTTATGTTTGATAAAGAACCCGACGGAACGATGGTAACGACGCACGGTGGCGGTACTTCAAGAAAGAGAATGCACGCTTGTCGAGACTATTCTGGTTCGGAAATTATGCGTACCCTTCGCGACGAAGTGTTCAACCGCGGTATTACGGTGGTGGATTTTACCGCTGCAATCGAGCTTATCAAAGATACCGACGGCAAAATTGCGGGTGCGGTGCTTTTGAATATGGAAACGAAAGAAATCTTGATTGCGAGGGCAAAAACGGTTGTTATCGCAACGGGCGGTGCGGGTAGATTGCACTATCAAGGTTTCCCCACCTCCAACCATTACGGCGCAACGGCGGACGGTTTGGTTTTGGCGTATAGAGCGGGCGCAAAATTGCTCTATCCCGAAACGTTGCAATATCACCCCACGGGTGCGGCTGAACCCACGCAAATTTACGGTGCGCTTGTAACTGAAAAGGTACGTTCGCTTGGCGCACAGCTCGACAATAAAGTCGGATCGTAGCCATGTCGTTCTGTGTGCCAAGGAGTTGATGCCCATTGTTGTCTTCCTAAGACCGCTTGGCCTTCCGACTTCCTTTTCAGTTACAAGCGCGCCGTAAATTTGCGTAGGTTCTGCCGCGCCCGTGGGGTGATATTGCAACGTTTCGGGATAGAGCAATTTTGCGCCAGCTCTATACG
>JAZSPG010000108.1:0-3003 GCA_045537295.1 Candidatus Scatosoma sp. | reverse complement strand
GAGAAGGTGATGGAGTATCTGCGCAAGGAGCTTGCCGACGGGAAGAAGTACGTAAGCTATACGACGATAGGCTTAGAAGTGGACAAGCCAAGGAGCACGGTGCGCTACGCGGTGAACCGTTTAATTCGGCTTAGATTATTGCGCGCGGTAAACGGGGAACTGGAATTAGTTTAGTAAAAGAAAGGGAAAGAAAAATGGCTATTGCAAATGCGGAAAAATTAAATAACGACTATATAAGCCGTAGTTATGCGACACTTGAATTAAAGGTGTCGAGTTTAACTCAGCGCTTTTTAGGCAAAATTGAGGGTATATCGCGTATTTCGGAAACGTCACGTTTCCGTGCCTCGTATGCAAAATTAGCGGAGGAATTTAACTGTTCCGCACGTCACGCAATACGCATTATTAAGTATCTGAAAGATAAAAAGTACATAACGCAGGACTATACTCGCGAAAACGCTTGCGCAAGCTATAGGGATAACCGTTTGGACGACGGTAGAGGGTTTGTTCGGACGGCGCCCTTCTTGAAAGGGGAAATATTTACCTTTACATATAAAAACGAGGAAACGGACGAAAAATATACCTATACACGCGCTTTAAGTGATATCGAGATAGACGTGCTTTCGTTGATGGCGTCACACGGTACGTTTGAAGGAACGGTACGCAAGACGGCAAAAATGTTAGGGAAGTCCCCAGCGAGCGTGCAAAAAGCGATTGATGCGCTCTTGCATTGCGAGGCGATTCACCGTAACGGCGAAGGGAAATCGAAAAGCCGTCGCGATAAATCCGTTTACCATGTGGACGGAGAACTGTTACGAAGAATTAAAAAATCGTTTATAAAACCGAAAAAGTCCGTCGAGTCGTTGCCAGTGGTGACGGGGAACGGTAGCGCGCCTGCGGTAGCGGTAGCTTTACCCAAGAACCCGGCAATAGTAGATGCAGAAGCACGTGCAACATGGGAAAGATATTACTCAATATTACGGGAAAAGGCGATAAGACGAGTAGAATCCGTAGAGGCGGAGCTTAACGCTGATAAGGAATATAGGGTGGCGCAGGCATTTATAAAATCTTCCACACCTAAAATAGCAAGACTTGAGCTTGATGAGGATTGGAAAGGCTTGCGTAAGTTGCGGAAAGAGGTAAACGAACAAAAAGCTATTCAAGCGCGGATAATTAGGGATTTAGGATATTCCCCAGCGGATTTAATACCACAACCGCGTTGCCGGTTATGTAAGGATACAGGCTTTAAGAAAAACGGCGTAATGTGTAGTTGTTACCCGAAGGAGCAAAACTAAATAAAATAAAAGCGTGGAGCAATCCGCGCTTATAGTCGTGTAAAAACGGCTTAATTTTGCCGTAATTTATATCTTCCAAGGGAAAAACGTTCGAGAAAATCGGGCGTGTTTTCTTTACGGAAAAAACCGTGTAAAATATGTCGTAAGTATATGACGTATTTTCGCGTTGAATGTGACAAAACTCGAACAAAAGTTATATACTATATATATTATATCTTTTTTTATTCCTTCTATATAGCGGTTGCGCTTAAAAAGAGAGCGCGCAACCGTAGGGCACGGGCAAGAATGCCCGTGAATTTGGTCGAATGAGTACGTGGAACGCCGTCGGCGTTCCGGGAGAATGAGAGAATCGGAAACGGCGAACGGGGTGGGAACGAACGGAACGCAAGCCCAGGATAAAAAATGCGTAAAGAACGATTGCCGGGGCGAGCACGTTTTAAGTTGACGTCGTGACGTCAATTCCGACGTCGGAATTGGTGTGTAGTAAAAATGAGCAAAAAGAAGGCTTTTTTAGTGGGGCATTTTTGGGTCATAATCGCGCAATCCCTTGTAAATAAAGGCTTTCAGCGATTAACAAGTGGCTTCGAGTCCCGATAAGGTCACCAGTAACAACCTAAATCGAACCCCTCAATTAGAGGGTGGACGGTTTGGGTTGTTTCATTTTCTAAAACAGTTTTTAAGGCGTTCCCATAGCACATGGAAACGCCTTTCGAGTATATATTTATTTTCTTAATTTTGAATAAGTAAGTTCTAATCCTTTGTCGGGATGATATTTCCAAGAAACCTCTAACCCCAAATCTTCATAAGCTCTAACCTGCTTGCCATCGCTACCAGTTGTTTCACCGATTTCTTTATAAAGTGAAGACGGCAATCCCAAAGCCTTGTTAATATCTTCCACGGCATAATAAGCATCTGGATACGCAAGGCCATCGTCATCCTCATCGTATGGATTTGTATCAATAAATAAATAACTTCCATCTTCGCCAACTTCCGCCCAAGTAAATGTACAATATTCATCATAAAGCTTTTGAAAATTAACTGCTTTACTTGCATTTGCTATAATAGATATTACAATTATCCCAACAATTATAACCCCCGCGACGATACTGGAAATAATAATAGGTTTCTTTTTGTTTTTAACAAATTCTTTCACCGAAAATTTTTCTTTTGGTAATGCATACCCACAAGCCATGCATGCCATTTGACCTTTTTCAACTTTTGCCCCGCAATGAGAACAATATTCAGTTCCTTTATCTTTTCCCACGCCGCACTTTATACAAATTACTGCGTTCTCGTCAACAACTTCGCCACAATTTCTACAATACATAATTTTTCTCCTTTTTTCTAATATTGTATTCACATTATACTCTTACAATTGTAAGAAGTCAAGTGTTTTTCTTACTTTTGTGAAATAATTTTAATATGGAAAATATTTTTTGTGAAAGATTAAAAGAATTGCGCCTGGAAAAAGGATTAGGACAAGTTGAATTAGCAAACGCTCTCAATGTCAGCAAGGGCATCATTAGCCTTTGGGAAAACGGCTTGCGAGAACCCAAATTATCCAACTTAATTACATTAGCGAAATTTTTTGAAGTTTCGCTTGATTATTTGGTTGGTTTTGTAGATTAAAAGGTTCGATTTAGGTTGGTTAAGGGTCACCAAAACGGCGGTTTTTTAACGATTTTTCGTTGAAAAACCGTCATTTTTAATA
>JAZSPG010000095.1:0-8303 GCA_045537295.1 Candidatus Scatosoma sp. | reverse complement strand
CTGTGAGCCAAGGAGTTGGTGCCCATTGTTGTCTTCCTAAGACCGCTTGGCCTCCGACTTTACTCTTACCGCTTTACCGCAGGTAGGGCATACCACCTTTACGTTGGACGCGTCGATAGGTCCGGGAACTTCTACGATTTTGCTCGTATCGTTCGCCTTTCTTGCCTTCTCGTGCTTTTTCTGCACGCGAACGCCTTCTACTACTACTGTATTTGCCTTAGGAGACGTGGCAAGGACTTTTCCCTGTACGCCTTTGTCTTTACCGGCAATTACAAGTACGTTATCATTTACTTTAACGTTCATTGTTTTAGTCCTCCTGACAAATTACAGAACTTCGGGAGCAAGGGAGATAATCTTCATATAGTCTTTATCTCTCAATTCTCTCGCTATCGGCCCAAAGATACGCGTACCCTTGGGTTGCTTTTGGTTGTCGATAATAACCGCCGCGTTTTCGTCGAATTTTACGAACGTTCCGTCAGCGCGTCTAATACCTTTCGAGCTTCTTACGATTACCGCTTTAACAACGTCGCCCTTTTTCACTGCGCCACCAGGCGTAGCAGTTTTTACGGACGCAACGATTACGTCACCGATGTTACCGGTCTTACGGAAGGAGCCACCTAATACTCTAATACACATAAGCTCTTTTGCACCGCTGTTGTCAGCCGCTTTGAGCCTCGATTGAGGTTGTATCATATTCTTTACTCTCCTTGATTACTTCGCTTTCTCGATGATTTCAGCAATTCTCCAATTCTTGTCCTTGCTGAGCTTTCTCGTTTCGACGATTCTAACGGTGTCACCTACGCCACATTCGTTGTTTTCGTCGTGCGCCTTAAGGCGTTTGCTTTGCGTAATGGTCTTTTTATAGAGCGGGTGCTTTCTCTTATCGCTGATAAGAACTACCACCGTCTTATCCATCTTATCGGATACGACAATGCCGACTCTTTCTTTTCTCAAATTTCTTTCCATAATTGTTGTCCTCCGATGTTACGCTTTGAGTTCTCTTGCACGGATTTCAGTGTTCACTCGCGCAATGTCTCTCTTGCAGGTTCTGATGGAAACGGGGTTTTCAAGTTGCCCGGACGCCAAACGGAAACGAAGGTTGAAAAGTTCGCTTTTAAGCTCCGCGAGCTTTTTAACAAGCTCTTCGCTCGTCATCTCTCTAACTTCTTTCGCTTTCATTATTGTTCACCGCCTTCTGCCGTTTCGGTTTCCGCCGTTACGACTTCTTTCTTAACAAACTTGCACTTTACGGGAAGCTTGTGCGCCGCAAGACGCATTGCCTCTCTTGCTACTTCTTCGCTTACGCCTGCCATTTCGAACATTACGCGACCGGGTTTTACTACGGCTACCCAATATTCTACCGAACCTTTACCGGAACCCATACGCGTTTCCGCAGGTTTCTTCGTGATAGGCTTGTGGGGGAAGATGTCAATCCATACCTTACCGCCACGCTTGATAAATCTCGTCATTGCGATACGCGCCGCTTCGATTTGGTTAGACTTAATCCAGCCAAGCTCTTCGGATACCAAACCGTATTCGCCGTACGCGATTACGTTACCCTTTTGAGCCTTACCTTTCATCGTTCCGCGATGCTGTCTACGTCTTTTTACTCTCTTGGGAATTAACATTACTGTTCGCCTCCTTCTACGGTCTTCTTGGCGGACTTAATCACTTCGCCTTTGTAAATCCAGCACTTAACGCCAATCATACCAAAGGTCGTGTGCGCTTCCGCAAAACCGTAATCAATATCCGCACGAAGCGTTTGAAGAGGAATCGAACCCTCGTGATAATGTTCGCTTCTTGCGATTTCTGCACCGTCAAGACGGCCACTAACCATCATTTTGATGCCCTTAACGCCCGCTCTCATCGAACGACCGATTGCTTGCTTCATACAACGTCTGAACGACATACGCTTTTCAAGCTGTGCCGCTACGCCTTCCGCTACGAGTTGCGCGTCGCAGTCAGGCTTTCTTACTTCCGTAATGTTGATGCTAACCGCTTTACCGCCCGTGAGCTTTGCAAGGTCTTTCTTGATAACTTCTACTTCCGCTCCGCCTTTACCGATAATTACGCCGGGACGAGCCGTGTAAATGGTTACGACGAGTTTGGTTGCCGCTCTTTCGATAAGGATTTTGCTTACCGCTGCGGTGTAGTACTTCTTCTTTAAGAAGGTACGGATTACGTTATCTTCTTTGAGGAATTTGGAGAATTCTTTTTTGTCTGCATACCAAGTGGTATTCCAATCAGCGATTACGCCGACTCTTAAACCGTGAGGATTAACTTTCTGTCCCATTGTTATACTTCTCCTTCCAATTTCTTAACGTCCAAAATTACGGTGATGTGGCTCGTTCTCTTCAAAATCGCGTGCCCTCTGCCTTTGGATACGGGTTGCATTCTCTTTAAGCTTTGACCGCCGTCCGCAAAACATTCCGCTACGAACAAATCGTTTCTGTCCATACCCATATTGTGTTCTGCGTTCGCCGCTGCCGACATAAGCACTTTTTTAACTGCAAGCGCACTGCCGTTTACGCTGTAATCAAGAATGGCTTTCGCCTCTTTGTAGCTCTTCCCGCGAATCAAAGCAAGAACCGTTCTTACTTTGTAAGGGGATACTCTGATATATTTAGCGACTGCGTAAGGGCGCTTTTCTCTGTTTTCTGCAACCCTTTCCGTCTTTTTCTTCATATTCGTTGCCATTTATCTGTTCTCCTTATTTACCCGGGGTAGTCGTTTTTGCGGTGTGTCCGTGGAACGTTCTGGTGGGAGCAAACTCACCAAGCTTGCAACCTATCATATCTTCCGTTACGTATACGGGAACGTGCTTTCTGCCGTCGTATACCGCAATCGTGTGTCCAACGAAATCGGGGAAAATGGTAGATGCTCTCGACCAAGTTTTAATTACTTTCTTTTCGTTCGATTCGTTCATCGCTTGAATTCTGCTCAAAAGCTTCGCTTCGACGTAAGGTCCTTTTTTTACGCTTCTTGACATTTTTCAATCCTCCGATTAGTTAATTCTCTTAAGAATGAACTTGTTCGTTGCATTCTTCTTCTTTCTCGTCTTGTAACCGAGTGCGGGTTTGCCCCAAGGCGTCAACGGGCCTGCGTGGCCTATCGGAGACTTACCTTCACCACCGCCGTGAGGGTGGTCAACGGGGTTCATTACCGAACCTCTTACTTCGGGTCTAAGACCGAGGTATCTTGCCTTACCTGCTTTACCGAGCGAAACTAACTCGTGGTCAACGTTACCTACTTGACCAATCGTCGCGCGACATTTCAAAAGCACGTATCTCATTTCGCCACTCGGCATACGGATAGTTGCATACTTGCCTTCCACAGCCATAATTTGCGCGGAAATACCAGCACTTCTTGCAATCTGTCCGCCTTTACCGGGGGTAAGCTCGATATTGTGTACCATCGTACCAACGGGAATGTTTTCAAGGGGTAACGCGTTACCTACTTTGATGTCCGCGGTAGGTCCGCTCATTACCTTGTCCCCTACGTTCAAGCCAACGGGCGCAAGGATATAGCTCTTAACGCCGTCCGCGTAAACCAAAAGTGCAATGTGCGCGCTTCTGTTGGGGTCATACTGAATGCTTTGTACCGTCGCGGGAATACCGTCTTTCGTTCTCTTGAAATCGATAATACGGTATTTTCTGCGGTTACCACCGCCGATATGTCTGGTCGTGATTCTGCCCATATTGTTGCGACCGCCACTGTGGCGTTGGTCGTGCAACAAGGATTTTTCGGGCTTTGCACCTTTCGTCAAATCGTCGTTCGTAAGAACCGTTACGAAACGGCGACCCGCCGAGGTGGGTTTATACGATTTAATAGCCATTTTTCTCTATCCTCCCTGATTAAGTCAACGACTCGAAGAACTCGATAGCCTTGCTATCCTCTTTCAAGGTTACGACTGCTTTTTTACGGTCGGGCGTGTATCCTTCGTTTCTGCCCATTCTTTTAAGCTTGCCTTTGCAGGTAAGCGTGTTCACTTTTGCAACCTTAACGCCGAAAAGCTTTTCAACCGCCAACTTGATTTGCGTTTTGTTCGCGTCCTTCTTTACGTAGAACGTGTATTTTTTAGATGCGATACCGTCGTAACCTTTTTCGGTAAGGACGGGTTTAATGATAATATCCTCTGCAAACATTACGCGTTTACCTCCTGGAATTTCTCAACCGCCGCTTTCGTCATAACCACTTTCGCGCTTACTACTACTTCGTAGGTGCTAAGTTGCGCAAGGGGAAGAGTGGAAAGCTTGGGAAGGTTCGCTGCCGCGCGGATTACGTTCACGTCGTCGTTATCCATAACCACAACCGTTCTCTTGTCTAATCCAAGCGCTTTTGCAAACGTCGCCATTTCCTTCGTCTTTCCGTTTACTTTAAGCTCGTCCACAACGATAAATTCGCCGTCTGCAAGCTTCTTGGAAAGCGCGGAATAGAGCGCTACTTTCTTTGCCTTGTCGTTCATCTTCTTGGAGAAGTCGCGGGACTTAGGTGCGAATACCACGCCACCCTTAATCCATTGAGGCGCACGAATCGAACCCTGACGAGCGCGACCCGTTCCCTTTTGTCTCCAAGGCTTAATACCGCCACCGCGAACTTCCGTTCTCGTGAGGGTGGATTTAGTACCCTGTCTTTCGTTCGCAAGACGGGTAACGACTGCTTGATGAATCAAAGATTCTTTATACTCGACGCCGAAGATGCTGTCTGCAAGTTGCATTTCGCCAACTTCCGCGCCACTCATATTTAATACTTTAATAGCCGCCATTTTAGTCTTTCTCCTTATTTGCTCTTCACGCTATCCGAAATCGTTACGATACTGCCCTTAGGACCGGGGATAGCGCCCTTGATGAGAATTACGTTTCTATCCAAATCTACCTTAACAACTTCAAGGTTTTGAATGGTTACGTTTTCCACACCGTATTGACCTGCAAGGTGCTTGTTCTTGAACACTCTCGAGGGGGAACTGATAGGACCCATAGAACCGGGTTCTCTATGCACAGGGCCGGTACCGTGCGTCATCTTCAATCTTTGTTGATTCCAACGCTTGATTACGCCCGTGAAACCGTGACCTTTCGTCACACCCGATACGTCTACCTTGTCGCCTGCCACGAATACGTCCGCCTTCAATTCCGCGCCGACCGTATACGTTTCCGCATTTGCCACTCTGATTTCTTTCAAGACCTTGTGGGGCTTAACGCCTGCTTTCTTGAACTGTCCGAGCTCGGGCTTGGTAAGCGCCTTTTCGCTCGTTTCGATAAAGCCAAGTTTCAACGCACAATAACCGTCGTTTTCAACCGTCTTTACCTGTACTACGGGGCAGGGACCTGCCTCTACTACCGTGACGGGAATTACCTTTCCGTCCGTTGCAAAGATTTGGGTCATACCCACTTTGCGTCCGATGATTGCTTTATTCATAGATAAAGTTCACTCCTTAAAAAATTTTTTTATTCTCGAATACCTTTGAAAGTATTTCTCGGCTTTTTTTGTTTTTCCCTTAGAGCTTAATCTTGATGTCCACGCCTGCGGGGAGGTGAATGGAATCAAGCAACTTCGCGTTGGGGGAATAGATGTCGATAATTCTCTTGTACGTTCTCATTTCGAACTGTTCGCGAGAATCCTTGTATTTGTGCGGGGAACGAAGAATCGTGATGATTTCTCTTTCCGTGGGAAGAGGAATAGGTCCAGAGATTTTCGCACCGCTCTTTTTCATCGTTTCAACGATACGGCTTGCCGCTTCGTCTACGAGTTCGTGGTCGTATGCCGCTAACTTAATTCTGATTTTTTGTACTGCCATTTTTGTGTTACTCCTTTTACTGTTTATACTAACTTTTTATTTGCCGTATCAACCCGCCCGTGTGTATCGAGGTACTCTGCAAAATAAAAACACTCTTGTTTTTACCGAGCGTTTTAACGCAAAGCCTCGGTTAGTCGCAGGAATCGAGTTCCCACTTTTGTCGGCGGAAATTATCTGTCGGGACGGCTTTTTGTCCGCGAATTTTCAGTAACTTCCCGCGTCAACCCATACAACGCGCTTTTACACAGCCTAACTATAATACCAAATTTGCAACCCCCTGTCAAGCGTTTACACGAAAAAAATCAAAAAATTTTTTATTTTTTTGAAAATTAGGAATATTTTGCCTTTTTCCGTTATATTATATCCTTTTTCAAGATTTCTAAACGCGCGCCCTTCCATATTTATATATATAATAATATCGGCTGGGTTTGCCCCAACCGATACTTTTTTTACCGTTTTTAGATAAGCGCGGAAAAATTTAGGATATATTTATCACTTTCTTCGCGCATTTCCTTTTCAAACACCGAGGAAAACTCGTCGTAAACCCCTATCGTATATATCCCGCTTTGCTTCGCCGAACGGATAACGGCGATACTGTCGTCCACCATCGCACATTCCTCGATACGCTTTCCCAAACGTTTTGACGCTAGCTTATAAATAAGCGGGTCGGCTTTGGTTACGGGAAAATCTTCCACGCTCCAAAGATTATCAAACAAATCGTATAATCCCAGTCGTTTTATACACGGGTCTAAGAAAACGTGCGGACTTGCCGTAAGCACGTTCAGGCTCGCGCCCCGCGACTTTAACGCGCGCAACGCGTCTGCCACCCCTGACTTTGCGGGAATTTCCTTTTCGTATTTTTTTTTGAGCGCGGAAATAAACTCCGCCACAATTTCCTCCACGCTTTCTTGCAACCCGAATTTTTCCTTAAAACCTTCCCCTGCGCCCGTCAATCCCAAAGCAATAACCTCTTTGATGAGTTCAACGGAACAGCGCTTGCCTCGTTTTTGTGAAAATTCTTGTAGCATTTTCACCCAGCCGTTCGTCATTGAATCGACGAGCGTTCCGTCTAAATCAAACAGATACGCGGTAAGCATTATTTATTTTTCTCTTTGGAACGGGCTTTCGCGCGAAGTTCAGGGTCAAGCAACCGTTTTCTAATCCGCAAGCTCTTGGGCGTAACTTCCAAAAGCTCGTCGTCTGCGATAAATTCCAAGCACTCTTCCAAGCTCTTTTTGGAAACGGGAATGAGCGTCAGCGCGTCGTCGCTCGACGAGGAACGCGTGTTCGTCAAATGCTTGGTCTTGCAAACGTTGACGTTGATATCGTCGGCGAGGTTGGTGTAACCCACGACCATACCTTGATATACGGGCGTACCAGGCGTAACGAACAACGTGCCTCTGCCCTGTGCGTTGAACAAACCGTAGGCAACCGCCTCGCCCGTTTCAAACGCGACGAGCGAACCCGTGTTGCGTCTTTGCATATCCCCCTTGTACGGTTCGTAAGAATAGAAGGTGGTGTTCATAATCCCTTGTCCTTTGGTATCCGTCAAGAACTCGCTCTTATAGCCGAACAAACCGCGAGAGGGAACGGTGAACTCTAAACGCATACGCGCGCCGATTGCCGTCATTTGCACGAGGTTGCCCTTTCTATTCCCCATCGCCGAGAACACCGCGCCCGTCATATCCTCGGGTACGTCCGCAACAAAGCGTTCGATAGGCTCGTGGCGCACGCCGTCAATTTCGCGGTATAAAACCTTAGGGGTGGAAACTTGGAACTCGTAACCCTCACGACGCATCGTTTCAATCAAAATGGAAAGGTGCATTTCCCCACGCCCGCAAACGCGGAAACTGTCCGCCGAATCGGTGTCCGAAACGCGCAACGAAACGTCGCGTAAAAGTTCTTTATACAATCTATCGCGCAGTTGCCTAGTGGTAACGAATTTACCCTCTTTACCAGCAAACGGGCTGTCGTTTACAGAGAAAGTCATCTCTACCGTCGGTTCTTCGATTTTTACGAATTGTACGGGTTCAACTTTGCCAGGCTCGCACACGGTATCCCCGATATTCAAGCCGTCAATACCCGAAAATACGACGATATCGCCCGCCTGCGCCGTTGCTACGGGGACGCGTTCCAAACCCTCAATCTGATAGAGGTTGGCGATTTTGCAGTTGGTACGCACCTTAGAATCGTTATAATTGCAAATAGACACGGGTTCGTTCGCGCGGATAACACCCCGCTCAATTCTACCGATACCGATACGTCCAACAAACTCGTTGTAATCAATACACGAAACGAGGAGCTGACCCGCACCTTCGGTATCCATTTCCATAGGCGGTATCGTTTCTAAAATGGTATCGAACAATGCGTTGAGGTTGGGTTCTTGCGTATCGGGATTGAGCGAAGAAGTGCCTTGTCTACCGCAACAGTACACGATAGGGCTTTCCAACTGCTCGTCCGTCGCGTCTAATTCCATCATCAAAAGTTGCATTTCTTCCACGACCTCGGC
>JAZSPG010000037.1:0-40447 GCA_045537295.1 Candidatus Scatosoma sp. | reverse complement strand
ATATATACGGCGACGGCGGTGGGGATACGCGTGGACGGAGCGCAGTATAACGGGGAAATCAAATTCACACAGGAAAAAGATACGAATATTTTACGCTGTACGTTGCTAAACGCAGAGGCGTTGTCGGTTGGGTCTGGGATAACGGTAACGCTTTTCGATACCCTTTTACAAAGTCAAGCGACGGGAAAAATTTCGCTTACGGGCAGTTGCAGTGTTTACGGGTATTTAGACGGCGTATGGTTAGCGGAAGAGCAGTTCGAGGTGATAAAAATCGTTGGCGACACAACGACGAGCGAACGGTTTGTTATTACGCAAACGCAATACGCTCTGCCGAGCTTTACCGTCGAGAACGGGCAAATGGCGCTTGGTTGGTTATATAACGACGACTTATATAAAATCGGCGAAAATATAATGTTGGATAGGGATAACCGCGTGATTTTATTAAAGACTATAACGGTAGGTTATAGTCTGGTCGGCGGTGCGTCTATCCGTTACGGGCAACAAAACGATTCGGGTATTCGTTTTACTTCGGTATTAACGGAAGAAAGTTACGAAAACGCGAAAGCGTATATAAGCGGGGTTGGAATAATTTTAATGCCGTCGGATAAATTGCGGGACGGCGTGGGATTTACCTATGAAAATTACGAAGGGGAATATAACGGCAACGCACAACAAGCATATATTCTAAAAAGCAACATTGATTTCAACGGAACGAGTATTTTCAAGTTTTACGCGACGGTCGTTAGAATAAAAGCACAAAATTATAACAGGTCTTATTCTGCGCGCGGTTATGTCAACGTTTCGTATAAATCGGGCGTAACACGTGTATATACGGACAATATCGAAAGCCGTAGCGTATATCAAGTGGCGAGTAACATATTAAACGCAAATCCGTCCGTCAAGCTTGAACCTTGGCAAAAGGAAATTTTAGACGGCTATGTAAACGGGGTTGCGAATATTTCTTACGACGAACTTACGGGAACGGCGCAAAATATTTGCGTGTCGAATAATCCCGTTATCGAAAAGGTACAAGTGTGCATAGACGCAAACGGAACGATAAATCTTCTTTTGAAAACGACGCGGACAAGCTTTTCCGCCGTTACTTATAACGGTAAACGCGTGATATCGTCTTTGCAAAGCTACGATAGCGCGAACGGCGTATTAACCGTGAAATTCACCGCTGAGAATTTAGCGAAATAAAGGAGGCGGTGAAAATGAAGAAGTATCGTGGAATAGAAATAAATATAGTTACGCTAATAGAAGAAGAAATAATTACGGGCAGTCCGTCGGTAGACGCAAACGAAACGGGTTTTGCTTGGCAAGAGATTTTAATAACGGATATTTGGGAATAAAAAAGGAAACGGGAAATTACCCGTTTCCTTTTTTATTTGGTTAAATCCCAGTCAATTACTTGTAATGAGTGCGCCGATAAATATTCGTTGGTCTTAGAAAAATGCTTACAACCGAAAAAACCTTGATACGCCGATAAAGGCGAGGGGTGCGGACATTCTAAAATACAATGTTTGCTTTTATCGATAAGCGGTTTTTTACTCCGTGCGTTTCCGCCCCAAAGAATAAATACGACGTGTTCTTTTTGCTCAGAAATAAGCTTGATAACGCTATCGGTAAACCAAGCCCAACCGCATTTTGAATGAGAATTTGCTTGATGCGCGCGCACGGTAAGAGAGGTATTCAAAAGCAAGACGCCTTCCTTTGCCCACTTGGTTAAATTGCCCGTTTTGGGTAAGTCGCAACCGATATCCGATTTGAGTTCTTTGAAAATATTTTCAAGCGAGGGGGGATTTGGAACGCCGTCCTGCACGGAAAAACAAAGCCCGTGCGCTTGACCTTCGTTATGGTAGGGGTCTTGCCCAAGCAAAACGACTTTCAAATTTGCAAACTGCGTAAAGCGGAAACAGTTGTATAAATCGTACATATCAGGATAGACGGTATGGTTTTTATATTCGTCTATTAAAAATTTACGGATTTTCAAATACCGCTCGTCCGCAAATAACGGGGCAAGCCGTTCGTTCCAATCGCCTAAATCAATCATAATTTCCTCCTTAGCGTGACGGGTTTTATAATTCTTCGAAAATCACGGGTAACACCGATTTCAAATTTTTCAAAGCCTTGTCTTTATTGATTAAAAATTGTTCGGTCGTGCTACCGCTACCTGCGACGTCGGAAATGGCTTTCACCGAATACACGGGCAACTGCGCCAAATACGCGCCCTGTACGATAGCTCCGCCTTCCATATCCCGAATATCCGCGTTAAGTTCCGCGGTTAAAAGCTTATAATCGTCCGCGCTGTCGTTAAACCTGTCCGAAGTACCCAGTCTTTTTACGGGGAAAGGGGCGTTTAATTTATTCAGCGCAAGATAGTTTTCCTCGTATTCGTCCAAAGTCCCGATTTTCGTACCGTTCAACTGCGTCAAATCGAAATCGAACTGTACCGCCCAGCCGATTTGGTACACCTCGCAAAGTTTGGTGCCCTTATTCAAACCGCCTGCCACGCCGAAATTCAAGAGCTTTTCCGCGTCAAATTTGCTCACCAAAAGCTGTGTGCCGAGCGCGGCGTTTACTTTACCCACCCCGCAAACACAAACGGCGACGTCTTTACCGTAAACCTTACCTACGTGTACTTTTTTACCGCTGACCGTGAGGGAGCGGTGGATTTTCATTTCCTCTAATAATATATTTGCCTCGCTTTGCATTGCAACGACTACGCCTATCATAATTTTATTTCTCCTTAAAGTGTAGTATTTTTATTTATAATATTTTGACGGTTTCCGCCTGTGAAAAATCCCGTTCTGAGCAAACGCTTATAAAGTGTTCGTCGATTTGTAAAAAGGTAAGCGTTGCGGGGATTTGTATATCGCCGTAGAAAAGGGCGTTTTGATAAAAACGCAGACGGGATAAATCCTTGGCAAGCGAACCGCCCAACCATTTCACCGCGCTTTCTTTTACTGTCCAGTGTCGAATAAATTGCTCGTTAGAAGTAATTTCTTTACGCTCTTGCGGGTGGAATTTTTTAATAATCGGCAAATAGTCCGTTTTCCGATTGCATTGTTCCGCGTCTAACCCGACGTTTATATCGCAAAAAGCGATAAATAACCGCTCTTTCGTATGCGAAACGGAAAAAAACAAAGGGATATCCAAAAACGGTTTACCGTTATCCCCCCGAACGATTTTTGCCGTAGTCACGCCGAAATATTCTTTCAATATAAATAAAACGGCGGTTTCGGTATTTTCAAAAGCGGACGCGTCCGCATAATAAATTTTTTCCATAACCGATACTTATTATAACAAAAGTCTAAAAAAAAGTCAAGAATAGAAAGGGCAAACACGTTTTTTTAACCCGTTAAAAAAAGAAAACCCCCTCTAAGTAAGACGGCTTAGAGGGGTAGCGTTATTTATTTGTTGCTTTTGGATACGTTGAAGTAATATTCCACGACGTCGCCGTCCTGCATAATATATTCCTTACCTTCCGAACGCACCTTTCCTTCCGCTTTCGCCGATACGAGCGAACCGAGGTTTACGAGTATTTCCCAATTCACGACGTCGGCGCGGATAAAACCCTTTTCAAAGTCCGTATGGATTTTTCCCGCGGCTTGCGGAGCTTTCGTGCCCTTGACAATCGTCCAAGCCCGCGTTTCTTTTTCGCCTGCGGTGAGATAGGAAATAAGCCCAAGTAGCGCGTACGATTTTTTAATCAATCTATCCAAACCGCTTTCGCCAAGCCCAAATTCTTCCATAAATACCGCTTTATCTTCGGGGTCCATTTGCGAAAGTTCTTCTTCCGTTTTCGCGCAAATCACCAAAACTTCCGCGCCTTCCGTTTTGGCAAACTCTTTTACTTTGACCACGAAGGGGAGCGAATCCTCGTCCTTGCCCATATCGCTTTCCTTGATGTTTGCGGCGTAAATCACGGGTTTTACGGTAAGCAAGAAACAATTTTTCATAAATTCGTCCTCGCCGTCTAAAAGGGGGAAGTTTCTCGCGGGTTTTTCGCTTTCTAAAAACGCGTACAATCTTTCCAAAAACGCGTATTCTTCCACCGCTTTTTTATCCGAACCGCCACGCGCTTGCACTTTCACCTTGTTCATACGGTTTTGCACCGCTTCCATATCCGACATAATGAGTTCGAGGTTTATCGTTTCGATATCGTTTACGGGGTCGATTTTGTTGTCAACGTGCGTGATGTTCGCGTCCTCAAAACAGCGTACCACGTGCACGATAGCGTCTACTTCGCGGATATGCGAGAGGAATTTGTTCCCCAAGCCCTCGCCCTTAGACGCGCCTTTTACGAGTCCTGCAATATCTACGAACTCGATAACGGCGGGCGTTATTTTTTTACTGTTGTATAAAGAGGCGAGCTTGTCCAAGCGTTCGTCGGGAACGGCAACGATACCAACGTTTGGTTCGATAGTGCAAAAGGGATAATTCGCACATTCCGCGCCTGCGTGCGTGATGGCGTTAAAGAGAGTGGATTTGCCTACGTTAGGTAAGCCGACTACACCGAGTTTCATAGCTAAATATGTCCTTTTTTCTAATTTTTCTTAAAATCACCCATATATTATAATACAAAAATTAAATTTTGGCAAATTAAAGTTGCCCTAATTGAAAAAATACTTGCCGAAATAAAAAAAATATGCTATATTATTAAGGATAAAACTTTGCTTTTAAGGAATTTAAGGAAAAGAACTATGGATTACAAAAAATATATAGCCGAAAAAATTACCGTCGCTGGCGTAACGACGGAAGAAATTTACGAGTGTTTGGCATTGCCCCCGAATACCGAAATGGGCGATTACGCTTTGCCTTGTTTCAAATTCGCAAAAGTACTTCGCAAAAGCCCCGTAATGATAGCCGAGCAGTTAAAAGCCGAGATTACGACGGACGAGGTAATTAGCGAAGTTACCGCCGTCAACGGTTATCTTAATTTCAAAATTGACAAAACGGGGTTTGTGAAAGGTACGCTCGATAAAATCTTAACGCAAAAAGACGGGTACGGCGCGTCCGACGAGGGCGCGGGAAAAACCGTTTGTATCGACTATTCGTCTATCAATATCGCAAAACCTTTCCATATCGGGCATTTATCCACGACCGTTTTGGGCGGTGCGTTATACCGTATTTTTAATTATTTAGGCTATAAAGCGGTGGGGATTAACCACCTTGGCGATTACGGTACGCAGTTTGGGAAACTCATTTCCGCGTATAAGCGTTGGGGGGATAAAGAAACGATAGAAAAGGGCGGTATTCGCGCGTTGAACGAGTTGTACGTCCGTTTCCATCAAGAGGCGGAAACGCATCCCGAATACGACGACGAGGCGCGCGCGTATTTCAAAAAAATCGAACAGGGCGACGAGGAATGTTTGGCGCTTTTCCATTGGTTTAAGGAGCTCACGTTAAAGGACGTAAACAAAATTTACGAAATGCTGGATATCCGCTTCGACTCGTACGCAGGCGAAAGCTTTTACTCGGATAAAATGCAACCTATCGTGGACGAGCTGAAAGAAAAAGGTCTGCTCACCGAAAGCCGTGGCGCGCAGGTGGTGGATTTGGAAGAATATGGTATGCCCCCTTGCATCATCTTGAAGTCGGACGGTAGTTCTTTATACGCTACGCGCGATATGGCGGCTGCAAGTTATCGTAAAAAGGAATACGATTTTTACAAATGCTTGTACGTGGTCGCTTACCAACAAAACCTGCATTTCAAGCAATTTTTCAAGGTTTTGGAAATGATGGGGAAAGACTGGTCGAAAGATTTGGTACACGTCGCGTACGGTATGGTATCTTTGGAAGAAGGAACGATGTCCACGCGCAAAGGCAACGTCGTATTCTTAGAGGACGTTATCCAAAAATGTATCGAAAAAGCGTATAAAGTTATCGACGAGAAAAACCCCGCGCTTGAAAATAAAGAGGAAATTGCCAAAAAGGTCGGCGTAGGTGCGGTTATTTTCGGTGCGCTGTATAACAATAAAATTAAGGATATCGTGTTCTCGTACGATAAAGTACTTAATTTCGACGGCGAAACGAGCGTGTACGTGCAGTATACCTGCGCGAGAGCAAATTCCGTTTTACAAAAGGGCGGTATGCCGACGGCTTACGAAATCCCCGCGCTTTGCGCTGAGGAAATTGAACTCGTCAAAGCGCTTGCTTCCTTCCCCGAAATCGTCCGCTCGTCCGCGGAAAAATACGAACCGTCGTATATCGCGCGGTTTGCGGTAGACGTAGCGCAAAAATTCAACAAATTTTACTTTGATTGCAAGATTTTGTCGGCGGAGGACGAGAAAGTCAAGAATTTCCGTCTTGCGCTTACAAATGCAACCTTGCAAGCGTTAAAGAACGCGTTTGCGCTTCTTGGTATCGGTATTCCCGATAAAATGTAACGAAAAAGGCGTAGCCCTCGGCTTAAAAACCGAGGGTTTTTCATTGATAAAAAAATTTTTCAAAATTTTTTTTGTAAAATCGTTCCATTTTTCGTTCAAATATGGTATGATAAAAGATAAGTATGAAAGATAAGCGTTCTTTTGAAAATTTAATCGCGCTCCTCGACCCGCACAAAAACGGGGATAAGGCTTGGTTTTTATCGCTTTTAGAAGAGGAAGAACAAAAAGCCTACGAGGAAAAGCATATGGAGGCGGTTATGCAGGCGTTGCGAATCGTCCGTATCCGTCCGCATAAAAATGCGATAAAACAAGCAAAAGTGGAAATTTTGGCGCTGGAACAGGAAAAGGATTCCGCGGAAAATTACCGTAAAATTAAATTATTGCTTGCGGAAATACAACGCCAAGAAGAAAAAATCAACGCCTACCGTCCGTTTTTCGACGAACCGTATTTCGCCCGTATGGATTTGGTGGATAATAAAGAGGGGTACAACAGCTATTATATCGGTAAAAAAGGGGACGTGAGGCTTGAAATCGTCGATTGGCGCGCGCCGTTGGCGAGAAGGTATTATCAAAAAAGCTGTTCGGCGTTTAGAATTAACGAATACGAATACAAAACGGTACTTCGTCGCGCAATCCGCACGAAAAACGGTAAAGTTTTAGAGTTTAAGAATGAATATCTTTCGTTAAAAGACTATCTTAGCGCGGAAGAAATCGGGGGCAGGGACGAGGAAAACGTGCTTGACCCGTTTTTGCGGGAAATTATCCGTAGCAGAAAGGAAGAAACTTCTGTCAAAGACATCATCCAAACGATACAGGAAAAGCAGTACGAGATTATCACCTGTCCGAAAAACCAAAATTTCGTATTACAAGGCTGTGCGGGTAGCGGTAAAACAATGGTTTTATTGCACCGTTTGAGTTATTTGACTTATAACTATGAGGATATAAAACCGCGGGACGTACTCGTTATTACACCGAGTAATTCGTTTAACGCGTTCATTGACGAACTGTCTGAAATTTTAGAGCTGGAACGGGTGAAAACGGTTACCGTTTACGATTATTTTTTGCAGGTGCTTAAAAACGAAAAAATTATCTTGGCGGATAAAATCGACGCGACGCAAAAAGAGGACGAAAGCTATTTAGAATACGTGTATTCGCCTAAATTCGTAGCGGATATTTCTAAAAAGACGGGAAAAGTATACGACGATTTGTACGGCTTGTTTACGGGTGAGGACTGCAAAGCGTATATCGCTACTATTTTGCACGAATGTAAAAAACAGCTACTTGCGTACGAGGGGATTAAAAACGCGTCTATGCGCGTTCGCAGGGCGGTTTTGGGCGAAATTAAGGAACGCGAAAACGGCGGGTTGTATTATACCAAACCTTTCCGTGAACTTATGAATTGCGTTTTGGATATAGAGGATTTTTTAGGCGGAACACTAAAAAGCGAAAATGCGAAATCGCCTGCGTATTTTTATCGGCAGGTTATGTCCTTTTATAAAAGTTCGGCGTTCGTTTCGAGGTATACCGAAAAAATCACCCAAGAGGCAAACGAGGCGTTACGCGCGCTTTCCGTTGCACTTGAAAAGGAAATTTTCGATTTGCGCCGTTTTCGACAGCGCATAGGCGAAGTAGAAGTGTATTTATACGCAGACAGGATAGAACGGCGTAAACAGCTCGTCGAGGAAATCAAGTCCGTGCAGGCGAAAATAACGCTGATTGGCGAAAGCAATACGGCGTTTGAGGAATTTTACGGGTATTTGCGCGGTGAAAAAGAGTTTTGCGAAATCGGTGCGGGTACGGCGTTTATCGATATCGTTCGGTATTTCTATCGCGAAACGGTGAAAAAATATAAAAAGAAATACCAAATGACCTCGAAAAAGCTGTATAAATCGGACGCGTACGCGCTTTGCGTAATTTGTTCGTTGCTCACCGATAGACTTTCGCCTGTATATTCGTACGTGTTTGTGGACGAGGCGCAGGATATTTCCCCTTGCGAATACGATTTATTGCGAAAAATCAACAAAAAAGCGTCCTTTAACGTGTTCGGGGATATTGCGCAAAACGTTACGAGCTGGCGCGGGGTAAAGGACTGGAAACAGGTGTTCCCCGATTACGAGATATACGGCTTAAATCAAAATTACCGCAATACCAACCAAATCGTAGACTTCGTAGCCTCGTCGCTTTCTATCGATATGCAACCTATCGGGTTTGACGGACCGCACGTTTCGCAAATTACCCCTCGCGCAATTTCCGCGTTTTTCAAGGATAAAAAAGGCTTAAAAGCGGTAATTTGTAGCGAGGAAGTAAAGGCGCAATATACGCGCAAATCGTATAACGATTTGTCAATAAAGGGCAAAATTTCCCGTTCTAAAATAAATATAATGACGGTATACGAAAGTAAAGGTTTGGAATTTTCCTCCGTCGCCGTCATTTCCAAGGGTATGTCGAAAAGCGAAAAATATATCGCATATACGCGCGCTTTGAACGCACTTGCGGTGGTGGAAGAAAATACCGAAAAAGAGGAGGATAAAAAGTGAAAACTATATTTCTCGTAGACGCGGACGATACGATTTTGGATTTTTACGGCGCGTCCACGAACGCTATCCGTTACGCCTTTTCCGCTTTTAATCTGGTTTGGAAAGCGGAATACGAAAGGGTGTATAAACGGGTGAACGACGGACTTTGGGAAAGTTTAGAACGGCGCGAAATTACCCGTGAAAAGCTAATTGCCGTCCGTTTTCCTCTATACTTAAAGGAACTTGGTCTGCAAGGTGTGGACGGAAATAAATTCAACGAAATTTATTTGACGCATTTGGCGACAAACCCCGTCTATATTCAAGGTGCGCGGGAATTTTTACAAAAGCTTAGAAAATTAGGTCGGGTGTATATCGTTACGAACGGTACGAAAAAAATTCAACAGTCCCGTTTTGCTATTTCGGGTTTGAACGATTTGGCGGACGGGGTGTTCGTATCGCAAACGGTGGGCTACGATAAACCCGCAAAACAGTATACCGACTACGTAATTGCGCATATACCGCAGTTTGAAAAAGAAAAAGCGGTGTGGATAGGCGACAGTTTATCGGCGGACATCAAGGCGTCGAACGAGGCGGGGATTACGAGTATTTGGTTTAATCCACATCAAAAATCGGTAAATGGCGAGGTAAAGCCTGACTTTATTGTGGATAACTTTGAAAAAATTTTTGAAATTTTGCAAAGAATAGAGAATTAAGGGAACTTTTTTTGGCTCAAACGTTTGAAAAAACGGAAAGAAAATGTTATAATGGTGTAAAATGGTAGATTATAATGCAATTTTACTTGCGTTATAGGATAAAGCGTAAAGAGGATAAAATGGCAAAAGACACGAAAAAAGAAACGACGAACGAGTACAGCGCAAAAAATCTCGAAGTATTAGAAGGGCTTGACGCCGTCCGTATGCGTCCCGGTATGTATATCGGTTCGACGGGCGTGAAGGGCTTGCACCATATTCTTTGGGAAATTGTAGACAACGCAATAGACGAGGCGGCAAACGGTCACGCAAATAAAGTGAAAGTTACCCTGCACGCCGACGGAAGTGCGTCCGTAGAAGATAACGGGCGCGGTATCCCCACCGATATACACCCGAAAGAGAAAGTTTCGGGTGTTCAACTTGTATTCACTAAATTACACGCAGGCGGTAAGTTTGGGCAAGGCAATTACGAATATTCGGGCGGGTTGCACGGCGTAGGCGCGTCCGTTACCAACGCGCTTTCCGAGTGGCTTACGGTAGAGGTATACCGTAACAAAAAAATATACAAAATGAGCTTTCATTCCCGCTACAACGCGCGGAAGAAAAAGATAGAATCGGGTTTGCCCGACGGACCTTTGGAAGATACGGGTATTCACACCTCGCGCAAAGGTACGTTCGTGCGCTTTAAGCCGGACGCGAACGTTTTTTCCGAAACGGATTTCGATTTAGAAACGGTCGAGGAACGATTAAACCAGCTTGCGTTTTTGAATAAAGGCGTAGAAATTACGTTAATTGACGAGCGTATATCCATGGCGGAGGTGCGCCGTAGCCGTGTGGCATTCGGCGACGGGGAAACGGACGGAGAGGACGGCGTAGACGGCGAAGAAACTTTGGAAACGGCAGAACCCGTAGAAACGACGGATATTGCGGACGAACCCGCGCCCTTAGGGCAAATGAACTTGTTTGACGGCGCGCCCCAGCAATCGTTGTTTGCGGAGGTGGACGAGCTTGCCTTAGAGAGCGAGCCTTATAGGGCGGTATTCAAGTTTGAGGGCGGTATTTCCGATTACGTGAAAAGCTTAAACGACGGGGATAAAAAGTTGTACGTGCAACCGATATATTATTCCACCGTAAAAAACGATATCCAAGTGGAATTTGCCATTCAGCATTACAACGGCTATCGCGAAAAAATGTTCTCGTTCGTTAATAATATTCCCACCCCCGAGGGTGGCTATCACGAAGTCGGTTTCCATTCGGGTTTGACGAGGGTGCTTAACGAATACGCGCGGGCAAACGGCTTGTTAAAGGATAAAGACCCGAATTTCCAAGGCGACGACTTCGGCGAGGGTTTAACCGTCGTTTTGTCGGTGAAACTTGCCGTGGTGCAGTTTGAGGGGCAAACGAAAACAAAGCTCGGCAATATCGAGGCGCGTCCTGCGGTGGAATCAGCGGTGATTGAGGGCTTTAACGCGTTTAAGGAAATCCGCGGTTATAAAAAGACGATGGAGGAAATTATCAAAAAAGCGCAAGGCGCGGCGAAATCGCGTATTGCTGCCAAAGAGGCGAAAGATAATATCCGTAAAACGAAAAAAATCGACGGCTTGACCTTGATAGGCAAGCTTGCGGGCTGTTCGGGCAGAAAACCCGAATTGAACGAAATGTTTATCGTAGAGGGCGATTCGGCAGGCGGTACGGCAAAGCAAGCGCGCGTAAGACAGTTTCAGTCCATTTTACCGCTTCGCGGTAAACCGTTGAACGTCGAAAAGAAAAAGTTAGCGCAAATTCTTGAAAACGAAGAAATCCGAACAATGATAAGCGCTATCGGTGCGGGTATCGACCCCGATTTCAAAATAGATAAAATCAATTACCATAAAGTAATTATTTTATCAGATGCCGACCAAGACGGTATGCATATTCGCTGTATACTGCTCACCTTCTTCTTCCGTTATATGCGCCCGCTGGTAAACGGCGGTCACGTGTATATCGGTATGCCACCGCTTTACAAGGTGTATAAAGGCGACAAGGTAGAATACGCGTACGACGACAAAGAACTCAACGAGAAAATCGAAAAAATCGGCAAAGGCTATCAGCTTCAACGCTATAAAGGTCTGGGTGAAATGAGCGCGGAACAGCTTTGGGAAACGACGATGAACCCCGCAACGCGTAACCTTATTCAAGTAACGGTAGAGGACGCGGCGAAAGCGGAAAAGATGATAACGACGCTTATGGGCGACAAAGTAGAAGGCAGAAAGGAATTCCTTGCGAAATTCGCGAACTTTAATAAGCGCGATACCTTTATGGACAAGATAGAAAAAACGGAGAAAAAGGAGAGCGGAAATGGCGAAAATTAAAAAAGAACCCGAAATGATAGAGCCTACGGGACAGTTATACGTAGAACCGCTTGAAAAGGTGTTGCATACCTCTATGCTTCCTTACGCCGAATTTGTTATTTTAGACCGCGCCCTGCCTCGCGTAGAGGACGGCTTAAAACCCGTTCAGCGCCGTATTTTATACACGATGCACGAGATGGGCTTAACGCCCGACAAACCGCATAAAAAGAGTGCGCGTATCGTCGGGGAATGTATGGGTAAATTCCACCCGCACGGCGACAGTTCGGTATACGACGCAATGGTGCGTATGGCGCAAGATTTCAATATGGGCAAAATGCTTGTTGACGGTCACGGTAACTTCGGTTCGGTGGACGGCGACCCCGCCGCTGCAATGCGTTATACGGAGGCGCGCATGCAACCGCTCGCGTTGGAATTGCTCCGCGATATCGATAAAGAAACGGTGGGCTTTTCCTTAAACTTCGACGACAGCTTGAAAGAACCCGACGTATTGCCCGGTCGCTTTCCAAACCTACTCGTCAACGGTGCAAGCGGTATCGCCGTAGGTCTTGCTACGAATATACCTACGCATAACTTAGAGGAAGTTATCGACGGCGTGGTTGCGTATATCGATAATCCTGCGATTTCTTTGGAAGAAATGATGGAACATATTCCCTCGCCCGATTTCCCCACGGGTGGTTTAATTCTCGCAAACGAGTTAATCCAAGCGTATAAAACGGGCAGGGGCAAAATTACGCTTCGAGCCAAAATTACGGCGGAAAAAACGGATAACGGCAAAACCAACCTCGTTATCACCGAACTTCCCTATCAGGTAAACAAAGCGCAATTATTGCGTAAAATCGTGGATTTGTGCGAAGAAAAGGAAAAGGAACTTGACGGTATCGACCACGTTGCCGACGAATCGGACAGAACGGGTATGCGCGCCGTAATCCGCGTAAAAAAAGACGCGGACGTGGACGGGATATTAAAATGTTTGTATAAATATTCCGATTTAGAGGTTACTTTCGGTATCAATATGGTGGTAATTGCGGACGGCAAACCGCAACAGCTTGGTTTGATGGAAATTATCCGTCACTATGTAAAATATCAACAGCAGGTAATCAAGCGCAGAACGCTGTTTGATTTGCGCCAAGCCGAGCAACGCTGTCATATTTTGGAGGGATTAATTATCGCCGTTCAAAATATCGACGAAGTAATCGCAATTATTAAAAAATCAGAAAGCACGGGCGACGCGAGAAGTAAGCTTATGCAACGCTTTGACATTTCCGAAGCGCAGGCACAGGCAATTCTTGATTTGCGTCTTGCTCGCTTGACCAAGCTTGAAATTTATAAACTTGAAGAAGAATTAAAAGAACTCAAAAAGAAAATTAAAAAATTAACGGCGATTTCTAAGAGTGGGGATTTGCAGTTGCAGGTCGTAAAAGAAGAAATTCTCGAAATTAAAAACGCGTACCCCACGCCGAGAAAATCCAAGCTCGTGTTTACGCGCGAGGAGGCGGACGCGCTTGTTTCCGCCGTACCCGAAAAGAAAGCGGGCGTGCGCTGTACCCTTGTTTACACTGCGGACGAGAAGTTCAAGGTCTTGACGGGCAAGCAGGCGGACGCGTTGGAAAAGACGGTAGAGGGTAAGTTCAAACCCTCGTTAATCGCCTTAAAAACCTTGCCGACGAAAACGGATAAACGCATTTTTGCTTTTACGAATTACGGGAATTGCCATAAACTCGATATATCCAAGCCCGAGCTCGATTGCAAGCTGACGGACGAGGGGGTTTCGTTGAAAGCATTGTCCGACGACGCGGAAACGGGCGAAAGCGTAGTCGCGCTGTTTGAGGTGGGCGAGCATTTGCCGTTCGGAAGTTTATTGTTCTTTACGAAAAAAGGTATGATTAAAAAATCCGACTGGTCGGAATACGAACAGCGGAAAGACTGTTTCCAAGCGGTAAAACTCAACGAGGACGACGAGGTTATCGGCGTGGAGGAAGATACGGGCGAAGAAGATACGATTATTATCGTGACAAAAGACGGTATTTGCCTGAACGCAACCAAGGACGACATACCAACGCAAGGCAGAATTTCTACGGGTGTGCGCGGGATTATGCTTCGTGACGGTGACAGCGTGGTGATGATGAAACAAATCAACGGCGAGGGCGAAGTGATTATCGCGACGGACGAGGGTAAATTCAAACGCGTCATTTCCTCGCAAATCGAACCGTCTAAGCGTTATCGCAAAGGCTCGATAATCGTGAGTATGAAAACGGGCGCAAGCGTGATTTGCGCAAGCTACGTCACCGTGCCGTATAAGTTGGCGGTGGTCGATAAGACGAATACCGTATCCGAGCTTTCCAGCGAAGAAACGTTCATTTCCTTGCAAAGCACGTCCGCTAAGAAGATTGCGCGGTATAAAGAAGGAACGATAGCAAAAGTTATCCCGATGCCCTATAAAAAAGACGAGTAAACGGATAAAATAGGGTATAATCCGCAAAAAACCGACATAATATATTTCGTAAGGTAATTACGGAGGTCGGGAAATTGTGGGATTATATTGAAGAAAGAGCAAGAAAATGCGCGGAATACATTATTCGCACGGGTTGTACCGTTCGGGCGTGTTCCGCGTATTTCGGTATCAGCAAATCTACGGTACATAAAGACGTGTCCGAACGCTTAAAATACGTGGACGAGGACTTATTTAATAGGACGAGAGCGGTATTAGAACAAAATTTAAGCGAACGACATATTCGGGGCGGTATCGCTACGAAGGAAAAATACCGCAAAGAATTAGAAATAAGTAAAAAATAACGCAAAAGAACGGGGAATTTATAAAAATCTTCGTTCTTTTTGCTATTAAAACCGCTGAGCGCTTGAATTTTTTTGATAATTATGCTACTATAATGGAAAGCTTACGATTTTGGAGCGGATTATGAAAAAGATAGCGGTTATAGGATTAGGAATTATCGGCGGTTCGATTTGCGGAGCATTGACGGGCGCGGGGTATGCGGTAGACGGTTTTTCACGGAGCGAAAGTAGCGTGGATTTTGCTTTGCGCGCGGGGTATATTCGCGCGAAAGGCGAAAAATTATCCGACTACGACGTCGTGTTTATCGCCGTTCCGCCCGAGGCTACACTCGCGTATTTAGACGGCGGGGAATTTAAGGACGGCGCACTCGTTGCGGATATTTGCGGGGTGAAAGAAATCGTAGAAAAGACGGTGTATGCCAAAGCGCGCAACTACCGTTATATCGGTTTGCACCCAATGGCAGGCAAAGAAACTTCGGGGATTGCGTCCGCTACGCCGAATTTATTTGATAACGCGAATTTGATTATTACGCGCGCTGAGCAAACGAAAGAGGCGGATATCGAGGAAATAAAAGAATACGCCCGCGCAATGCGGTTTGGGAAAATGATTGAGTGCACCGCCAAGCAACACGACAAAAAAATCGCGCTCACTTCCCAGCTTGCGCATATCGTTTCCAACGCGTACGTGAAAAGCCCGGAGGTGAAAGGTTGCGACGGGTTTACGGGCGGTAGTTTTCAAGACATGACGAGAATTGCGGGCGTGGACGAGGCGGTCTGGACACCGTTGTACGCGTATAACCGCGAAAATATCGTACACGAATTACAGCTTTTGATTGATAATTTAACTGTGTACCGCGACGCGCTCGTGGAAAAAGAGGACGGTAAGCTTTCGCAAGCCTTAAAAGAGGGTAGGCTTATCCGCGAAACGCTCAAACGCGGGAACGACTAAAAAGAAAAAACGGGAACTTCTTCAAAAGGGTAGTTTCCGTTTTTTGAATATTTCACAAAAATAAATAAAATACCGTATTTTTATTTTACATTTTGAACAAAATTTGTTATAATATTGTCGAAAAAAGTCGAACGGAGTAGAAAAATGCAACCTTGTCGTATCACAATCGCTACGAATGCGGACGGTCAAAAAACGGAAATTGTGCGCAAGGGGTTTTGCTTGTTTACGGATAACGGCGTAAAGCTTAACTACGCCGACGACGGCGCGCGCGTCGCGCTGGATTTGGAAAACGGCGAGGTTTTTATCCAAAGGACAGGCGATTATACTTTGCGGTTGCACTTGAAGAAGGACGGGGTTACGAACGGCGTTTTGGGGATTAACGGCGCGGAGGGCGCGGTACAGGTAAATACGCAAAAAATTGCGTATTCTATCCGCAACAGTTCGCTTTTATTGTCTTTGCAATACGCTTTAATTATCGGTGCGGAAACGCAAAAAATGAAGTTACGGATATTCGCGAAAATAAACGGATAAAAGGGGTGGTTGGTATGAAAATCGAGTATTTTGGACACGCTTGTTTTAAGATAACGGACAAGAACGGCGTAAGCGTCGTTACCGACCCGTACACCCGTATCGGTTACGAACTGCCCGAAAATTTCACGGCGGATATCGTCACCGTCAGTCATTCGCATTTCGACCATAACTATATAGCTGGCGTGTGGGGCAATCCAGAAATTATAACGGATACAAGCACGAAAACGGTAAAAGGAATAGAAATTGAAGGGATTTTGAGCTGGCACGACGGTCAAAACGGGTTACTTCGCGGTGAAAATCGTATTTATAAGCTGAAAGCGGACGGGATTACCCTTTGCCATTTGGGCGATTTGGGTGAGGAAGTAACCGAAAATCTCGTAGAGAAAATAGGAAAAGTAGACGTGTTATGTATTCCTATCGGCGCAACCTATACGATAAACGCGTCGCAAGCCAAGGCGTATATCGAGGCGATTCAGCCTAAAATGGTAATTCCGATGCACTATAAATTACCCGATTGTACGATAGATATAACGGACGAAAAACCCTTTTTACGCCTGTTTAGCGGTATAAAATACGCGGGCGGAAAAGCTATCGAAACAGAAGAATTTTCGTTTACGAAAGAAACGCAAATCGTGGTTATGGAGAGGGGAAAATAATGGAAACTTTAAGACGAAACGGTAAGCTCGAACTTGAAAAATACCTCAATACTTTGGTGGTGAATATTTTACGTCCTTTGAGTAGATATTTTGGGATACAGCCTAAGCTCAAAGACAAAGAAGAGCTTATTTCAAATATCGTGTCGGTGGTAATCGGCGAACTGCAACCGCCACCCAAATCGAAAGCTGGAAAACCGTCTGGGAACGACTACGTACCCGCCGAGGTTTTGCAAAAAATAACGGAAATTTATCAAGCGTATTTTATAGACGCGCCGACGGAAACGGGCGGGGTAAAGGAGCTTTTTCCTGATTTATCCATAAACGGTGAAAATTCAAAAACGAGAATTTCCTTCTCGTCCGCTGACGGCGAGAAAATACTAAAAAATATTTATTGCGGTCAATACCATAAAATAGACGGCGTGGCGCGTGTGTTGCCTTTGGATTGTTCGGAAGAAACCGAGGCGGTGCTGTTGCCTGATTTGCTTGTGGAAAGCTATAATTTACACGAGGGCGACGTTTTGTCTTATCGCGCAACGAAGGGTACGAATTCGCTTATCGTAAAACAAGTTTTAATGGTAAACGATAACTTGGATTTGCCGTTAAAACGCGAACTTTTTGAAAAATATGAGGCGGATATACCTAATGCGCCCATTACCTTTATCAGCGAAAAACAAGCCCCGACGCCCCTACTGAAATACTTCGACTGGATTTTGAATATCCAAAAAGGACAACGCTGTTGCGTGGTTTCCTCGCCAAAGGTTGGCAAAACGAGTTTGCTGTATACCGCTTTGAATGCCTTAGCCCGTCAAGACGGTGGGTTAACGCTTATGGCGCTTTTAATAGACCAACCGCCCGAAACGGTTAGTTTATACCGCTCGGCGATAAACGGCGAGAATTTGATATACACCACCTACGAGGATGAAGTGGAAAAGCAAGCGTTCACGGCGGAATTTATCTTAAACCGCGCTAAGAGATACGCGGAGAGCGGAAACGACGTGGTGTTGTTCGTGGACGGGCTTAACGCCTTGGCGCACGCGTATAACCAAACGGAAAACGCTGTCGGGGGTAAAACGCTGGACGGGGGATTAGAGAGCAAGACGAAGAACTATTTGAAGAAGTTTTTTGGCTCGGCGAAACGCTTGAAAAACGGCGGTTCGTTGACGATAATCGGCGCGTTATCACAAAACACGGGAAATCCCGCGGACGACTTGTTGGCGCGCGAATTAACGGCGATTTCCAACGCGGAAATTTATTTGGACGAAAAGTTGGCGTTAAAGCGTATTTTTCCGCCGATTGACGTGGTAAAATCCCGCGTGGATTTGGGTGGAACGCAATCGCAAGAGAATACGCAAGAACTTCTGTTCTATCTTAAAACGGAATATTTGCACCTTTACGGCAACGAGGGCTTGTATTCGCTCTTAGTCAAAGCGGAAAATAAGCAAGAATTTATGCGTTTCGTGTATAGCCAAACGGCAAAAAAGCCTTGAAAACGATAGAGGTATTTTATTTTCAAATACCTAAAATTCCCCAAAAACGAGTAATTCCCTTTATTTACAAGGGAATTATTTTTTTTATTGAATTTTTTCATAAAAATACTATAAGTTTTTTCTATACCATATTTTGTGTTCACACGCTTGACTTTCATACAAGATATGGTATAATATTAAGGCACGGTTGAAAAATACACAAGATATTGTGTTTTTTAACGGTAAGAAGCACAATATATATTACACGGAAGAAAATGCGTTTTCAGGGGAAAGCGCGCGAGGAGGAACGGAATGAAAGAAATGAAGATTATTAAAAGAAGCGGTCAAGAGGTTGTATTTGATAAGGAAAAAATTATTTCCGCTATTAGAAAGGCAAACAGAGAAGTAGGCGAACGCCATCGTATTTCGGAGGCGGCGTTACTTGCTATTGTAGACCACGTAACCGAGGAGTGTGCTGCGCTTGGTCGTTCTCCGCACGTGGAAGAAATACAAGATATGGTAGAAAATCGTTTGATGGCGTCTATGTCGTTCGTGCTTGCGCGTAAGTATATTACCTATCGTTATACCCGTGAACTCGTTCGTCGTTCGAATACCACGGACGCGCAAATTTTGACGCTTATCGAATGTAACAACGAGGAAGTAAAGCAGGAAAATTCTAATAAAAATCCGACCGTAAACAGCGTACAGCGCGACTATATGGCAGGCGAGGTATCCAAAGACCTTACCCGTCGTATTTTGTTGCCCGACGATATCGTTTCCGCGCACGACCAAGGTATTATCCATTTCCACGACGCAGACTATTTTGCGCAACATATGCACAACTGCGACCTCGTCAATTTAGAGGATATGTTGCAAAACGGAACGGTAATTTCGGGAACGCTTATCGAAAAACCGCACAGCTTTTCGACGGCTTGCAATATCGCTACGCAAATTATCGCGCAGGTAGCGTCTAATCAGTACGGCGGGCAAAGTATTTCGCTTACGCATCTTGCGCCGTTCGTAGACATCAGCCGTAAAAAAATCCGCAAGGAAGTCGCGGACGAGCTTGCAGGTGTAGGTGTTTACGACGAAAAACATATTATTGAAATGGCGGAAAAGCGTTTACTCGACGAAATCCGCAGAGGTATTCAAACCATTCAGTATCAAGTAGTAACCTTGCTTACGACCAACGGTCAAGCGCCGTTCGTAACGGTATTTATGTATCTGAACGAAGCGCGTAACGAGCAGGAAAAAGCCGACCTTGCGTTGATTATCGAGGAAACCTTGAAACAGCGTATTAAGGGCGTTAAAAATGAATCGGGCGTATGGATTACGCCTGCATTCCCTAAGCTTATCTACGTGTTAGAACCCGATAATATTTCCGAGGAACAACCGTATTTCTACCTTACCGAGCTTGCGGCGAAATGCACGGCAAAGCGTATGGTACCCGATTATATTTCCGAAAAGAAAATGCTTGAATTTAAGGTGGATAAAAACGGCGAAGGGCATTGCTATACCTGTATGGGTTGCAGAAGTTTCTTAACGCCGTACGTGGATGAAGAGGGCAAGCCCAAGTATTACGGTAGATTTAACCAAGGCGTCGTCACGATTAACCTCGTGGACGTAGCGCTTTCTTCGGGGAAAGACCTTACGAAGTTCTGGGAAATTTTCGAAGAACGCTTAGAGCTTTGCTACCGCGCGTTGATGCAACGGCACAACCGTTTGAAAGGCACGCTTTCGGACGCCGCGCCTATTTTATGGCAATACGGTGCGTTGGCGCGTTTGCAAAAGGGCGAAACTATCGATAAACTGTTGTTCGGCGGTTATTCTACCATTTCGCTCGGATATGCGGGTTTGTACGAATGTGTAAAGCATATGACGGGCAAAACGCATACGGACGAGGAAGCGAAACCTTTCGCGCTTGCGGTAATGCAAAAAATGAACGACAAATGCAAGGAATGGAAAGCCAAGGAAAATATCGATTTCTCGTTATACGGAACGCCACTTGAAAGTACGACCTATAAATTCTCGAAATGTTTGCAAAAGCGTTTTGGCGTAATTCCTGGTGTAACGGATAAAAACTATATCACCAACAGCTACCACGTACACGTATCCGAGGAAATCGACGCGTTTACCAAGCTCAAATTCGAAAGCGAATTCCAACAGCTCTCCCCCGGTGGCGCAATCAGCTACGTGGAAGTGCCGAATATGCAAGACAATATCCCCGCGGTTTTGTCCGTTATGAAATTTATTTACGAAAACATTATGTACGCCGAACTCAACACCAAGAGCGATTATTGCCAAGCTTGCGGTTACGACGGCGAAATCCAAATCCAAACGGACGAATCGGGAAAACTTATTTGGGAATGCCCGCATTGCCACAACCGCGACCAAGCGACGATGAACGTGGCACGCCGTACCTGCGGTTATATCGGTACGCAGTACTGGAACCAAGGCAGAACGCAGGAAATTAAAGACAGGGTATTGCATCTTTAATGAATTACGCAACGATAAAATGGACGGATATCGCCAACGGCGAGGGGGTACGCGTTTCTCTGTTCGTGTCGGGGTGTACGCACCGTTGTAAAAACTGTTTTAACGAAGTCGCTTGGGATTTTTCTTACGGTCAGCCGTTCGACGAGACGGTGGAGGAAAAAATTTTGCAAGAACTCGGCTCGTCCTTTATCGCAGGGCTTTCGTTGCTCGGCGGTGAACCGTTAGAACCGCAAAATCAGGAGGCGTTACTGCCTTTTATCAAAAAAGTAAAAGCGCGGTATCCCGAAAAGACGGTTTGGTGCTATACGGGTTTCGTTTTGGACGAAAAAACGGGTACGTTGAAAGAAGTCAAAAAAAATACCCCGTACACGAAAGCGCTTATTTCCCTGTTCGATATTTTGGTGGACGGAGCGTATATTGAAGAATTAAAAGATATTCGCTTGAAATTTAGAGGTTCGTCAAATCAAAGGGTAATCGACGTGCAAAAAACGCTTGAAAAAGGCGAATGCGTCTTGTATTTAGAATAATCGGCATAAAATAAAGCCCGTTGCATACGATAAAGTATGGCGACGGGTTTTTTCTATAAAAAAATAGTTAAAGGCGGTGTGTGCTTATTCGCGTTCGCTTGGATTGTATTCTCGCTCGGTTACGCGGTGTATTTATCCTCGGCAACGGTAGTAAATACGAGCAAAAATTTTTATTTCTTGGTTTCTTCTTCCGCGCATATCGAAGTGAGCGCGTACCAAGCGACGCAAATGGGCGGAGCGGGGTATTTGTTCGAACAAAACGGTCGTGAAAGCGTCGCGCTTTCCGTGTATTGCACGGAAATGGAGGCAGTAACGGTACACGCGAACTTAAAGGACGGGCAAACGGAAATCTTGTTTTTGCAAAGCCCGAAATTGTACTTAAAGACCCGAAAACAAAAGCAAAAAAAGCAAGTTTATAAAAACGCGTTTTGCATTTTAAGCGATTGTATAAATTTCTTAGATACTGAAATAGACCGCTTGGAAAAGGGTGCGACGCAACAATCGAGTAAACGCATTTTAGCGGTTTTGAAAGACGAGTTTTCGTTTTTGCAAAAAGAATACCAAAAAGACTTTGCGTCATTTGCGACGGTATGTAAAAATGCGGAAGAAAACTTAGCTTGCGCGCTTGCAGGTGTGGTGTATTTAGAAGATTTACGGTATTTATTATGCGATTTAAGCGTTTCGTATATTCGATTGAGCGAAGAATTTCAAATATAAAATGAATTTTTTCAAAAAAGCCTGAAAAATTTTCAAAAAGTGCAAAAAAACGCTTGCTTTTTTCTTTTCGATTGAGTATAATGAATAAGCTGTCGTAAAGAGAGCACTTGCTACTATAGCTCAGTCGGTAGAGCGGCTGATTCGTAATCAGCAGGGCGCCGGTCCGAGTCCGGCTAGTAGCTCCAAAAAAACACTTGCGAATGCAAGTGTTTTTTCGTTATATAAATAAATTTTTCTCTTTCTTATTTTTCGGATATAACAAACCGAACACGCTTTCGGCGAACTCGTCCGTATCCAAACATTTTCTTGCGATAGGACAAAGCTTGTCCGTATCGTGCGCTCTTGCCAAAACGGGAAATTTGCTTTCGGATAAAACGGATAACAGCTCGCTACGCGCTTTCTTTACCCCCAAAACGCGAAGATATAAGGGCGCTTGTAAACATTCTAGGATGAAACTTTTCTCGATATTTAAGAGGTTTTGCAGAGCAATCCGCCTAATTCGCGAGGCGGTGTATCGGCTGGAAGTAAGCGTTTGCACAAGCGGTTCGTTGGTTGTACATATCTTCTTAAAGGCATTTTCCAAGCCCTCGTTGCAATCGCAAATTTTCGCGATTTCTTCGGGGGATTTATTTAAGAATGCGTATTTTTCCAGCGTTTCTAAGCACTCGGATAATTTTGCGGGTAAATCGGATAAGACGAAATCGGGTAAATTGTTTTTGAGTTCTTGCCCGTTTGCAATCGCACATCTTAACGCGCTTGCCGAGGAAAATTCGTCTTTTAACCCGTTATCCGCGTACCCCGCGCCTTTGCGCGCAATCGGTAAAATATCTATTTCGGCGTTTTGCGCTAAAATGGCTTTGGTATATTCTAACCCTAAAATATTATTGGGGGAATTGAGCATTTCAAACGGAATAAACCCCGCGAACGCCTGCGCGCGCGCTTTGGCGTAGCTCATTCCTTTATCGACAGCCTCTTTCACCGCTAAGGATACTTCTTTCGGTTCGTGCAACAAATACCTCGACGCCGACTTAAAAGCGAGTTTATCGGCGTTTTCCGCGCCGAAACACAAGGTCTTTACCGCGGGGATAGAGGATAGAATATGAATTGCACCGTTTGCGAAAAGTTCGGCGGGCGAGGTCGCGAACACGGTAGGAAGTTCAATAACGATATCTGCACCCGCTTTGAGAGCGTGTTTTGCGCGGGTATATTTGTCCAAAATCGCGTTTTCTCCGCGTTGTACGAAGTTCCCGCTCATAATGCAAAGTACCGCGTCCGCGCCCGAAAGCTCGCGGGCAAGGTTTAATTGATAAAGATGACCGTTATGAAAAGGATTGTATTCGCAAATTATCGCGCAAATTTTCATTTTATTTTCCTCAATTCCTTTACAATAAAAAAAATGTGTGGTATAATAAATAATGCGGTGCGTTATCGTGCCGTTAAAACCATTATACACGAAAAATAAAAATAAATAAAGCGTTTTTGAGAGGTAAATTATGAAGAACGTATTGGAAGAAATCAAAAGCAGAGCAAAAGCGTTAAATAAAACGATTGTTCTTTGCGAGGGTGAGGATTCGCGGGTGGTAAAAGCCGCGTCGGACGCGACCAAAGAAGGTATTGCAAAAATCGTATTGCTCGGCGACGAGGCGCAAATTAAAGCGAATAATCCCGAAATCGATTTGACGGGCGTGACCATTATCAATCCGCTTACCAGCGAGAAATTGCCCGAATACAAAGCCAAGCTTTGCGAACTTCGCGCGTCGAAGGGTATGACCAGCGAACAAGCCGAAAAATTGCTTGCCGACGGAACTTATTTCGGCGCAATGATGTTGAAAATGGGCGACGTAGACGGTTTGGTTTCGGGTGCGTGTCATTCTACGGCGAATACGCTCCGTCCCGGTCTTCAAATTATCAAAACGGCGAAAGGCGTTTCTTCCGTATCCAGTTTTAATCTTATGATTTGTCCGCCTCAGGGCAACGAGTATTGCCCCGACGGCTTGGTGGTGTTCGCCGATTGCGGATTAAACCCCACCTATACAAGCGAAGGGCTTGCCGATTGCGCGATAGCGACGGCAAATTCCGCGAAAGCGATTGCTGGGATTGAGCCGAAAGTCGCAATGCTTTCGTTCTCTACTTTCGGTAGCGCGAAACACGATAACGTAACGCTCGTTGCCGAAGCGGTGAAAATCGCTAAGGAAAAAGCACCCGAATTAAAATTAGACGGCGAATTGCAGTTTGACGCGGCAATCGTTCCGTCCGTAGCCAAATTAAAAGCACCGAACTCGGAAGTGGCGGGGCAAGCTAACGTGTTTATTTTCCCCGATTTACAAGCGGGGAATATCGGTTATAAAATCGCGGAACGCCTCGGCGGGTTTATGGCGGTAGGTCCGATTTGTCAAGGCTTTGCCAAACCCTTGAACGATTTATCGCGCGGTTGCAAGAGCGAGGATATCGTCGGTGCGATTGCCATTACGGCGTTGCAAACACAGCTTTAAGAGGGTGTTATGAAAGTTTTAGTTATCAATTCGGGGAGTTCGTCCCTTAAATACCAGCTTATCGATATGCAAACGGAAAGCGTGATTGCGAAAGGTACTTGCGAAAGAATCGGTATAAACGGTTCTAAACTTACCCACAAAGCCAAGGGCGGGGAGTGGGTTTTTGAAGAGGCAATGCCGACGCATAACGAGGCGGTAGCGCTCGTTTTGAAAGCGTTGACGGACAAGGAAACGGGCGTAATATCGGCTATGAGCGAAATTGACGCGGTGGGACACCGCGCGGTTGCTTCGGGCGAAATTTTCAAAAAGACGACGCTCGTGACGGAGGAAACGATGGCGCTTATGGAGCAAATCAAAGACCTCGCGCCGTTACATAATCCCGCCTCGATAATCGGCGTAAACGCGTGCAGAGCTATGATGCCTCAAACGCCGATGGCGCTTGTGTTCGATACGAGTTTCCATTTCACAATGCCCGATTACGCGTATATGTACGCTATTGATTATAAGCATTACGAGCAGTATAAAGTCCGCCGTTACGGTTTTCACGGTACGAGCCATAAATTTGTTTCAGGCGAGGCGGCGAAGTATTTGGGTAAAGATATTTCTCAGCTTAAAATAATTACCTGCCATCTTGGCAACGGCTCGTCGATTACGGCGGTAGACGGCGGTAAAAGCGTAGATACTTCTATGGGCTTTACGCCCTTAGCCGGTGTTCCTATGGGAACGCGTAGCGGGGATATCGACCCTGCCGTAGCGGAATATTTGGCGAAAAAAGAGGGCAAAGATATCGGTGAAATGCTCACCTACCTTAACAAGAACTGCGGTGTGGCGGGTGTTTCGGGGGTGTCGAGCGATTTCCGTGATTTGACCAAAGCGTCGGATGAAGGGAATAAGCGCGCCAAGCTTGCGCTGGATATGTTTTCGTATAACTGTAAAAAATACATAGGCGCGTACTCGGCGGTTATGAACGGGGTGGACTGTATCGTGTTTACGGCGGGCGTTGGAGAAAATACGCCTTGCGTGCGCTCGGCAATTTGTCAAAATATGCAATATTTGGGCTTAGAAATCGACGAAGAAAAGAACCTGGAAAAGAACGACGGTTCTATCCGCGATATTACGGGTAAGGGCTCGAAAGTCAAGGTTTTGATAATTCCAACCAACGAAGAATTGGTGATTGCGCGAGAAACCGTAGAATTATTGTAAAAAATCGAAAAATTCATCTGAAAAAAAGTTGACAAAGTCGTAGAAATATACTATACTTGAAAGGCTGGTTTTATGATGATTATAGACGTTAGAAAACTCAATGCGCAAAAAAAGTATTCGGGCAGTATGCAATTTCGCTATGACGCGCCCGAAGAATTGCTGGATATTCCCTTCGTGAAATTCGCGACGCCCGTGACGGTTTCGTTTGATTACGAACTGTTCGAGGACGATTCCTTGGAAATCCGCGGTGAAATTTCCTACCGCTTAGTAGGACAATGTTCCCGTTGCTTAAAGGAAACTTCGCAGGATATTACGGGGGAAATCGACGCGTATTTCCAACCGATTAAGGATTGTGAGGATTATTCCTACACAAACGGTGTTATCCACTTGCAAAAAGCCGTGGACGAGGCGATAATGGCAAGTCTGCCGTTTACCCTTTCCTGCGGGGAAGATTGCGAAGGGCTTTCTTACAAAAAATAAAACGGTAAAAAAAATCAAAAGAAATTAAACGAGAGGTGTTAATATGGCAGTACCTAAGAGCAAACAATCCAAAAGCAGAACGAACAAGAGATTTGCAAACTACAAAGCAACGGCAACCACGCTTGCTGAGTGCCCTCATTGCCACGAATTAAAGCAATCCCACGCGGTTTGCAAGAATTGCGGTTACTATGACGGCAAGGAAGTTGTTTCTAAAAACGACGACAACAAATAATTCGTTTGAGAAAAAGCGCATCAGACGGGTAGCGTTAAGCACCCGTCTTTTTGCGTTTCAACGATTAAAAATTAACCGAAGTTTATTATTTCCTTGACTTGTTACGGCGTTTATGTTATACTGTTTAGCGAGGTGAAAAAATGAACGGAAAATTTAGCGTAACGGGAATGACCTGTTCGGCTTGTTCGGCGGGGATTGAGCGCGTCGTTAAAAAATTAGAGGGCGTAAGAAAAGCCGAAGTTTCGCTTATGGGCGAATATTTAACGGTAGAATACGACGAATCCTTGTTGTCTAAGCAAGATATTTTCAAGTCCGTCGAGGGTTTGGGCTACGGTATTTCAGAATACGACGAAAATATTTTCGAGGCGAAAAAGGCTGAGCCCGACAAATTGAAAAAGCGGTTTTTGTTATCGCTTGTCTTTTTGTTACCTTTGCTGTATCTTTGTATGGGCGGTATGGTAGGGCTTTTACAACCGCCCGTGCTTGTTAGCGTGACCTTGCAAATGCTGTTCAGCCTTGCGGTTATCATAATCAATTTCAAGTTTTTTAGTAGCGGTACGAAAGCGCTTATTCACCGCGCGCCGACGATGGATACTTTGGTGTCGCTCGGCGCAGGCGTTTCCTTTATATACAGCCTTGTGTATACCGTTTTCATTTATACGGGTAAAATTCACCACGCGCATTTGTTTTACGAGTCCGCGGGCACGATTTTAGCGTTGGTAACGCTCGGGAAATGGTTAGAGGAAAAATCCAAAAGAAAAACGGGCGACGAGATAGAAAAGCTTGTCAAGCTTATGCCGAATCTCGTTACGGTCGAACGGGGCGAAGTACAGGTGAAAATCCCGTTTTCTCAGATACAAACGGGGGATATTCTAATCGTCAAACAGGGCGAATATATTCCGGTAGACGGCAAAATAATCGAGGGTAAAGCGTTTATTGACCGCTCGGCAATCACGGGTGAGAGTATGCCCGTCGAGGTCGAAGAGGGCGATAGCGTCACGGGCGCAGATATCGTTAAAAGCGGTTTTTTGAAGATTTTAGCCGAACGCGTAGGCGCGGATACCACCCTTTCCCAGATTGTAAAAATGGTAAAAGAGGCGGGCGCGAGTAAAGCGCCTTTACAAAAAACGGCGGATAAAATTGCGGGTGTGTTCGTTCCCGTCGTCGCGTTACTCGCTGTAACCACCTTTATTATTTGGTATGCGCTCAGTTTAGATATCGCTACCTCCGCAAATTACGCAATCAGCGTTTTGGTGATTTCCTGTCCCTGCTCGCTGGGTTTAGCTACGCCCGTAGCGGTGATGACGGCAACGGGCAAAGGTATGTCGCTGGGTATTTTATACAAAGACGCCGAGGCGTTGCAAAAGGCGAAGGATATAAACTGCGTACTCTTAGATAAAACGGCGACCTTAACCGTGGGACAACCCGCGGTTACGAATTTCGAGTGTTTCATAGCCGACGAGGCGTTTGCGCGCGGGCTTGCCTTTGCAATCGAAAGTTATTCAAACCACCCCATAGCCGAAACCGTTCGCGCGTTTACGGGCGAGGCGCGGTTGAGAGTAGAAAATTATACCTACCAAACAGGCAAAGGCGCAACCGCGGAATTTGACGGCGAGACCTATTATTTAGGCAATCGGAAATTGCTTGGAAAAAACCTCGAAAAAGAGGCGGAAAATTATGAAAAGAATTATTCCGAGCAGGGCAAAACGGTGGTGTTTTTGGCTAATTCCAAGCGGATTTTAGCGTTATTTGCCTTAGCTGATACCTTAAAAGAGGAAAGCTATGAGGCGGTTGCTAAATTAAAAGAAAAGGGCGTTAAAGTAGCAATGCTTACGGGCGATAACGAACGGGTTGCGAAGGCAATCGCAAACCAAGTAGGCATTGAAGAATATTTCGCCGAGGCGTTACCCAAAGATAAGGCGGAGGCGGTGCAACGCGTCCGCGAGGTAGGCGGGTTCGTAGCAATGGTCGGGGACGGTATCAACGACAGTCCCGCCTTAAAAAATGCGGATATCGGTATCGCGATGGGTAACGGAACGGATATAGCGATTGACAGCGCGGATATCGTGCTTTCGCGCGGGGATATGCGTTTGATAAATACGGCGATGCAACTTAGCGCGAAAACGGTTAGAAATATTCACCAAAACTTGTTTTGGGCGTTTTTCTATAACTGTATCGCCATACCCGTCGCCTCGGGCGTGTTCGCGTTTGCGGGGCTTACGCTCAATCCTATGATTTGCGCGGGCTGTATGAGTTTAAGTTCGTTATTCGTTGTAACCAACGCCCTGAGATTAACGAGGTTTGAGGATAAAAAAGAGGATAAAACACAAGAAAAGGAGAACGGTATGCGAAAAACTTTGAAAATTGACGGTATGATGTGCCAGCATTGCGTCGCGCACGTAACGAAGGCGCTTAGTGGTGTGGCGGGCGTTGCGTCGGTGGAAGTAAATTTGAAAAAGAAAACGGCGATGGTGGAGCTTAGTACGAGCGTGGCGGACGAAAATTTAATTTCCGTCGTGACGGAGGCGGGGTATACCGTTAAAAAAATTAGCTAATTTGACAAAAATAATGCCGTTGTGACAAAATTTATCATAAAACGATAGATGATATACGTTATCATATTCCCAACAAAACATATTTGGAGGGATAACTATGTCGCAAATGCTACTTTTGGATAAACGCACGCAAGGTCTTATCGAGGATTACGTTCCGCAAGGGGATATCTTAGAGGGAATTGTGTGCTTTTTTTCGGTGTTTTCCGATTACACGCGTGTAAAAATTATTTCCGCACTCGCAATTAGTCAGCTGTGCGTTACGGACTTGTCAAGAATACTTAATATCAATCAAACGACGGTGTCGCATCAGCTTCGTTTTTTGAAGAGTGCGGGTATGGTAAAAAGCGTTCGGCAAGGCAAAATCGTCTTTTACAGCCTGACGGACGAATCGATAAACGACGTTTTGTTAAAAGGTATCGAGTTTTTGGGTTGTTAAACGGAAAAATCCCTTTATTTCCTTGCAAAATTATGCGATTTGGTATATAATAATAGTACGCGGTAGCGTAAAGTAGTTTATTATGAGCGAATTGCAGGAAAAATTAAAACTTCTTCCCGAAAATCCAGGCGTTTATATAATGCTGGATAAGGACGGAATCGTTATTTACGTAGGAAAGGCGCGCGTTTTAAAAAACAGAGTGCGTCAGTATTTTCATTCTTCCGCAAAGAGCGAAAAAGTGTCGGCGATGGTAGAAAATATCGCGGACTTTTCGTATATTATCACCCAAACGGAAATTGACGCGCTCGCCTTAGAAAATAACCTGATTAAAAAGTATAAACCCAAGTATAATATCCTCTTAAAAGACGATAAAACTTACCCGTATATTAAGGTGTATACCAAAGAGGAATTTCCGCGCGTTTGCGTTACGCGTAAAATAAAAAAAGACGGGAAATATTTCGGTCCGTTTATGGGCGGGGTGCGTTGCGGGGATTTGCTGGATATTATAAGTTCCGTATACAATATCCGCACCTGCCAAACGGCAATTTCCGACAAACCCAAAAAGCCCTGTCTTGCCTATCATTTGCACCGTTGCCTTGCTCCCTGTGCGCATTTGTGCAGTAAAGAAGATTACGATAAGCGGGTAAAAAAAACGTTGGCATTTTTGGACGGGGACTACGAGGAAGCGGAGGGGATTTTACGCGAAAAAATGCTCCGTTTTGCCGAGAATGAGGAATTTGAGTTGGCGATGGAATACCGTCAAAAATTGCAAATGTTATCCAAACTCAAATTAAAACGGATTACCTCGCTAAACCGCGCGTTAAACGCGGATATTATCGCGTTAAAAACAAATTATTTATATTCGTCGGTAAATTTGCTCGTTACGCGTAGCGGAATTATGCAAGGCGGTAATAATTACGCGTTAGAGGATTGTTCGCTCACCGAAACGGACGCGCTGACGGCGTTTATTATCCAGTATTATTCCGCGCACGAATTACCCGAAGAAATTATCGTGCAGGATTTTTGCGAAAAGGAGCTTTTGGAAACGTATTTTAAGGAACGCTTTGGCAAACGCGTAAGTATAATCCGCGCGAAAACGGGCGTAAAACGACAGCTTTTGGATATGGCGGAAAAGAACGCTGAGGAATACCTCACCAAATCCATTGATAAAATTAAGCATAAAAACGATATGACGAAATACGCGTGTGTGCGGTTGCAGGAAATTTTAGGCTTAAAAAAATACCCAAAAAGAATGGAATGTTACGATATTTCCAACATTAGCGGGGTAGATAAAGTAGGTTCTATGGTCGTGTTTATCGACGGTGAGGCGGATAAAAAGAGCTATCGCAGATTTAAGATAAAAACGGTAGAGGGCGCGAACGACTACGCCTCGCACCAAGAAATGATGCGTCGGCGGTTGGCAAAATTAAACACGGACGAGGAAGAGCGTTTTCCGAAGCCCGATTTAATCATTATCGACGGCGGTAAAGGTCAGCTTTCTGCGGTTAAGCAAGTGTTCGACGAGTTTGGCATAAACGATATAGAACTCATTTCGCTTGCCGAGCGCGAAGAAGAGGTGTTTACCTTGTTTTCTCAGGAAAGTATCCGTATCCATCACCGCGATTACGCGTTGAAAATGTTACAGCGTATTCGCGACGAGGCGCACCGATTTGCTATCACCTATTTTAGAAGTTTGCACTCGAAACGTAATCTTGCGTCCGTTCTACAAGAAATTGACGGGGTGGGCGCAAAAAAGCAAAAAGCGCTTATGGAAAAGTTCGGTACGCTGGATAAAATTATCGGCGCGACGGAAGAAGAGCTTTGTCAGGTTGAGGGTATCGGCGCGGAGCTTGCTAAAAAGATTATAACGCATTTTAAGGAGAATTTATAAATGCAAAAGATAAATTATGGGTTAATCGTTTCTGATTTTGACGGAACGCTGGTAAAAAGTAACGGCGAAATCCCGCGCAAAAATAAAGAGGCAATAGAGAAATATGTCGCGGACGGCGGTAAGTTTGCTATATCTACGGGCAGATTGCATTACGGTATTTTATCTCGCGCGCAAGAGCTTGGCTTAAAGGGCGCAGTTTCCTGCTGTCAAGGCGCGGTGATTATCGACACGCAATCGGGAGAATTTTTGTTGAGCGGTATGCTGTCCAACGCCACGACGGTTGCGGTATGTCGTAAAATGGAAGAACTTAATTTGCATATTCACCTTTACGGCGAAAAAGAGTTTTACTCGAATATGGACGATAAGGCGTTAAGGGATTACGAAAGGGCGGTGAGAATGAAAGCTACGCTTATAACGGATAAATCCTTGTCTAAGTTCGTGGAAGAAACAGGCTTATGCTCTTATAAAATTTTGGCGATGGTAGAACCCAGCCAAACCCCTTACATTATGCAAGAGCTTGAAAAGGCAGGGTTTAAGGGCTGTGAAATCACGCAAAGCGCCGAATTTTTGGTGGAGGTTATCAATGCGAACTATTCCAAGGGTACGGCGGTGGAATTTTTAGCTAAGTATTACGGCGTTCCGCTCAGTAAAACGATAGCCGTTGGCGACCAGCTCAACGATATACCTATGATTAAAAAGGCGGGGCTGGGGATTGCCGTGAAAAATGCGGACGAACGCTTAAAGAAAGAGGCGGTGGTAATCGATTGTACGAACGAGGACGGCGCGATTGCCGAAATTATACAAAAATACGGGTATATGGAGGAAGAAATATGAGCGCGCACGTTACGCAAAGCGTTATGTTGGATAAATTTGCTTACGATTTAGGTTTGGAAATCGTGTACGCGGGCAGAGGCGTGGTCACGCTTGCAAGTATGAGCGTCGAACGCCCGGGGTTACAGCTCGGCGACGGGTTTTATAACTATTATGACTCGCGCAGAATTATCGTGTTCGGGTTGGCGGAATACGAGTATTTACGCACCTTTTCCAGCGAGGAACGCCGTCAAAAAATAGCGGGTTTATTCGAACACGGCGAATTGCCCTGTATTATTTTAAGCCGTGATTTGCCAGCGCTTCCCGAACTCGTTGAAACGGCGAAAGCGGTGTCCTGTCCTATTTTCCGTTGCGCAAAAATCACGACGGACGTAATGAGCAGTTTATATATCTACCTCAACCGTTTATTAGCCCCGTCCGTCACCGAACACGGTGTTTTAATGGAAGTGTTCGGCGTGGGGATTTTGCTTACGGGCAAGAGTGGGGTAGGCAAAAGCGAAACGGCGATGGAACTTATCAAGCGCGGACACAGATTGATAGCGGACGATAACGTCATTATCAAAGAAATTGCCAACGAATTATACGGTACTGCGCCCGATATTATCCGTTACTTTATGGAACTTCGCGGTATCGGCATTATCAACGTGAAAAGTATGTACGGTTCGGGTTCGGTACTCGACGAAAAGCAAATCCAGCTCGTTATCCAGTTCGAAACTTGGCAACAGGGCAAGGAATACGACAGAATCGGCGACGAGGTGTCCACGACGGATTATTTTGGGATAAAAATCCCCAAACTCACCATACCCGTAAGTCCTGGTCGGAATTTGGCGATACTTATCGAGGTGGCGGCGCGTAATTTCCGTTTGAAGAGTATGGGTTACGACGCGTCCGAAGAATTGATTACAAGAAGCATAGGAAGATAATATGACCGAACTTTTAGCACCCGCCGGGAATTTGCAAAGCGCAAATACCGCAATCGCTTGCGGAGCGGACGCGATATACCTCGGTTTTAAGGCGTTTTCCGCCCGTCAAAGCGCGGAAAATTTCGATAACGAGGGTTTGCGCGCGCTCGTCAAAAAAGCGCGGTTTTTCGGCGTAAAAACGTATATAGCAATGAACACGGTTGTGAAAGACGGAGATATGGAAGAATTTCTCCGCGCTTTGCTTTGCGTTTGGGGCTACGGTGTAGACGCGATTATCTTGCAGGACGCGTTACTTGGTAAAGCGGTTAAAGAAAAATACCCGCAAATAATCTTGCATTTAAGCACGCAAGCGGGAATTTGTAACGAAAACGGCGCGGTCTTTGCGAAAAACTGCGGTTTTTCCCGCGTGATTTTGGCAAGGGAAACACCTTTGAGCGAAATACGGAAAATTACGAAAATTATCGAAACGGAAGTGTTCGTGCAAGGCGCGCTTTGCACGGCGTATTCGGGACAATGCTATTTTTCCTCGTTTGCAGGCGGAAACAGCGGTAATCGCGGTAGATGCAAACAGCCCTGCCGAAAATTATACGCATACGACAGAAACGGCAATCAGGAAAAAACGTACGCGTTGTCTTTGTCCGACTTATGCGTGGGCGAGGATATTCAAAAATTTATCGAAGCGGGCGTTACCTCTTTTAAGATAGAGGGTAGAATGCGCCGAGCGGAATACGTGGGTTCGGCGGTACATTACTACCGTGCAATTTTAGACGGAAACAATGCACAACCGCTTTTGTCTGATTTGAAACGCACCTACAACCGCGGAAATTACACCAAAGGTCTTGCGTTCGGTCAGGACAAGCGTTTGTTATCCACCGCGATACAAGGGCATTTGGGCGAAAAAGTCGGGGTAGTAAAGGTCGTAAACGGTAATTATTTCGTGGAAAGCCGTTTTTCCTCACAAGCGGGCGACGCGTTCAAAATTTTGCGCGACGGGAAAGAGGTTGGCGGAGCGGTATTTGAAAAAACGCAAAACAAAGGCTTTATTATCCGCTCGAAAACCAAATTGAAAAACGGGGATAGTGTGTTTATTACGACGGATACGGCGGTAAATACGCGGATTTTAGCCAAGGAATGCAAAAAAACCTTGTGTGTAAGCTTGGAATTTATAGAAAATCAACCGCCTATCGCCAAGGCAAACGGCGTAACGGTTACGGGCGATTTTATTTTGCAAACCGCGAAAAACCGACCGCTAACGAGGGAGGAGCTTTGCGCGTGTTTTAGTAAAACGGACGCTTTTCCTGCGGAAATTCAATTCGAAAATGTACAGGTCGTCGGGGATATTTTTATCGCGAAATCTGAGCTCAACGCGTTTCGACGGCGTTTTTACGACGAGGTGTTCAATACAAAACGCCCGCTTTACGAATACTTGCTCTTAGACAGCGCTATGCTGAGAGGAAATCATAAAAAACGCGCGGTGATTGCAAGTGATTTCACTAAAATGCAAACGGATATTGCCATTTATAAAGCAAACGATTACGGGGAAAAATTACCGCAAAGTTTTATAGACGGTGCATTTGAAAGATATTTATATTATCCGCCGTTTTGCACCGACGAGGACGAAAAAGCAATCGTTTCGTGGCTCACGCAAGCAAAAATAGACGGCGTGTACGCGGAGAATTACGGGGCGATAGAGTTTGCAAAAAAGCACGGATTAAAGCTTTTTTTGGGCACGGGATTAAATATTTGCAACCGCGTTTCGCTTGCGAATATACCCGTGGATTATTACGCGGTATCTAAGGAACTCAACGAGAAAGAAACGGACGCGCTAATGAGCGAAAAGTCGTTCGTTTTACGCGAGGGCGGGATAAAACTTATGGATTTATGTTATTGTCCGTTTGGCAAAACTTGTTCCGTTTGTGATAAAAAGAGAGTATATACCTTAACAGACGAGGGAGCAAGGAAATTCCCCGTTCGGCGTTATGTGGACGGCAAAGGAAATTGTCGGTTTGAGGTGTATAATTGTAGCTATTTACAAAGCGAAATGCCTCAAAAAACGGGGGAATTGATAGATTTAACGGTAGAGAATAAAGAGTTTACGGGGTATACCTACGGACACGCGAAACGGGGAGTGTTATAATGAACGCACACGCTATTGAAAAAACCGAACTGAATAAAATTCTTGCGCTTGCCTCGGCGTATACGAGCTTAGAAGGCGGGAAGAGCTTGCTTTGCAACACGCGACCTACGCCCGATTTGAAAGAAGCGAAACTGCGCTTGAAAATCACGGAGGAATGTATCGCGTTGTTGTTTTCCTACGGCGTATCTAAAATAGAGTATTTCCCCGCTTTTTCCGACGAACTCGGCAGAGCGAAAAAACTTTCCACACTTTCCTGCGGGGAGCTTTTGAAAGCGGAAAATTTATTGCGTAGCGCGAGAATTGCGCATACGAGCATAACTTGCGTTACGGACGAAACGGTAACGCAAACGAAAGCGATTGCAAATAGGTTATATTTCGACGCGAACTTAGAAGAGGATATTCGCGTAAAGATTATAAACGATAGCGAAGTAAGCGATTATGCGAGCGATAAATTATATTCTTTGCGCCGTGAAATTCGGTTGCTCAACGAAAAAATTCGTTCTCGGCTGAGCGAATATTTAACGGGCGGAGAGGGGAAGTATTTACAGGAAAGTATCGTTACAATGCGCGACAACCGCTACGTATTGCCCGTCCGAGCCGAGTACAAGCGCAATATTAAAGGGTTTATCCACGATAAATCGGCAAGTGGTGCTACCTTTTTTATCGAACCCGAGGAAGTTTTGGAAATGAACAACGAACTTCGCTCGCTGGCGATTGACGAAAAGGAAGAAGTTGAAAGGATTTTAAGCGAGCTGTCCCGTCGCGTAGGCTTTATTGCGGATGAACTTGCTTTGGATATTACCTTGCTTGAAGAGCTTGACTGCGCGTACGCCCGCGCCGAATATGCGTACAAACTCGGCTGTATTCAACCCGAAATCAACGATAAAGGCGCAATTCAAATCGACCAAGGCAGACACCCGTTAATCGATAGAAAAAAAGTCGTTCCCGTCAGTTTAGCGCTGGGCGAAGATTATCGGTTTTTGCTGATTAGCGGACCGAATACGGGCGGTAAAACGGTTACGCTGAAAATGGTGGGCTTATTTTGTATGATGGCTATGTGCGGACTGTTCGTACCCGCAAAACGCGCGAAACTCGCGGTGTTCGAAGAAATTTATTGTGATATCGGCGACGCGCAAAGCATTGAGGAAAGCCTGTCCACCTTTTCGTCGCATATTACGAATATTATTCATATCGTCAACAACGCGAACGCGAAAAGCTTGGTGCTTATCGACGAGTTGGGTGGCGGTACGGACCCAGACGAAGGACAAGCGCTGGCAAAAGCCATCGTGGCGTATTTGTTAAAAACGGGTTGCGCGGGCGTCGTCACTACGCATTACACCGCGTTAAAAGAGTTCGCGTTTTCCGCGGAAGGTATCCAAAACGCGTGTATGGAATTTGACGCCAACACCTTACAGCCCTTGTATATAATGCGGATAGGCTTACCGGGGTCAAGTAACGCTTTGGCAATTTCCAGAAGATTAGGCTTAAAAACCGAGATTTTAGACGAGGCGCTTTTGAATTTATCGGACGACGCGCAACGCTTTGAGCATATCGTTCGTAGCGCGGAAGAAAGCCGAATTACCGCCGAGGAAACCTTAAAGGAATGTAACCGCTTAAAATCCGAATGGCAGGAAAAACACCGCATTTTAGCTGAGGAACAGGAAAAATTAAAAAAGGAAAAAGAAAAATTAACGGCATCCGCGAAAGCGGAATCTCGCCGTATAATCCGTGAAAAAACGGCGCAGGCGGAGGAAATTTTAGAGGAAATTGAGGGTATTTTTGCCAAAGAAAAGATAACCGAAGCGGATTTAATTAAAGCGCGTACCTTAAAAAACAGGCTTTCCGACAAAGCGTACGATATCGAAGCGGAGGAAATTATCCGTCCGCAGTTCGAGCAGGTGAAAGCGGAAAGCTTGAAAGCGGGCGATAAAGTTTACGTAAAGAGCGTAAACCAAACGGGCGTAGTACAAAGCGTTCGCCCGCAAAAAAACGAGGCGGAAGTGCTTTGCGGAAGTATTAAAATCCGCAGTAAAATTTCCGAGTTATCGCTTGTAATTCAAACGGAAAAAGCGCAAACTGCTAAAAAGGATAAAAAGCAGGAACGGGTAAAGGTGATAAAAACGCTTACTCCCAAACCCGCGCCTACCTTAGAAATTAACGTTATCGGCAAAACGGTCCACGAGGCGTTACCCGATATCGAGGCGTTTATCGATTCGGCGGTAATTGCAAATTTAGAAGAAGTGCGTATCGTGCACGGCGTAGGTACGGGCAAGCTCCGCGCGGGGATTCACGACTTCTTGCGCACGCATAAAAATATCGCGGAATACCGCTATGGCAAATACGGCGAGGGCGAAACGGGTGTAACTATCGTCAAGATAAAATAACCGTTTAGGCATAACTTGCAAAAAAGCGAAATAATATATTACGAAAATGCTTTTTTCGAGGTGTGCTTTGAAAAATAAGGATAATAAAACCAAACGAACGGCAAAATTAACGGTATTTACGAATTTAGCGCTCGGATTTTTAATTGTTTCGGTAGGCGCGGTATGCTTAGCACCGCCCAAAACGACGGTAACGGACGGTGAGGCAGGTCAAATTTATAGGTTCGGCTCAGCAAATTCCGAGGGCGTTTCCTTGATGTTCAACGTCTATCAAGGCACGCAAGAGGTGTATCAAATTTTAGATATTTTGCAGGATTACGAGGCAAAAGCCACCTTTTTTATCGGCGGTTGCTGGGCGGACGATAACGTGGAATGTCTAAAAGATATTTATTCAAAAGGCCACGAAATCGGCAATCACGGGTATTTCCATAAAGACCATAAAAAGCTAAATTTATCGCAAAATCAAAAGGAAATTTCCGATTGTAACCGTTTTATCGAGCTGGCTATCGGCGTGAAACCCGTTTTATTCGCACCGCCGTCTGGGGCGTACGGGAACGCGACGCTTTCGGCGAGCGAAATGCTGGGTATGAAAACGATATTATGGTCGCGCGATACGATAGACTGGCGGGATAAAGACGCGTCGCTTATTTACACGCGGGCGACGAAAGAAATCAAAGCGGGGGATTTGGTGCTGATGCACCCGACGAAAGATACCGTGTCCGCTTTGGACGATATACTCAAATATTACCAAACGCGTTCGCTTAAAGCGATAACCGTTTCGGAAAATATACAAACAGAGAATAAAGGATAAGAATTTATGATTTTTGAAAAGAAATACGAAAACGGGTTACGGCTCGTGGTAAAACAAATGCAAGGACTTATGTCCGTAACGATGGGTATTTTGGTGGGTACAGGCGCAAGCGCGGAAACGGACGCGGAGGACGGTATCTCGCATTTTATCGAACATATGCAGTTCAAAGGTACGAAAAAGCGCAACGCATTCGAGGTATCAGACGCGTTCGACAGATTAGGCGCGCAGGTAAACGCGTTTACGGGCAAGGATTTAACCTGTTATTATTCCAAATGCACTTCCGACCACACGGCAGAATGTTTTGAGATTTTATCCGATTTATTCTTAAATTCTACCTACCCAGAGGACGAAATGGAACGCGAAAAAGGGGTGGTTTGCGAAGAAATTTCAATGAACGAGGATACGCCCGAGGATTTGTGCTTGGATTTGCTTGCGGGCGCGTTTTACGGTAAGGAAAATTACGGTAGAAATATTTTAGGCACGGCAAAGAATGTAAAGAGCTTTACCGTGGAAGATATTAAGCGTTATAAAAAAGCCCGTTATTGTCCCGAAAATATCGTAATTTCCTTTGCAGGCGCAATCGACGGCGCGACGGCGCAAGCGCTCGTGGAAAGCTATTTTGGGAATTTGGAAAAGGGTGAGTTTGAAAAGCGCACGCATAAGCTTATTTCCGTAAAACAAAGCTTAGTAAAACAAAAACCTATCGAACAAATGCATATCGCAATCGGCTATCCCGCCCTGCCCCGCGCGCACGAATTAGAGGACTACACAGGTGTATTGAACGGCGTTTTAGGCGGTTCTATGAGTTCGAGATTATTCCAAGAAGTGCGTGAAAAACGCGGGCTTGCATATTCGGTGTATTCGTATATTTCCGCCTTTGCCGAATGCGGTTGCCAAATTATTTACGCGGGGGTAAACCCCGCCGAGAAACAATCGGCATACGAGGCGATTTGCGAGGTGGTGCGCGATATAAAGCGCAACGGCGTCACGAAAGACGAGTTCTCGCGTAGCCGTGAACAAATAAAATCGGGTATGTTTTTCAGCAACGAAAGCACCAATGCGCAAATGCTGTTGTACGGGAAATATTTACTCTATTTTGATGAGATTTTCGATTTCGAGGCTCGGCTAGAAAAAATTAACGGGATGTCGTTCGACGGCGTGCAATCGGCGTTAGCGTTTGCCTTTGACGAAAAGCAAAAAGCGGTGGCGTTGGTTGGTAATACGGACAAGCCGTTTTCGCTTAACTAATGGACGGCGCGAAAAAAATCGGTTTTGGACCGATATTCGATAAAGACAGCAAGGTTTTGATTTTAGGTAGTTTTCCGTCCGTAAAAAGCAGGCAAATCGATTTTTATTACGGCAATAAACAAAACAGGTTCTGGAAAATGCTTTGCGGGTATTTTGGGGAAGAAATTCCTGAAACCGTGCAGGAAAAAAAGCGGTTTTTATACCGTAGAAATGTCGCGCTTTGGGATATGGTGACGGCGTGCGAAATTATCGGTTCGGCGGATTCGTCGATAAAGAACGCGGAAACGGCGGATTTACGGGTGGTTTTAGATAATGCGGATATAAAGAAAATACTCTTAAACGGCGCTTTGGCTTACGAGCTGTTTTTAGAAAATTACGCGGATATTCCCGTTCTGTATGAAAAAATGCCCTCGACCAGCCCCGCAAATCCCAAATTTGACGAAAAAATTTGGAAAACCGCGTTGGACGGGGTTTTTAAGTGAATAAAATAAACAATAAATAAAAAGGTTAAATTATGGATATTTTACAAACGATTACCAAAGAATTTTCTCTTCACCCCACGCACGCGAAAAATATCGTTACGCTTTTAGACGAGGGAAATACCGTACCCTTTATCGCTCGTTACCGCAAGGAAATGACGGGCAGTTGCGACGATCAAGTGCTTCGCGAGCTCAACGATCGGCTCACCTATCTTCGCAATTTGGAAAAGCGGAAAGAAGAAGTGGC
>JAZSPG010000025.1:0-44171 GCA_045537295.1 Candidatus Scatosoma sp. | reverse complement strand
GGTTATAGCACTTTTTTCAGGAATTGCCCTGTGTAGCTTTCTCCCACTTTTGCCACCTCTTCGGGCGTTCCCTCACAGACAATTGTACCGCCGCCGTTGCCCCCCTCAGGGCCAAGGTCGATGATATAGTCCGCCGTTTTGATAACGTCCAAATTATGCTCGATAATCAAAACGGTGTTTCCACCCTCTCTAAGCTGCAACAAAATCTTAATCAGCTTGTCCACGTCGTAGCTATGCAGCCCCGTCGTCGGCTCGTCCAAGATATACAACGTCTTCCCCGTGGAACGTTTGGCAAGCTCCGTCGCAAGTTTCACTCGTTGCGCCTCGCCCCCCGATAGCGTGGTGGAACTTTGCCCCAGCTTGATATACCCAAGCCCCACGTCGTTGAGGGTTTTGATTTTGTTATAAATCGTCGGCACGGGCGCGAAAAATTCGCACGCCTCTTCCACCGTCATATCCAGCACGTCCGCAATGCTCTTGCCCTTATATTTGACCTCAATCGTTTCGCGGTTGTAACGCTTGCCGCCACACACTTCGCAAGGCACGAAAATGTCGGGCAAGAAGTGCATTTCTATCTTGATAATCCCGTCGCCGAAACAATGCTCGCATCTACCGCCCGAAACGTTAAACGAAAAGCGACCCGCTTTGTAACCGCGTTCTTTGGCGTCGGGAGTCATTGCAAACAAATCGCGGACGGCGTTGAACACGCCCGTGTAGGTCGCGGGGTTGCTTCTCGGCGTTCTGCCGATAGGCGACTGGTCTATCGCGATTACCTTGTCAAAATGCTCAATCCCTTCCATTCTCGCGTACTTGCCGACGGCGTGTTTCGCGCCGTTGAGCTGGTTGGCGAGCGTGGGGTATACGATTTCGTTGACGAAACTCGATTTACCGCTACCCGAAACGCCGGTTACCGCCGTAATCAGACCCACGGGGATACTGATATCGATATTTTTTAAGTTGTTTTGCGTGCAACCGTATACTTTCAGCCGTCTTTCGTCCGCAGGTTTTCTAACCGCGGGTACTTGTATTTTGCGCCGTCCTGCTAAATAATCGCCCGTTATCGAGTTCGGACAAGCCATAATTTGTTCGGGTGTTCCGCACGCGACGACTTCCCCGCCGTGTACGCCTGCTTTTGGCCCGATATCCACGATATAATCAGCAGAGCGCATTGTGTCCTCGTCGTGTTCGACGACGATAAGCGTATTGCCTAAATCCCGCAAGCCTTTTAAGGAATTGAGCAATTTCTCGTTGTCGCGTTGGTGCAAACCGATACTTGGTTCGTCTAAAATATACAAAACGCCCGTCAGTGCGCTACCGATTTGCGTTGCCAAACGGATACGCTGGCTTTCTCCGCCCGACAGGGTAACCGCCGTCCGCGTCAGCGTTAAATAGTTCAAGCCGACGTTGCGCAAAAAGCCCAAACGCGCGTTGATTTCCTTGATAATCGCGTCCGCGATTAAATGCTCGGTAGGCGTTAATTTGCCTTTCAAATCGTCCATAAACTCGCAAAGCTTATCCACCGAAAGCTCGCACGCTTCCCAGATGTTTTTGCCGTTTACGCGCACGGAAAGCGATTCCTTTTTTAAGCGTTTTCCACCGCAATTATCGCAAGGTGCGTTGTGCATAAGCCGTTCGATTTCGCTCTTTACCCCGTCCGAAGTCGAGGTGGCGTAACGGCGCTGTAAGTTGTTGACGTAACCCTCCCAGGTCTTTTTGAAACTGCCCGAAAACGAGCGGGTTTTATATTCCATATCCACCCGTTCTTCGCTACCGTACATCAAAATTTCGTAAATACCCTCAGGCAAGTCTTTGACAGGGGTATCTAACGAAAAACCGTAGGCGCGCGCGAGCGCGGAAAGTTCCATAAGCGCCATTGAATTTGAGCCTAAGCTCCAACCCGTTACTTTCATTGCGCCTTCGCGAAGCGTTTTGCTTTTATCGGGGCAAATTAGGTCGGGGTCAACGAATTGCTTAAACCCCAAACCCGAACAAGTCGGACACGCGCCGTAGACGGTGTTGAACGAGAACATTCTCGGTTCGATTTCCTCGATGGAAATACCGCAATCTGGGCAGGCGTAGTTGACGGAAAACAGCTCTTCCGTGCCGTCGCAATCAATCACCACCAAGCCGTCGGCGAGTTTTAACGCCGTTTCTAAACTGTCCGTCAAGCGTTTTTGCACGCTGGGTTTGACGATAAGCCTGTCCACCACCACCGAAATATCGTGGCGGATATTTTTTTCAAGCTTTATTTCCTCTTGCAAGTCGTAAATAATTCCGTCGATTTTTACCCTGCCGTAACCGCTCTTTCGAAACGCCTTTAATTCCTTGGCGTATTCGCCTTTTCTACCTCGTACGACGGGGGCGTTGACGAGGATTTTACTGCCCTCGGGTTTGGATAGTACCCTATCGCAAATTTCGTCCACCGTTTGACGACGGATTTCCCGTCCGCATTTGGGACAGTGCGGTACGCCTATCCTTGCGTACAGCAAACGAAAATAATCGTAGATTTCCGTAACCGTACCCACCGTCGAGCGCGGGTTGCGCGAAGTCGTTTTTTGGTCGATAGAAATGGCGGGCGAAAGACCCTCGATACTCTCGACGTCGGGTTTTTCCATTTGCCCTAAGAACTGGCGGGCGTACGAGGAAAGGCTTTCGACGTAACGCCTTTGCCCCTCGGCGAATATGGTGTCGAACGCGAGGGTAGATTTACCGCTACCCGAAAGTCCCGTCAACACGGTGAGTTTGTTGCGGGGTATGGTGATGGTGATATTTTTTAAGTTGTTTTCCTTTGCGCCTTTGACGACGATTTCTTCTTTCATATATTATTTACCTTTATTTTCCTGCTTTTCTAAGCTTTGCTTTAAGCTGAGCGATTTTTTCGCGGATTTCTATCGCGCGTTCGAAATCCAGCTGACCGCTCGCGACTTTCATCAGCGCTTTGAGTTTTTCAATCTCGTCGGGGATATCCTGCATTTTTATATCCTCGTCGTTTGCTTTCTTCGTGATATTTAAGGTGGATTTTACCTCTTTGATAATCGTTTTCGGGATAATACCGTGCGCTTTATTGTATTCGTCCTGCGCTTTTCTACGGCGGTTGGTTTCGCCGATGGCGCGTTTCATACTGTCCGTGATTTTATCCGCGTACATAATTACCCTGCCTTCGCTGTTTCTCGCGGCGCGTCCTATCGTTTGGATAAGCGAGGTGTCGCTACGCAAAAATCCCTCTTTGTCCGCGTCTAAAATGGCGACTAATTTCACTTCGGGTAAGTCTAACCCCTCGCGAAGTAGGTTAATCCCGCAAAGCACGTCGAACTCGCCTAAGCGTAAGCCGTTGACGATATCAATGCGTTCTAAGGTGTCAATATCACTGTGCATATATTTTACCTTGACGGAATGCTCCTTTAAGTAGTCGGTTAACTCCTCCGCCATTTTCTTGGTAAGTGTGGTAATCAAGACCCTGCCCCCGTCTTTCGTGACGAGGTGTATTTCCGAAAGCAAGTCGTCAATCTGCCCGCGCGTGCCTTTTACCGTGATTTCAGGGTCGAGTAAGCCCGTCGGACGAATGATTTGTTCGACGGTTTGTCCCGCCTGTTCTAATTCGTACGGCGCGGGCGTTGCCGAAACGAACACGACTTGCGGTATGCGCGCGTCAAATTCAGGGAAGGTGAGCGGACGGTTGTCATACGCCGATTGCAATCTAAATCCGTATTCCACAAGGTTCTTTTTTCGAGATAAGTCGCCGTGGTACATAGCGCGGATTTGCGGTACGGTCATATGGCTTTCGTCGATAAACACCAAAAATTCGCCCTGCGGGAAGTAGTCGAGTAAAGTGAACGACGGTTCGCCCGGTTTTCTGCCGTCGAAGTAACGGCTGTAATTTTCGATACCGCTACAATACCCGATTTCGCGCATCATTTCGAGGTCGTGTTCGGTGCGCTGTTTGAGCCGTTGCGCCTCTAAAATTTTGCCCGCGTCCTCGAAGGCTTTGACTTCGCCTTGTAAATCTTGTTCTATCATACAAAGCGCGCTTTGTAATTTTTCCGTACCAACGGCGTACTGGCTGGCGGGGAAAATAGCGACGTGCGAAAGCTCGTTTAATTTCTTGCCCGTCAACGCCTCGACTTCGTAAATTTTTTCTATTTCGTCGCCGAAAAATTCTAAGCGTATCGCCACTTCCGAGTTGGACGCGGGGAAAATTTCTAAGCTATCCCCTCTAACCCGAAAGGTCGAACGCTTGAAATCGATATCGTTTCTCGCGTATTGCAGTTCGATAAGCTTGCGCATTAACGCGTTGCGTTCCCATTCCATACCCGGTCTTAAAGATATGGACAAACGGAAATATTCCTCGGGCGCACCCAAACCGTAAATACAGGACACGGACGCAACGACGATAACGTCCTTTCTCTCCATAAGCGAACCCGTCGCGCTGTTTCTCAGTTTATCTATCTCGTCGTTCATACTTAAATCTTTTTCGATATAGGTATCGGTGGACGGGATATAGCTTTCGGGTTGATAGTAATCGTAATAGGACACGAAATATTCCACGCGGTTGTTGGGGAAAAATTCTCGAAACTCGTTGCAAAGCTGGGCGGCGAGCGTTTTGTTGTGCGCTATCACTAAGGTAGGTCGGTTGACGTTTTTAATAACGTTTGCCATCGTGAACGTTTTACCGCTACCCGTTACCCCGACGAGTACCTGCGCGCGCATTCCGTCTAAAATGCCCTCGGTTAATTTTTCTATCGCTTGCGGTTGGTCGCCCGTGGGCGCAAACGGCGAGCTTAACTCAAATTTCATACCTTTCTTCCCGTTGATTTTTTGTCCGTTTTTACGGTGAACATTTGTTTATAGTATACCACAAACCGTCATAAATGTAAACAACTTGAACGCATATTTTTATTAAAATATGCGTTTTAACAGCCACCCGACGAGAAAGGCAATCACCGCCGAGGCGATTGCCCAGCCCAACCTTAACGCCACCGCGCGTTTTTGTTGCAGGCTGTTGCGTTTGAATGCGTAGCCCGTGGGATGCAGGGATATGACATACATTTTTTCGCCTTTGCGTTCTGAGGAAAGAAGCTGGAAATAATCGTCTAAGGCAAGCGCGTCTAAGATTTTTTCAAGTTGCAGTTCGCTATACTTTTTATGCGCGGGAAGCATAGAGAGTAGCTCGGCAGGCGAAACCAGGCATATCCCCTCGCTGTGACAAAGAGCATATACCGCTTGCATTACCTCGCTTTCCCGTTTGTTGAGCATTTTTCTACCCCTTTTTTTAAGTTCAACGCATACCTGCCCCCGCCGTTTTTTCTAAAATGCGGTTTTTCATAGAATAGTATTCGTAAATTTTCTTGCTTTCATTCGTCGGCGAAAATAAAGGTTTTTTGCTTTTTTCAAAAAATTTACTTCAAGCGCTATCTTTTTTTTGAAAGATATGTTATAATAAAAGTGCTAAACGCGTACGCGCGTATACGTTTTTACTTAAAAGGAGCTTATTATGCCCGCTATTTACGCACATAGACGGTTTGGCGAGGAAACGGCAAAACTGCTTTCCCCGCGCTTACAAACGCTGATAAAAAATTATAACGAGGCGTTTTTGCTCGGTACGCAAGGTCCGGATATTTTGTTCTATTACAAGCCCTTAAAGCGTAACGATACCCGTCGGCACGGCACTGCCATTCACGCGAGAGATGGGAAAGATGTATTCGGCGAAATGTACGCGGTTTGGACCGAACAAGCCAAGCAAGAAAACGCCTTTTTGGCGTATCTTTTGGGGTATTTGTGCCATTTCACCTTGGACGCGCTGTGCCATAAATATATCGACGATAATTCGTCTAAGGCTCTATCGCACGGAAAAATCGAGTCGGAATTTGATAAATTCATTTTGCGCAAGGACGGCAAAAAGATTAGGGGCTATAACACCGCTCAGCCGTTAAGCAAAGAAAACGGTTGCAAAGAGGCTTGCGCGCTGGCTATGGGCGAGGACGAAGAAAAAATTGCCCGCGCGATTAAGACGATAAAGAAAATTAACGGTATGTTTTCGTGCAAGGCAGAGCCGTTTCATTGGATAGCGCATTTGTTCTTACGGCTTGCGAAGATGGAACGGGCGTTCGGGGATATGTTTTTACATAGAAAGGACGACCCGCTTTGCGTGGAAATCAACGAGGTTTTATTTGAAAAATGGCAGGCGGGGATTCCTGTCGCCGTGCAAATTATCGAGGCGTTTATAAGCGCGGACGAGCCCACTCAAAACGAACTTTTCCACTATAATTTCAACAATATTATAAAAAAAAATTAACTATGGAAGAACAAGCTCTTTCCAAACCGATTAAGCAACCGCGCTTTACCAAAAAGGAAAAGCGTTGGATACTCTACGACGTAGCAAACTCGGCGTATACCTTGCTCGCAACGGCGTTACTTGCGTTCTATTTCGATTTCCTTTCCCCCTCGGAAAGTTTGACGACGGTTTGGGGGTCGGTAAACGTTATCGTTACCATTATCGCCGTTATTCTTTGTCCGATTATGGGTACTTACGCAGATTTTAGCCAAAAACGGAAAATCTTTATGACTTTTGCGGGAATTGGTATCGGCGGGTGTTTTTTACTCTCGATTTTTTCCGCGTTTAAGGGTTTTGCGTTTGCGGGTATTTTGTTTATCGTCGTGTATATCGTCACCGAAGTCGGATATACTTCCGCAAACGTGTTTTACGACTCGATGCTCTCCGACGTAACGACGGACGAGAAAATGCACAAGGTTTCGGCTAACGGGTACGCTTGGGGGTATATCGGTAGCTGTGTTCCGTTTATCCTTTGCTTAGTTTGCTACGTTCTCGGCGATATGGTTTTGGTCACCAAAGACGCGACGGGCGCGGTCGTGGATAAGCCCTATCTCGCGCTTGCGTATACGCTCTGCTGTTTGATTACTGCAATTTGGTGGTTTATTTTCACGATGCCACTTTATAAAAATTATAAGCAAGAACATTTCTTGCCCCGCCCCGAACATCCCGTAAAGGAAACGTTCTCGCGGTTAGGGTCGGTGTTTAAGGAACTTGCAAAGAATAGAAAAGCGTTGTTTTTCTTGATTGCCTACTTCTTCTATATCGACGGCGTGCATACCATTATTAAAATGGCAATGAGTATCGGTAAGGATTTGAACTTCCCGAACTTCGGCGTCGTAAAACTCGTTATAGCTCTGTTCGTAACGCAAATCGTAGCGTTCCCGTTTGCTATCCTGTTCGGTAAGTTAGCGTCTAAGTTTAAGTCGAATATTTTGCTTATCGTTTGTATCGTTGCGTATATGGCTATCGGTTTCCTCGCCGTATTCCTCCGTCAAGAATGGCAATTCTGGGCAATGGCGGTGGGCGTTGGTATGTTCCAAGGCGGTATTCAAGCAATGTCGCGTTCGTACTTTACCAAGATTATTCCCGCTGAAAAAACAGGCGAGTTCTTCGGTATTTACGACATTTTCGGTAAGAGCGCGGCGATTGTCGGCGTCGGTTTGATTTCCTTGCTGAGCGGGTTCTTCCCCTTGGCTGACGGGACTTGGATTAATATTAGTTTAATTCCCCTCCCCGTACTCTTCGCACTTGGCTTGGTATTCTTCTTTATCTCTATGAAAATTCCCGCGGATAAGGATAGCAAGCTTGCAAAGGAAGAAGAACAGTTTAACAATTAATCCAAAATATATGAAAAAGCTCGGTTTTTCACCGAGCTTTTTTTCGTTTGCGTTTGTTTGAACGGCGTAACGCCGTATACTCACACACCGTAAAATGCGTTTTACAACGTTGCGATTACTTCAACCTCAACAAGAACATTTTTCGGAAGCGATTTTACCGCGACACAGCTACGCGCGGGGCAGGTGGTAAAATACTTCGCGTAAACGGCGTTGAACGCGCTGAAATCGGCAATATCCGCTAAAAAGCAAGTGGTTTTTACCGCTTTTTCAAACGAACTGCCTGCTTGCGACAAAACCGCGCCGAGATTTTGCATTACTTGTTCGGTTTGTTCTTCAATGGTAACCGCCTCCACCGTGTTCGTTTGGGGGTTGAGGGGGATTTGTCCGGAAGTGAATACCATTTCCCCGCAAATGATTGCTTGGGAATACGGTCCGATTGCTAAGGGCGCTTTGTCCGTCGATACTTTTTGTATAGTCATTTGTGTATACCTCTTTTATAAATTATTTTTTACGAAATTTTCCAGCATTTCTTGCGGTACGAAACCCAAGCTGTTTGCCTTAACCGCGCCGTTTTTGAACGCGATAATGTTCGGGATAGAGCTGACGCGGTATTTGATTGCCGACGCCTCTTCCTCGTCTACGTTGATTTTGACAAATTCCGCTTGTCCTTCGTATTTTTCCGCGATTTTTTCAAACACAGGTGCTAACATTCTGCAAGGTGCGCACCAGCTTGCCCAAAAATCGCAAAACACCGTTTTTTCGCCTTGGATAAGGTTTTCTAATTCTTGGCTCGTGATATTTTTCATTTTGCCTCTTTCCTCCTTGTTGCTTAGTGTTATTTATTTATCTTGGAAATATTCCACGGCGGTTTCAAACGCTATGCGTTCGCTTTCGCCCGTTTGCATGTTTTTCACGTTCATAACGCCCTCGGCAAGCTCGTTCCCGCCGATAACCGCGACGAACCTTGCGCCGATTTTGTCTGCGTACTTAAACTGCGCTTTTATCGAACGCTCCATATGGTCAACTTCCGCGAATACGCCCGCTTGGCGCAACTTAGTAGCGATTGCAAAGGCTTTTTCCCTGCTCTCGCCGTCCATTCCCGCGAGGTATACGGTAGGTTTTTTCTCGTTAGGGATTTGCGCGAAAGATTGTTCCATTACCATCAAAAGCCGTTCGATACCCGCGCCGAACCCTACCGCCGAAACAGCGTTTCCGCCGAGGTCTTCTATCAATCCGTCGTATCTACCGCCACCGCAAACCGTGCCCTGCGCGCCGATAGAGGTGGACACGAACTCAAACACCGTGCGCGTGTAATAATCCAAACCGCGCACGATTCGGGGGTTGATTTTGTATTCTACGCCTGCGGTTTGCAAATAGCGTTTGGTCGCCTCGAAATGCGCGCTACATCCCTCGCATAAATAGTCGAGCAGATTGGGTGCGTCGGCGTTGATTTTCTTGCAATTATCCTCCTTGCAATCCAAAAGTCGCAAGGGGTTTTTCTCGTAACGCGTTTTGCAATCGTAGCAAAGCTCGTCCAAGCGGGGTGCAAAGAAGTCTTTTAACGCCTGATTGTATTTTTTACGGCAAACGGGACAGCCGATAGAATTGATATACAGCTGGACCTGCAACCCTAATTTTTTAAGTAAGGTATCCGCGATTAAAATTACCTCGGCGTCCGTTTGCGCGCCTTTCGCGCCGAATATTTCCACGCCGAACTGGTGAAATTCGCGAAGCCGTCCCGCTTGCGGACGTTCGTAGCGAAATGCGGGCGTGATATAGAACAGTTTCGCGGGTAACACCCCGCCTGCCATTCCGTTTTCAATAAACGAACGCGCAACACCCGCCGTACCTTCGGGTTTTAAGGTTATCGACCTATCCCCTTTATCCTTGAAGGTGTACATTTCCTTGGTAACGATATCCGAAGTATCGCCCACACCGCGCTGGAAAAGCTCGGTGTGTTCGAAGGTGGGCGTGCGGATTTCTTTGAGGTTGAAAAGAGTTGCCGTATCGCGCGCAACGCTTTCCACGTATTGCCATTTATACGAATCGGCAGGCAAAACGTCTTTCGTGCCTTTGGGTATATTTATCATAATTTACTTCCTAAATATTTATTCTTTCTATCAATTATAAAACGTATTTTTTCAAATTTCTATCGCCCGTGAGCTTTTGCAAATGTTCGTCTACGTAGCGTTCGTCGATTTTTAAGGTGAAAGTGGGATAGTCCCCGCCTGCGTTAAAGGATATGTCCTCTAACAAATATTCCATAACCGTATGCAATCTACGCGCACCGATATCCTCGCTGGTCGCATTGAGTTCTACCGAAATTTCTGCAATGCGTTCTATCGCGCCGTCGTCGAATTTGAGGTCGATATTGTCCACGGACAAGAGTTTGCCGTACTGGAAGGTGAGCGAGTTTTCCGTTTCCGTCAAGATACGCACAAAATCTTCTTTGGTAAGGCTTTTGAGTTCCACGGAAACGGGGAATCTGCCTTGCAGTTCGGGAATTAAATCCTCTATCGACGAAACGTGGAACGCGCCCGCCGCGATAAACAGGATAAAGTCCGTTTTAAGAGGTCCGTATTTCGTAACGACGGTACTGCCCTCGACGATAGGCAGAATGTCGCGCTGAACGCCCTCGCGCGAGACGTCCGCGCCGTGAGAATTGCCCTTGCCTGCGATTTTATCAATCTCGTCGATAAAGATAATCCCGTCGTTTTCCGCGCGGTATAACGCCTCCGCCTTTATCGCGTCCTCGTCTACGAGTTTGGACGATTCCTCGTCTAAAACGATTTGGAACGCCTCTTTTACCGCGAATTTGCGCTTTTTCTTTTTCGGGGGTAACATATCCCCGAAAATACTGCCGATGGAAATTGCCGTACCGCCCGGAATAAGCTCCATCGGTTGACTAATATCCAACACTTCCATTTCGATAATTACGTTGTTAAACTCGCCTTTTCTCAATCCTTCTAAGAGGTTGTTTTCAAAGACTTCTCTGGCAAGCTCGCCTTTCTCGTCCTTTTTCACTTCGGCAAGCGCGCGCACAATTCGCTTTTCGGTTGCCAAGGTCGCTTTGGCTTTGACTTCCTCTTCCTTTTCCGCTTTGACGAGCCGATACGCACATTCCGCTAAATCGCGAATCATACCTTCGACGTCTTTGCCGACGTACCCTACTTCCGTATATTTGGTCGCCTCGACTTTGACGAACGGGGCTTTGACGAGCTTGGCAAGACGGCGGGCTATCTCCGTTTTGCCCACGCCCGTAGGGCCTTTCATTATGATATTTTTCGGCGTGATTTCCTCGCGGATTTCAGGGGGAAGCTGGGCGCGACGGTAGCGGTTTCTAAGTGCGATTGCCACCGCTTTTTTCGCGTCGTTTTGCCCGATAATATATTTGTCTAATCTATGCACGATTTGCTTGGGGGATAAATCCATTTTTTACGCCTCCTTATCCGCTTTTTTCTTCGCGGGTTTGCTCTTTTGCGCTTGGGGCTGACCTTGACCTACCGTTTCACAACGGATATTGTCGTTGGTGAATACGCAAATTTCCGACGCGATTTTCAGCGCTTTTTGCGCTATCGTTTGCGCGTCGTAGTCCGTTTCCTGATAAAGTGCGCGTGCCGCCGCCAGCGCGTAATTGCCACCGCTACCGATTGCGCAAACGCCCTCGTCCGGCTCGATTACCTCGCCCGTACCTGATAAGATAAGCAGGGTGTTTTCGTCCGCCGTTATCATCATTGCGTCTAATTTTCTGCCGATTTTGTCGCTCCGCCAAAGCTCCGCAAGCTCCACCGCCGAGCGCATTAAATTGCCCGAAAATTTATTTAACATACCCTCGAAGCGTTCGGTGAGCGCAAACGCGTCCGTTACTGAGCCTGCAAAGCCTAAAATGACTTTGCCACCGAAAATTCGGCGTACCTTTACCGCCGTGTTTTTGAAAATGACCGATTCGCCCATCGTCACCTGACCGTCGCCTGCGATTGCCGTGACGCCGTTCTTTTTTACGGCGCAAATGGTCGTTCCTCGAAATTCCATAGTTCTTTTCTCCGTTTTATTATTCCTTATTTTGCGTTGCTTTCGCGTGCGCGATTTCCGCTATTAAATTTAGCGCGCGCTCGGCGTACGCTTTGTAGCGTTGTTTTTTGTCCTTAATCCGCGTAGGCAACGGCGTTAAAATGCCGAAGTTCGCGTTCATAGGTTGGAAGTCTTTGGTCGGCGTGGAAATATGCGTTTGTAACGCTCCGCACACCGTCCGTGCGTCTAACTCCAACCGTTCCCGTTCTAAAATTTCGTCCGCGATTGCGATAGCGACGAGCAATCCGCTTGCCGTGCTTTCGACGTATCCTTCTACGCCCGTGATTTGCCCTGCGAAAAACAGCCTTTGATTATTTTTAACCGAAAATTGCCTCGTTAAAACGCTCGGCGCGTCGATATAGGTATTTTTGTGCATCACGCCGTAGCGTAAAAATTCGGCGTTTCGTAATGCGGGTATCATTGAAAACACGCGTTTTTGTTCAGGGAATTTCAAGTTCGTTTGAAAGCCCACGAGGTTGTACGCCTCGCCCGCGGTGTTTTCCTTTCTCAGTTGCAACACGGCGTACGGGCGTTTGCCGTCCTCGCCGTATAATCCGACGGGTTTGAGCGTACCGAAGCGCAAGGTATCTCTGCCCCTGCCCGCCATAATTTCTACGGGCATACAGCCCTCGAAGATTTCGCGTTTTTCAAACGCGTGAAGCTCGGCGCGTTCCGCGGAAAGTAGCGCGTCAACGAACGCGTAATACTCGTCCTTGTCCATCGGGCAGTTGATATAGTCGCCCGTGCCTTTGCCGTATCTATCGCCCGTGAACGCATTTTGCATATCGATACTCTCCGCCGATACGATTGGCGCAGATGCGTCGTAAAAATGTAAGTGTGCGCCGAACTGTTTCTTTATATCCTCGCTTAACGCCTCGCTCGTGAGCGGGCCTGTGGCGATAACGATATACCTGTCCCCGTCCGTTTGGGGCAGGGGTAAGCTCGTAATTTCCTCGCTGATAATCGTTAAATTCGGACAGCATTTTAAGTTCTCGGTAATTTTTTCGGAAAATTTTTCTCTGTCCACCGCAAGCGCCAAGCCCGCAGGTACTGCCGTTTCGTCCGCGACTTTGATTACCATCGAACCTAATCGGCGCATCTCTTCTTTCAAAAGCCCACAGGCGTTCGCGTAAATATCGTTGCTCTTTAACGAGTTCGAACAAACCAGCTCCCCGAAATTCGCGCTCTCGTGCGCGGGCGTGAATTTTTGGGGTTTCATATCGATAAGGGTGGTTTTAATGCCTCTACTCGCAAGATAGTACGCCGTTTCGCTACCCGCTAAGCCACCGCCGATAACGAGTACCTCTTTGTTAGGTTTCATCGTCGTACCCCGTGAAGAAATACGCGCCGTCGTTATCGTAGATAGGTTCGTCGGGATAGGGCGGTTGTTCAAAGCCCTCTTTTAATTCGACTTTTTGCGTTTTGGGTTTTTCCGTGCGGATTTTATATGAACAATCTTTGTTACTGCATTTGATATTCCCGCGCGCCGTCGCGATTAACGGTTCGTTGCACTCGGGGCATCTTTCGCCCGTGGGGATATCCCAGCTCATAAATTTACAGCTCGGATACGCCGAACAGCTGTAATACACCTTGCCTTTTTTCGATTTGCGTACCGTCATTGCGTTCCCGCAATCAGGGCATTTGCCGACGAGTTTGGGTTGTTCGTCGGTAGGCATAGATAAGGTCGATTTACAGTCGGGGTAGTTGGGGCAAGCCAAGAATTTACCGAATTTACTGCTTTTTACCACCATATTTTCCCCGCATTTTGGACAGAGTACGGGGGAAATTTCCTGCTGGCTTTCGCTGAGGATATTTTGACATTCGGGATAGTTAGAGCAAGCCAAGTATTTACCGAATTTGCCCATTCTTCTGAGCATAAAATGCCCGCATTTTCCGCAAACGGTGTCCGTCAGCTCGTCGCCGTAGTTCGAGGCTTGGCGCAAATTGCGCTCAAATCCGGGGTAGAAATCGCCGATTACCTTGCGCCAGTTCACCCCGCCCTCTTCGATATCGTCGAGGCGCGTTTCCATTCCTGCCGTAAAGCCGATATCCATTACTTCGGTAAAGCATTTCACGAGCATATCCACCACCGAATACGCAATCGGCATAGGGTACATATACTTACCGTCTTTTTTGACGTACTTTTGCATCAATTTAGAAATAATCGTAGCGTAGGTAGACGGTCTGCCGATACCCTTTTCTTCCATCGTTTTGACGAGCGACGCGTCCGTGTAGCGTTGGGGCGGTTTGGTGAATTTTTGTTCCTTTTTCATACAAACGAGGTCGAGCGCGTCCCCTTCCTTTAAGTCGGGCAACAGCTTGGCTAAATCAATCCCGTCCTCGTCGTCCGCGCTTTTAGACGCGTCTTGGTACACCGCCGTAAAGCCCGCGAAAATTAACACCTTTCCGCTTGCTTTGAAGATGTACCCGCTGTTGTCGATTTCCATTTGCATACTGTTATAGCGCGCCTCCGCCATTTGCGAGGCGAGGAAACGCTCGTAAACCAACTTATAAAGCGCAAAGTGTTTTTTATCGAGCAACGCCTTGGCTTTTGCGGGGGTCATTTCTAAATCGATAGGACGGATAGCCTCGTGCGCGTCCTGCGCGCCTTTTTTCGAGGCGTAATAGTTGGGTTTTTCGGGTGCGTAGTCCGCGCCGTACACCGCGCGGATTTTGTCCAAAGCTTTGGCTTGCGCCTCTTTGGAAACACGCACGGAATCCGTACGCATATAGGTAATGAACGCGATATGGTCGCCGTTTTCCGTTTCGATACCCTCGTACAAGTGCTGGGCAAGCGTCATTGTTTCGGGCGCGGTAAATCCAAGCTTTGTAGACGCGTCCTGTTGCATAGAACTCGTCGTGAACGGCGCGGGCGCGTGCGATTTGGCTATCGTCTTTTTCGTTTTTGCCACTCTAAACTCGCCCTTTTCAATCACCGCGAGAACTTGCGCCGTTTCGTCCGCGGACGAGGGTTTGTATTTTTTCGTACCTTTCTTTTCCAGCATCGCCTTAAACGAAGCGTATAAGTGCGGTTTGTCCTGCAATTCCGCCGTTAAGTTCCAGTATTCTTCGGGTTTGAACGCCGTGATTTCGCGTTCGCGTTCTACCACTAATCTAAGCGCAACCGATTGTACGCGACCGCCCGAAAGCGTGCGTTTGCCGTTGCTGTTTTTGTCCTCGATTTTGTTGTTGATAATTTTCGAAAGCTTATAGCCCACAAGCCTGTCTAACACACGGCGGGCTTGTTGCGCGTCTACCAAATTGTAATCGATTTGGCGGGGGCTTTTGAGCGCCGTTTCTATCGCGTGCTGGGATACTTCGTTGAATTCAATTCTGTTTTTGCCTTTCTCGTCAAGCCCTAACACCGTTTGCAAATGCCAAGCTATCGCCTCGCCCTCGCGGTCAGGGTCGGTTGCAAGATATACTTTGTCCGCTTTTTTCGTCGCGTCCGTCAAACGACGGATAACGTCCTCTTTACCCTCGGAATTGACGTAGTGCGGTTCGAAATCGTGGTTGATATCTACGCCAAGCGTATGCACGGGCAAATCGCGTATGTGTCCCGCCGACGCGTCTACGCGGTATTTGCCTTTGAGGTATTTCGAGATGGTCTTTGCCTTGGAAGGCGATTCTACGATAATTAAATCCATATATACTTCCTTTATATTGCTATAATTTTTTACTTGGTTTTTACTCTTTTATACGGTTTATACGGGCGCGTAACGGTTTCCGCCCAGCGCAACCGCCACCCCTTTGACTTCCAGCGCCGAAAGCAACATTCGCGCTTTGAATATCGGTATGCCCGTCGTTTGCGACAGCAAATTTATATGCGATTCGCCCTGTTCGTATAACGCCGAAAGCATTTTCTTTTCGTCCTCGCTCAGCGTTACGCCCGTCGCTTTTTTCTCTATCTTCACGCCTAAACGCTCGGATATATCCTCCGCGCTTTCCGTTAAGTACGCGCCCGCTTTGATGAGCGCGTTACAGCCCGCGCCTGAATGGGTATTGGGGGCGTACGGGAATGCGAATACGGGTTTGTCTTGCTTTTGCGCGTATCTTGCGGTAATTAGAGCTCCGCTCTTTAAGCCTGCGCCCAAAACCAACACTCCCTCGCCTAAGCCCGCTAATAATTTGTTGCGGTATTCGTAGGAAAACGCGCGGACGCTCGTATCGTAGGGGTGCGGGGAAAGCAATAATCCGCCTTGTTTTACCAACCGTTCTAAAAGGGGTAAATTGTTTTGCGGTATCGCGGAAAACCCGCCCGCAAGCAGACAAATCAGTCTGCCACCGCCTAAAATTCCGCCCTCAATTACCGCCGAGTCGCCTCCGTCTGCCGTGCCTGTGACGAGCGTAAAGCTTTGCGAAAGTTCTTTCGCTACCGTCATACCCAGTTTTAACGCCGTGACGGGCGTCGTTCTTGAACCGACTACCGTGAATTTCCTCGTGTTTATCAAGGTTACATTCCCCACCGCGTATAAAATCGGCGGGCTGTCGGGTAGCGCGTTCCATTCTTTCGGATACGACGCGTCGTTTTGGGGTATGCTCACGATATTGTTTTTATCCGTTATATTCATACGCTACCTGCCTTACTCGATTTCCCCTGCCTCTGCGCCGTAGGTGCGGTAGGAAATCGCCTCGTATAAATGGTCGGGCTGGATATTTTCGCTAAAATCTAAATCGGCTATCGTGCGCGCTACTTTTATTATACGCGAACGCGCGCGGGCGGATAACCGCAATGTGTCAAACGCGGTCTTTAAGATACTTTCACATTCCGCGCTCAACGCGCAATAGGCGCGAAGCTCCTTTTCGCCCATTTCGGCGTTCGTCGTGATTTTGCCGTTTTTATAGCGTTCGCGTTGGATACTCCGCGCATAATCCGCGCGCGCTTTAACCTGTGCGCTGGGTTCTTCCTCTACCTGCGCTATCAAAGCGTCGTAATCCACGCCGTCCACTTCTACTTGGATATCAATTCTGTCCAAAAGCGGTCCTGAAATTTTCGCGCGGTATTTGCGAATGTCGTTGGGCGTGCAGGTGCATCTTCTTTTGCTACTGCCGTAATGCCCGCAAGGACAGGGGTTCATACTCGCGCAAAGCATAAACGACGCGGGGTAAGTTACCGTTCCGCTCGAACGGGAAATGGTGATAACGCCGTCCTCTAAGGGCTGACGAAGCGATTCTAACGACGAACGCTTGTATTCGGGTAATTCGTCTAAAAAGAGTACCCCGCCGTGCGCGAGGCTGATTTCGCCCGGGTGGACGGACGAAGCCCCGCCACCGCACAAAGATACCGTCGTCGCGGTATGGTGCGGACTGCGGAAGGGACGAACACTGACAATCCCCTCTTCGCCGAGCGTACCCGCAACCGAATGAATTTTCGTGATTTGCAACGCCTCGTCAAAGTGCATATCCGGCATAATGGAAGGTATGGCACGGGCGAGCATCGTTTTCCCGCTACCTGGGGGGCCGACGAACAAGATGTTGTGTCCGCCCGCCACCGCGACTTCTAACGCGCGTTTGGCTATCGGTTGGCCTTTGACGAATTTCAAATCGTACACGCCCGTCGTTTCGCCGTTATTCGCCAAGAAATTCGCGGTGGGCAACACGGGCAAGGGCGCGACGCCTGATAAATGCTCTACTACTTCTTTTAAGGTTTTTGCGCCGTACGCCTCAATGCCTTGGATATAGCCCGCCTCTTTGGCGTTGGCGTAAGGTACGATAAATTTTTTCCAGCCTTTATCGCGGGCGGAAATGAGCGCGGGCAATACGCCCGTCACAGCGCGCAAATCGCCGTTTAAGGCAAGCTCGCCTAAAAATACGTAACCGTCCGTTTGCGCTTGCAGTTCGCCGTACGCGGATAGTATACTTAACGCGACGGGCAAATCGAACGCCGAACCCGCTTTTTTTACGTACGCGGGCGCGAGGTTGACGGTGATTTTATGCGCAGGGAATTGTAAGGCGCTGTTTTTGACGGCGCTACGAACGCGTTCTTTGGATTCCTTTACGGTGGCGTCGGGCAAACCGACGATTTCGTAGCAGGGTAAGCCTTTGCTTACGTCCGCCTCTACCGTTACTTCCACGCCCTCTAAACCTAAAAGCGCGTAGCTTTGTACTTTTGCAATCATTTGCGAAAACCTCTCAAAAAAGCGTTTTTTCTTCCTTATATATGCTTTCTTATCTATTGTACCCTAAATGCGTGAAAAAGTAAACAGTTTTACGCTAATTTTTCAAGAAAAAAACAAGTTCGCCGTTGACTTTGGGCGAACTTGCTTTTTCTTTTTTGCAAAAGATTGTTTTTTGATTAAATTTTTTCCTTAACCTTAGCCGCTTTACCGGTAAGCTTGCGCAGATAATAGAGTTTCGCTCTTCTAACCTTACCGCGTCTAACAACCGTGATGCTCGCGATTTTCGGCGAATGAAGAGGATAGGTTTTTTCTACGCCTACGCCGTAGGAAATGTGGCGTACGGTGAACGTTTCGGAAATACCGCCGTTTCTCTTTGCGATTACGACGCCCTCGAAGTTCTGCACTCTTTCTTTACCGCCTTCGATAATTTTATAGCCGACCTTAACCGTGTCGCCTACTTCGAAGGAAGGAACTTCGGTTTTCATATTTTCCGCTTCGATTGCTTGAATAATTCCTTTCATTTTTAGACTTTACCTCCGTTATTTACGAAACGCTCGTAACCCGCTGTATAATTCCTCATTACACCCAAAAAGGCAGAGGAGCGCTCGAAGTCGGTATCTATTATATACGATTATAACGGCTTTGGCAAGCATTTTTGCGCCGTTTTTATAAAAAATTTATCAAATCGCAAAAAGATATACGTAATACCCCGCAAAACCCAAAAGCATTATGATTCCGCCCCAACGCCGAATTTCTCTGCCCTTGATTAAACCCAAAACCGTCAACAGCACCGCCGTGGCAAGCGCTACGCCCGTATCAATTAAAAATTCCGGTGCGAAAGAAAGCGGAGCTATCGTCGCCGAAATACCCAGCGTTCTCAAAATATTAAAAATGCAACTGCCCACGATATCGCCAACGGCTATATCCGTATCCCCCTTTAACGACGCCATTACGCAAGTCACTAACTCTGGTAACGAAGTACCTATCGCCACCACCGTCAAACCTATAATTCGCTCGGATATACCCAACTTTTCCGCGATTGCCGTCGCGCCTTCTACCGCAAGATTTGCGCCAAGCACTACGACGAGCAAGCCCACGAGCGTGATTACCGTTAAAAACCAAGTAAGTTCTTTCATTTGTTTATACCACTTGCCATAAGCGGTTTTGGGTTGCTCTAACTCGCTATCTTCTTCAAAAGCGCACACTTCCCCTTTGTTTTCAAGCGCAAGCGCGGTTTCTTCTTTTTTACGGTTTTGTATCGCCATTCGTACCAACGCCACCGTGTATATGGTCGAAATAACGAAAAACACGATACCTTCCAAACGGCTTAACTGCCCGTCCAAACCGCATAAGAGTAAAAGTGCGGACGCGCCGATAAGCACGGGAAAATCGATTTTCAGCGTGTCTTTGTGTACGGGTAAATTACATATGAGCGCGGAAAGCCCTAAAATGAGCAAAATGTTCGTAATATTGCTACCCACGATATTGCCTATCGCGATTCCCGTATCGCCTTTTACGGACGATATAACCGAGGTGGCAAGCTCTGGGGCGCTCGTCCCAAACGCCACTACCGTCAAACCGATAACCAGCGAGGGTACGCGTAATTTTTTTGCAATTCCAGACGCGCCGTCTACAAACCAGTCCGCGCCCTTTACCAAACACACAAACCCGATTGCAAGCAATAAAATAGCCAACCAAATATCCATAATTCCACCTAAAAAACAATTTCGTTTATTGTATCATATTTTTTGTTTATTGTCAATTATCAACAATGGCTTTTCTTTTTTAATTTACACGATTTGTAAAATTTTACCTGCTTAGACGGAGGTTTTTCCCGTTAGCCACGCGTTTATACTTGACGGATTTTTTTCGATTTATTATAATAATAAAAATAAAATTTATTTGCGTGGAATTTTAATTATGACGAATTTTTTAATCCGACTTTTCGTCGGGAAAAACAACGATTTAACCGACTGCAAGGTGCGCGGGAAATACGCTACGCTGGCGGGCGTTACGGGTATTTTGGTAAATTTGATTTTGTTCGCGGTGAAACTCGTTTTGGGTATTTTGTCCGCGTCCGTCGCGATTTTTGCCGACGCGTTTAACAATATCTCGGACGCGGGTTCGGCTATCGTTACCTTGATAGGCTTTCGCTTGGCGAGTAAGCCCGTCGATAAGGAACACCCCTTAGGACACGGTAGAATGGAATATATCACGGGGTTTATCGTGGACACCGCGATTATCCTCGTCGGCTTTGAACTTTTCAAAAGTTCGGTGGATAAAATTATTTACCCCGTGTTGCCGACGGTAGAGAACGTTACGCTTATCCTGCTCGGGTTCGCGATTTTGGTGAAAACTTGGCTGTTCTTTTTCTACCGCAAAATAGGAAACGCCATTTCGTCCGCACCGATTAAGGCGTCCGCATCCGATTCGCTCACCGACGGGATTGCAACGACGCTCGTTTTGGCGTCCGCTTTGGTCGCGAACGTCTGGGGCATTGCCGTGGACGGTTGGGCGGGTATCGCCGTGGCTGGATTTATTATGTATACGGGTATTAAAGCGTCCAAGGAAACGATTGATTTGTTGCTCGGTACTCCGCCCGAAAGGGAATTTATTCAGAGCATTTACGAGTTTTGCAAGGGGTATTCGAAAATCGTGGGTATTCACGACGTTATGGTACACGATTACGGTCCGGGCAGACAAATCGTTTCTTTCCACGCGGAAGTGCCGTCCGATTCGGACATCAACGTCGCGCACGAGGAAGTGGATAAGTTAGAACGCGATATGCACGAGAAATTCGGCTGTATCGTTACGATTCACCTCGACCCTATCGTCGTAAACGACCCTATCGTCAACGAGTTGCGGGCTATGGCTTTATCTTCGGCACGGGAAATAAACCCCGAATTTACCATTCACGATTTCAGGATTACCAAGGGTGAGAAGATAATCAATCTTATTTTCGATTTGGTGATGCCTGCCGATTGCCCGCTTTGCCCTGCCTCTGCGGAAAAGGCGGTAGCGGATAATATCCGTTTGAAAAACCCCGACTGCTTTTGCGTGATTAAGGCAGAATATCCGTTCGTGTAAGATAAATTTATATAAAAGGACGGACTTGCGTATTTGCAAGTCCGTCCTTTTGTTTTTCGCGGATTAGCGGATAAAATTCGTCATAATTTTGCGTTCGCGTATCGGTTCAAGCCCCGCCTCTTTGCCGAGCTTTATACATTTGAGTAGCCACGCCATATTGTTGCCGAGGATTCGCATCGTTTGCAAGCCCTCTTCGTCTTGCGACGCTTCTTCGGCGGTGTTGCCGTGGATTTCGTTCCAGTAGTTCGAACCTACCACCGGCATATTGTTAATCGTGAAATATTTATTGATAACGTCAAAAGTCGTGCTTGCGCCCGCGCGACGACAGCTCACCACCGCCCCCGCAGGTTTGTAAGCGAGGTTTTTGCCACCGCTATAAAATACTCTGTCCATAAAGGAAACGAGCGCGCCCGACGCCGAGGCGTAGTATACGGGCGAACCGAACACGAAACCGTCGAAGTCCGCGCATTTTTCCACGAACTCGTTCACGCCGTCGTCAATCACGCATTTTTTCGTTTTCTTGCAAGCCCAACAGCCCTTGCAACCGCTTACCGCGGTCTGTCCTATCCAGTAAATTTCCGTTTCCACACCGTTTGCGTTTAACGCTTTTGCTACCTCCGCAAGCGCCGTGTAGGTACAGCCCTTTTCGTGTAAACTGCCGTTGATAAGTAATACTTTCATTTTTTTTATTCTCCTTATATTTTACTTCACCGTCTTTAAGCATTGTTTGAATGCCGTCGGTAAAGATATCGTTTCCTCTATTTCGCGTAAAGTGTAACTATCGAACGGCGCGTAGTCCGTCTGTACCCAAATACAAGTTATATCCCAGTAAATATGCGTGAAAATATGCTTGTATTTCGCCCGCGATTTTTGGGTGAACTCGTACATACCCCACTCGTTTAACACGCTTTCGGGCGTTTCGCCTCGTTCGCAAATATGCGAGGGGAACTCGTTCATTCCCTTTAACACGCCCGCCTCTCTTCGCCGAATACAAAAGCCCTCGGGGGTTTGAATTAGAAAAATATAAACCTCTTCTATGCGTTTCGGTTTTTTTTGAGGCAAAACGGGATAAAGGGTTTGCGTTCCGTTTTGATAGGCGAAACAAAAAGAATTTAAGGGGCATTTTTCGCAGGCGGGGTTTTGCGGTTTGCAAATGAGCGCGCCCAGCTCGAACAGGCTTTGCGTAAAATCCGAACAGCCCTTTTTGTCTTTGGGGTAAACGAAAGAAAGTTCTTTTTCTAAATATTTACGGTATTTGGGGTCGGAAATCACCGTATCGTTTTGTTCTACGCGGGAAAGCACGCGAAAGACGTTGCCGTCTACCGCAGGCGTGGGGTTGCCAAAAGCAATCGACGAAATCGCGCCCGCCGTATAAGCACCTATGCCCGAAAGGGTGAGAAGTTCCTCTTTGCTTTGCGGAAATTCACCGTCGAAATTTAGCATAATTTGCCTCGCGCATTTTTGCATATTGCGTACGCGCGAATAATAGCCCAACCCCTCCCAAAGTTTAAGAAGTTTTTCTTCCTCGCACCGTGCTAAATCGGCTACGGTGGGCAAAACCTGCATAAACCGTTCATAATATTCCTTAACCGCCTCTACGCGCGTTTGTTGAAGCATAATTTCCGAAACCCACACGCTATACGGCGTCGGGTTTTTGCGCCAAGGCAGGTCGCGTTTGTTTTGGTTGTACCATGAAAGCAAGGGGGCAGGTATGCGTTGAAATAAAAAATTAGCCTTTTCCATATGTACGCGTGGCTTAGTTTATTCTTGCGGTTTGCCTTGCTCGGCGTTTGCCCAAATCACCGTTTCGATAAAGCTCGGCGTATCGGGGTAGTGAAGCGGGGCGGGCATAGACAGGGACGAATCGTCGTTGACAAAGGTGTAGTCCGCTTTGCCGTTGCCTTGCGCGGTGACGAGGCAGTTGCCAATCCCCACGAACGCGCCAGGATAACCGCTAAATATCGTTTTTATTAAGTCTGCGCCCGTAATCACTTCTATATTCGGCTGGCGCGCGATACTATCGAAAATATTTCTATATTCTTCCAAATCCCCGTTTTTGTTACAACCGTCTAACTCCTCTAAGCCGTCTAAGACGAGGTATAATTTTGGGCAACCGCGCTCGCGCGCGTGAAGCTCGGTGAGTTCTTTCACGCATTGTTCCACGCCTTGCAAATCGGCTTTTTCGCGAATGAACGGTACGGTAATATCCAAACCGTGTAAACGGATAAGCTCGCCGTATTCGGTGTGCGGGGATACGACGAGGAAGTTCGCCTCGGTTTTGTCGTAGAAAAAGGACAGGGCGAGAATGAGACGTTTGATGAACGCAGTTCTGCCCACGCCCGTAACGCAGGTATGCTTAAACGCAAGCGCGCGGGGCATTTTTTGCGAAAATACCACGCCGTCCGTCAAATCCCTGCCTATCGGCGTCGCGCTACGGAATTTTTCTTTGTCGCCTTTGCTCTTTTCTATTAAAAAGGAAATATATTCTTCCGTTCTCATAGCCTTTTTCCTTAGTGGTTTTTCTTAGTAGTTTTTCTAATTATACTACAATCCGACGAATTTGTCAAGCGTTAAAAAAGACGCGCGAGCGGGGTTTTCGCCCGTTCGCGCGTCCTGTCTATAAAAGATGTTCTCGCCGATTTATTCTTCCTCAAAAAAGGGCGTTCTATCTTTTATATTCGTTATTTTTTATGCGTATTTTACGAAATACTCGTCTTTATCAAAAACAATCGCAACCTGCATTTCGCTACCGTCGCGCGTGATATCCAGCGTTACCGTGTCGCCTTTGCGGACGGTGAGCAGTAAATCGCTGAGCTGATGACGGCGGGTAAGCGGGGTCTTTTTACCGCCAACCGTAATTGCCTTGATAATATCGCCCGACTTTAATTTACCCGCCGACGCGCCTGCGTCGTCGCCGTCAAGCACGCGGGATACGACGAAGGTTTCCGTGATTTTCAATTTACCGTCTACAAGCTGAGTTTTCGTGGAATTGATATACGTTTCTACGCCCAGCCAAGCGCGTAAAACAAACCCGTCCTGTAAGTCCGTTCTATTATCCCAAATATTTTTAAGCACGTATTTCACCTGCGTTATCGGCAGAGCGTAGCCCATATTGTCCGTTTCGTCGGCAACGCTCTTGGCGTTGGTGATGCCCACGAGTTTCCCTTGCGCGTTGAACAGTCCGCCACCCGAATTACCGTGGTTGATTGCCGAATCCGTACGCATAACGCGGTAGCTCACCGCGCGTTTCCCGTCCGTCGAGGTCATAGAAATATTTTCCGAATCTACCGAAATAATACCGTTCGTCGCGGAAATACCCAAACCGTTGGAATTGCCGATTGCAAATACCTTTTCCCCTACCGTGATTTGTTCGGAATCGCCCAATACCGCACTTCTCAGCGCGTAGTTTTGAACATATTTTGCTAAATTCGCGTTATTTACGCGAAGTAAAGCGATATCGTAATCCATCGCTCCGCCGATAAAATGCGCCTGTATGCCGTCGCCGTCCTCGGTGTTACCTGGGGTCGTTTCCAAATACCCGTCCCCGTCGGTGTCGCCCGTGGTAAAGCTTTCGCGCGAGCCGTAGGGGTACAGCCAAATACATTCGGAAATACCCTTCTCCGCCTCGTAGACGACGTGGTAGTTGGTGACCAAATACATCTCGCCACGCTCCGCTTGGATATCGACGATTACCGCGCTACCTTCCGCGCCCGAAACCGCCGTTTCTTGTTTTTGGTTCCAGCGGTTGCCTACCGTCACTTCTTTGGTGAACGCACAACAAACGTTCATTACCGAGGTGATATTTTCCGCGATAATATCCGTGGCGTTGTTCTCCTGCAAGGTAAAGGTTATGCCTAATTCTTGGATAAATTCTAAAAGCGTACCCTCGTAACCCGACGCCTCGTACATTTCGACGATATCCAGACTTTTCCCGTCCTCGCCGTCCGCTCCGCGCAGGCTTAAAAGCCACGACGCCTCGTCGCCCTCAAATCCGTTCTTTACCGCGATATCGTAAGCGTTGATTATCTCTTTTTCCGCTTGACAAGCGGTGAAGCCAATCAGCGAACCCGTCGTAACAAGCACGCAGGTAAGCGCCGTCAGTTTCTTGAAAATTTTTTTCATATAACTTCCTCTAAAAGTTTTGCTTTTCTTTTCTATTTTTTACCATTCTACTTCCTATTATACGCACATATTTCGTTAAGTAGTTTAAGGTTTTTTGAAATTTTTGTGAAAACGCAACCAAATTTTACATTCCCTCTAATTCGTCCAAGGTCAAGGAAAAAGAAGGTATAAATTCTTTGAAAAAGTACTCGATTTCGGGCATATTGCGCGCGTGTAAATCCTTTTCAATGCTCTTTTTCGCTTTGGAAAATTCGCTGTTTCCGCTACGCAGTTCTTCTAAGCATTTGATATACGCCGAAAGTCTGTCCGCGGATTTAACGATTTTGTATTCCTCGCTGTTCTCGTCCGCTAAAATGTACGGTCTAATCGCGGTTTGCATTTTTTCGGGTAGCATATCCGACATCTTCTCGCAAGCCTTTTTTTCAAGTTCTTTATACGCACCGTGGATACCTTGGTTGTAGTATTTTATCGGCGTGGGCAAATCGCCCGTCATTACCTCGCTCGTTTCGTGATACAGCGCGTACAATACCGTTTTGGCAATATCTACGCTCCCGCCGAACACTTCGTTACGGATAACGGCAAGGGCGTGCGACAAAATCGCGACGCTTTGCGAGTGTTCCATTATGTTTTCGTCGCGGACGGAACGCATTAATTGCCAGCGTTTGATAAACTTCATTCTGTCCATATACGCGTAAAAATCGTGGCGCATTTATTTTTCCTCCTGAAAACGCTTGACTTTTGTTAGCGTTTTGTTTATACTGTTGTTACAAAATTTAATTATCCGTCGTGGGTGCCTTTCTAAAAGGCTGAGATTATACCATTTGAATCGGCAGGGTAATCCCTGAGCGAGAGATTGATAACCGTTTTTCTTCCGTCTAAACTCGGAGGGAAAAGTTTGCACCCGCTTCGTTTTTCGTAGAAGTTGGGTTTTTTCTTTTCCAAAAAAGCGCGTACGACGGAAGGAGGTATTTTTATGTTTCTTTATTCCCTGCTCGAAGTTTCCGAGCAAACCACCAACCTCGTAAAATGGATTTCTGTTTTAGGGGTTGTACTCGTCCTCGGCGTGATTGCGCTTATCGGGTTTTTGAAGAACGGTAAAAAGTTCGATTCTAAAAAAATCGCGTTTGCGGGTATTTGCGTTTCGCTGTCCTTTACGCTCGCCGTTATCAAGATAAGCCCCGTGCAATCGGGCGGGTCTATCACCCTCGCGTCCTTTGCGCCTATCCTCGTCTTTGCCTACGTGTACGGCGTTACCGACGGACTTATGATTGGGCTTATCCACGGACTTTTGAACTTTATCGAAGACCCGTACATTCTCACGCCCGCCACCTTCGTTTTCGATTACCTGCTCGCCTTTATGAGCGTCGGCGTTATGGGATTTTTCGGTAAAATCAACCGCAAAGAAAAGGGGTGCTGGCCTATCGTTTTAGGCTGTGTCGCCGTGTTTTCGCTCAGGTTTATCTTCCACCTTTTATCCGGCGTCATTTTCTTTATGCAAGACGCCGTTTGGGTGAGCTTTCCCGCTTGGGCAACGCGCAACGCGTTTATTTATTCGTTTATCTATCAATGTATCTATATCCCCGCGGACGCGGTACTCGCTACGCTTACCCTCTTCGCGCTTTGCAAAACGGGTACGTTAGACAAACTTGTTAAAATTATGCGCGGAAAAGATAACGGTTAACCGTTAATACACCACGATTTCGTCGAAGATTTTTTTATCGACTATCAATTTTTTTGCGTCCAAATCGACTTTGAGGACGACGCCTTTTACGGCGGGAAAGAGTATTTTCTTTCCCGCTTTTTCTATCGTGTAAATATCCGAGGCAAGATTGGAAATATCCGTTACCGTACCCAAAACTTCCCCGTCCGCCGTTTCGCAAGAAAGACCTATGATATCCACGATATAATATTGCCCCTCTTCTAAATCGGGCGCGTCGGCGCGTTCGCCTTCTAATTTTTTGCCTCTGAAAAGCTCGGCGGAGTTTCTGTCGGGAATTCCGCGCAAACCGATAAACGCCGAGCCGTCGTTCCCTACGCGAAAGGATAAAATTTTATAAGGCGTATCGTCGATATACACCGTCTTGAACGCCTTTACGTCTTGGGGAAAATCGGTAAAGGTTTTTATTTTTAATTCGCCCCGTATACCTTGCGGTTTTAATACCTCCGCAATGATTAAGCGGTCCATCTTTTCACCTCGTTCTTTGCGCTTGACGCATACCTGCCCCTGCGCATTTTTATATTTAATGCCAAAAAAGGCTTTCGCTTGAAAGCCTTTTTATTTACGGTTATACGCCGTTTTACTCCGCCGTAACTTCTCCGCGTTCACGGATTTCTACGACGTATTTTTTGCTGTTTGCCGGCGTTGCGGAGCGCACGATTGTACGCATCGCTTTCGCAATTTTACCCTGCTTGCCGATTACTTTTCCCATATCGGACGGGGTAAGGATAACCGTCACCTCGATTACCCGTTCCTTTTCGTTGACTTGGTATTCGACGTGTTCTTTATCCTCGGCAAACTGCTCGACGATGTATTTAATCAAATCCAGCATAATTGATGCCTCCTGTTTTGTGCGTAAGCTCGGCTATTTTTACATAGCGAGCTTAATTCGTAAAATTTGTATGCGCGTCGTAAAACGCGGAGAGTGCGCCGTATTGCCACAAACTTCGCGGTTTTGCCCGACGGAAGCATACTTTTGCGTACGCGAGCAAGGGCAAGTTCCGAATTTGTGGATAAGACGGCGTGCTTTGCGTTGTAAAACGCGGAGAGTGCGCCGTATTGCCACAAACTTCGCGGTTTTGCCCGACGGGAGTTTACTTTGCGTAAACGAGCAAGGGCAAGTTCCGAATTTGTGGATAAGACGGCGTGCTATATGCGTTTTACTTAGATTTCTTCGTCTTGGTCTTGCTAGGGCTTAATTTGGACGATTTTTCGATAGCGCCTGCTTTTACGAGCAAGTTCTTCACCGTTTCGGTGGGTTGAACGCCCTTGGAAAGCCATTCTTGCGCTTTCGCGTTGTCAATCGTGAGTTCTACGGGGTCGCAGGTAGGTCTGTAATGACCAACACAGTCGATATACTCGCCCGTTGCAGCCTTTCTGCTGTCTACGACTACCACACGGTAGATAGGGTTCTTCTTGTCGCCCATTCTGAAAAGTCTCATTTTTACCATAATATTATACCTCCAAAGTATATAAAATATTTTTTATTTTTACGGGTTTTCCCCGATTTTTAGCTTTTGTTCGTTAAAAAGGGAGCTTAAATCTGCCCTTCCCGCCTTTGAGCTGTTTCATCAGCATTTTCGTTTGTTCAAACTGCTTTAACAGTTGGTTGATATCCTGTACCGTCGTACCCGAACCCGACGCTATTCTGCGTTTTCTCTTGCTGTCGATAATCGACGGGTTGTCGCGTTCGGCTTTGGTCATAGAAAGGATAATCGCTTTGGTGCGCTCGATTTTCTTTTCGTCCACGTCGCCCTCGTTCACCTTTAATTTGTTCGCGCCAGGGAGCATAGACAGCATTGCTTGCGCGCCACCCATTTTTTTCATCATTGCGAACTGCTCTAAATAATCGGTGAGCGTAAAGGTATTCGCGAGCATTTTTTGTTGCATTTTTTTCGCGTCTTCTTCCGTGATGGCTTGTTGCGCCTTTTCTATTAAGGACAAAACGTCGCCCATACCCAAAATCCGCGACGCCATTCTATCGGGATAGAACGGTTCTAAATCGCTCAGCTTTTCGCCGACACCGATAAATTTGATAGGTTTGCCCGTTACCGCTTTTATCGAAAGGCAAGCACCGCCTCGCGTGTCGCCGTCGAGTTTGGTTAAGATAACACCCGTAACTTCCAGCCTCGCGTTGAAGGTTTCGGCGACGTTTACCGCCTCTTGACCCGTCATTGAGTCCACGACCAAAAGCGTTTCGGTGACTTCCACTTCCTTTTTGATATTTTCAAGCTCTTGCATCAGCGTTTCGTCGATTTGCAAGCGACCTGCGGTATCTAAAATTATCGTATCGTAGCCCTTGGCGCGCGCGTATTCAATCGCTTGTTTCGCCGTTTTCACGGGGCTTTGCGTTCCCTTTTCAAATACTTCCGTTTGCGCGTTTTTACCAACGACCTGCAACTGCGTGATTGCGGCGGGACGGTAAATATCCCCCGCTACGAGCAAAGGTTTTTTGCCCTGTTTTTTAAGAAGCAACGCTAATTTCCCGCAAAGCGTCGTTTTACCCGCGCCCTGCAAACCGCACATCATAATCACGGTTGGAAGTTTGGGCGAAACTTCTAATTTGGAATTTTTCGCCCCCATCAGCGCAATCAATTCCTCGTTGACGATTTTTATTACCTGTTGCGCGGGGTTGAGCGAGGATAAAATTTCCTGCCCTACCGCTTTTTCCGAAACTTCCGCGATAAACTGTTTTGCAACGCGTAAGTTGACGTCCGCCTCCAAAAGCGCGACGCGCACCTCGCGCATTGCCGTACGGATTTCTAATTCCGTCAGCTTTCCGCGCTTGGTGAGTTTGGAAAATATATGATTTAATCTTTCCGATAAAGAACCGAATAATGCCATTTGTTCCCCTTTTTATTGCTCGTTTTTTCTTAGCGCGTCTATTTCCGCTTGCAACTGCGCCAACATTTTAGAAAAACCGAGTTTTGCCTCGTAGCTTTCTAACTGCTTTCGGCATTTGTTTAAGCAATCGGATACGCTTTGACGGGATACCCCTTTTTGTTCGGCTATCTCGCCAAGCGATAAGTCGTAATTGAAATACAGCGAAGTAATTTCCCGTTGCGTTTGCGTGAGTAACGGCGAATATAAATCCCAAAGCCTCAAAAACGCTAAATCGTCTTTCATTACGCTCTCTCCTTAGTTTCCGTTCTATATTATACTCTATAAAAAACAAGGTGTCAAGCATTTTTACTTGACACCTGTAAATATTTTTTGATTTTTTTATAAAACCCATTGCAAAATATCCACCAAAATCGCAAAGCCGAACAGCGCGATAATACCGATAAAGTGAATGAGCGTTTCTATCTTTCTGTTTACGGGTTTTTTGCGTATCCATTCGATTAAACAAAATATCACCTTACAACCGTCGAGTGCGGGGATAGGTAACAAATTGAACACGGCGAGGTTTACCCCTATCAATGCCGAAATATTCAAAAATTGCAACAAACCGCTTGACGCCGCCTGCGCCGTGACGCTTATCGTCGTGACCGGTCCGCCCATCGCGTCTAAGCCTAATTTTCCCGTCAGCAATTCGCCCAGCGAGCGCAGTACCGTTCCGCTGATTTTGTAAGAATACACGAACGAACGACCGAGCGTTTGGAAAAAGCCGTGTTTTACCGTAACCGTGCTCAGCCCGTCTAAGCCGAGCGCGCCAAGAAGCGTACCCGTGTCCGACATATTCACAAATTCCGCGTCCTGTTCAAGCGTTACCGTTAAGGCGGTGCGCTCGCCGTCGCGGATAACGCCTACTTCCACTTCCTCGCCTTTTTTCCTACCGCTCAATGCCGTCATATAATCGGTGATAAGGTACACCTTTTCCCCGTCCACGCTTTCGATAATATCCCCCGCCTCGTACACGGGCGCAAGGTATCTGCCCTCGCGGGGCGCGGTAACTTCGTACAACGGTTGACCGATAAAGCCGAACATACAAAACAGCAATAACAGCGCCAACAGATAGTTCATCGTCGCGCCTGCTATTAGCACGATAATGCGTTTCCAAGGCGCTTGGTCGTTAAAGCGTTCGCCTTGTGGCTCGGGGTAGTCGTCCTCGTCGTCCTCTTGGGGCGTTTGCTTAGGCGGTTGTTCTTCTTGCGCTTGGGTTTGGTATTCGGCGAACGGTTCGGCTTGGGTTTGTTCTTGCCCGTTCGCGTTCCCGTCCTCCGTTTCTTCCTCGTATTCGTCCTCGCCGTCGAACGCGCAATACCCGCCTAAGGGAATGACGCGGAGCGCGAACAGCTCGCCTGTTTTTTTACTGCGTTTTTTTAAGAGGGCAGGACCGAAACCTACCGAGAACTCGTTGATTTTGAAACCTAAAATTTTGCCTGCGATATAATGCCCGAACTCGTGAATGGTCACCATTGCGAGCAATATGATTACCGCAAGCAACACCCCGCCAAGACTTTTGAGTACGCTTGCAAAGGATAATAAACTCGATAAATTATTCAATATCTCACTTCCTTTTCAATATATTCTCTCGCAAGGGCGCGCGCGCGTTCGTCCGTGTACGCAAGCGTTTCGTAATTTTCCGCCCTTAATCTTTGGGTATTTTTCAAAACTTCTTCCATAGTGTCGGCAATTTGCGTAAAGCCTATCCGTCCGCTTAAAAACGCGCGTACCGCCACCTCGCCCGCACCGTTTAACGCGCAGGGGTAGTTGTCGCCCATTTCCGCACTGGAAAGTGCCAAATCGTAGCACGGGAACGCCTTTCTCTCTAACGGTAAAAATTTAATTTCGGCTAATTTTTCGAAATCGAGCGAGGGCAAGTCGCAAGGCAAGCGCTCGGGGTAGGTGAGCGCAAGCTGGATAGGCAATTCCATCGTCGGATAACTCATTTGCGCCAAAATCCCGCCGTCCTCAAATTCCACCATTGAATGAATAATACTCGTGGGTTGAACGAGGGTGTGGATTTTTTCCAGCGGGCAATTATACAGCCATTTCGCCTCGATTACCTCGAAACCTTTATTCAGCAAAGTCGCGCTGTCTATCGTGATTTTCGCGCCCATTGACCAAGTAGGGTGTTTGAGCGCGGTTTGCGGGGTGACTTTCTTTAATTCGTCCTGCGTTTTGTTGTAAAACGGACCACCGCTTGCCGTGATAATTAAACGCTTAAAAGGCGCGTCTAAGCGGTAGGAAAGCGCCTGCCAAAGCGCCGAATGTTCGCTGTCAACGGGCATTAAACGAATACCTGCCCCCTTGATTTTGTGCATAACGAGTTCGCCTGCGCAAACGAGCGTTTCTTTGTTGGCAAGGGCGATATCTTTTTTTTGCTCTATCGCTTTTAAGGTATACTCCAAGCCCGCAAAGCCCGTCGCGGAAATAACGGCGGTATCGCCAAAGCACACCCCGTCGAGCGCGGATTGCTTGCCGTAGGCAAACTGTACGCCGTCGGGGATTTTATCGGCGATTTTTTTACCCGCCTTTTCGTCTGCCAGCGAGGCGTAGCGGGGCTTAAATTCTTGTACCTGTCTTAAAAACGCCTCGGCTGAGGCGTTTGCGACGATACTTTCTATTTGGAATTTATCAGGATAACGGCGAACGACGTTGCAAACCTGCGTTCCGATAGAACCCGTCGAACCGATAAGCGAAATTTTTTTCATTTTTTATCCCCTTATACGATACAGCGTACGATTAAAAACACGGCGTACACCGCAACGCCTGCGAACATCGTACCGTCTATTCTATCCAGTACTCCGCCGTGACCGGGCATAATTTTGCCCATATCTTTGATTTGTACCTTGCGTTTTATCGCGCTTTCGAACAAGTCGCCAAGCTCGGTTGCGCACGCCGAAAGCAAGCCTATACCTAAATACACGGGCAAGAACAGTGACATATTATCAAAACTGCCCGCGACGGCGTTATACGAGAAATACAAAATCGTCGCGCCGATAAGCCCGCCGACTAGTCCGCCGATTGCGCCGATAAGCGTTTTGTTGGGACTTACCGTAGGTGCGAACGGGCGCGGGAAATATTTGCGTAAAAACCGTCCGAAAAGATAGGCAAAACTGTCCGCAAACGGCGAGATTACGAAAATAAGCAAGATAAGTAAATCGGAATTAAACGCAAATTTTGCCAAGCCGACAGGGGCTTGCGCGTGGTTTGCCAGCGTTAAAATGCATAAAAATACCGTAGGATAGATAAGCGAAAACAGGCTAACCCCCACGCTTTCTAAGCTCGTTTTTTCGTGCTGAGCGACTAATAAGGTGAGCATACAAAGCCCCGCGAGTCCTACGCTAAGCGCGGTGATAAGCGCGCCGTTTGCAAAGAAATACTCGCAAAAGGCACAGGCAGGTATGCAAACAACGGAAAATACCAAGGCGATAACGCGCTGGGGTTTGGTCGTTTTTTGCTTGGTCGCGCGAAGTAATTCAAAAGTACCCGCCACCGCACAAAAACATATCAGCGCGTCAAAGCACAAGTCGTGCAAAAATATTTTTAATAGATAGAACGCTACCAAAATCGCCGTATAGCAAGCGCCCGAAATAAGTCGTATTTTCATAGTTTCTTTGCCTTGTTTTTTGCCTTAGGTGAAAAATTGTTTATAATTGCTCGTCCGTTTTTCCGAAACGGCGGGTGCGACCCGAATACCAAATGATTGCTTTTTCTAAATGCTTATTCGAAAATTCGGGGAACATTTTATCCGTGAAATACAGCTCCGCATACGCGCTTTGCCATAACAAAAAGTTGGAAAGCCGAATTTCTTTGCCCGTGCGAATGACTAAATCGGGGTCGGGCTGGTTTGCCGTATACAACAGCGAGCAAAAGCTTTGTTCCGTGACCCTTTCGCCGTTTTCCACCGCGGTATTTACCGCGCGGACGATTTCCGCGCGCGAACCGTAACAAAGTGCGATATTCACACCCTTACCCGTAAATTCCGCCGTTTCCTTTTCCGCCTCGCGTAAAATTTCTTGTACGTCTTGGGGCAGAAGTTCTACCGCGCCGATAACTTTGAGCTTAACACCACGGCTTAACACCTTTTGCATATTCGCCTTGAAATGCTTGCGGATAAGGTTATATAACCCCTCCAACTCGTCTTTCGGGCGTTTGAGATTTTCGGTGGATAACGCGTACACGGTGATATACGAAACGCCCAAGTCGAAAGCGTGTTCCATCAACCCTATCATTCGCTCCATACCTTTTTGGTGACCGTAAGAACGGGGCATTAGGCGTTTTTTCGCCCAGCGCCCGTTGCCGTCCATAATGATAGCGATATGACGGGGAATTTTCGTTTCCGTCTTTATTCTATTCCTTGCCATAGCTTAAATAGACATCAAATCCTTTTCTTTCGCGGAAATAATCGTTTCTAACTTGGACATATACCCCGAAACAAGCTTTTCCACTTCCGCTTCGCAAAGCGACGCTTCGTCCTCGGAAATTTCTTTCGCGGTTTTCATCTTTTTGATAATATCCATAGCTTCGCGACGGTGGTTTCTCACCGCAACTTTCGTGTCCTCGCCCATTTTCTTGGCTTGCTTTACGAGTTCGCGTCTTCTTTCCTCCGTCATATCAGGGAATACCAAACGGATTACGTTGCCGTCGTTAGAAGGCGTCAAACCGATATTCGATTGCAAAATCGCCTTTTCCACCGCTTTCAAAAGCGATTTGTCCCAAAGGCTGATTTGTAAGCATTTTGCGTCCAGCGCCGATACGTTGCCCAGCTCGATAAGCTTGCTCATACCGCCGTACGCCTCTACCTCTAATCTGTCCAAAATGTGCGGGTTTGCTCTGCCCGTACGGATTGCGCCGTAATCGTTTTCAAGCGCGCGGATAGAGTTTTCCGCTTTTTCTTCCAGCTCTAACATCATTTCTTCAATTCTTTCGTTTTCAATCATATTCGTTCTCCTTCTATCGCAATTTTTTTATTTTTTTATACCTTAATTATCGTACCCAAACTTTCACCGCACACCGCGCGCACGATAGAATTTTCCTCGTTCAACCCGAACGCAAGGGTGGGTACGTTGTTTTCCATACACATCGTCGCCGCCGTAAAGTCAATTACCTTTAAGTTGCGGTTGATAATGTCCGCATACTGCAACGATTCGTATTTTTTTGCGTTGGGATTGGTTTTGGGGTCGGAATCGTAAATACCGTCTACGTTCTTTGCCATAAGTAAAATATCCGCGTCGATTTCGCACGCTCTCAGCGCCGCCGCCGTGTCCGTCGAACAGTACGGGTTGCCCGTTCCGCAAGCGAAAATGACGATTCTGCCCATTTCAAAATGCCGAAGCGCTTTGCGCAAAATGAACGGTTCGGCAAGCGATACCATATCCAGCGCCGTCTGCACGCGCACAGGCACTCCGCGCTGTTCTATCGCGTCCATCATTGCCAGCGAGTTCATTACCGTCGCGAGCATACCCATATGGTCCGCTGTCGTTCTGTCCATATTCGTTCCCTGTCTACCGCGCCAGAAGTTGCCTCCGCCGATAACCAAACCGACCTGCACGCCCATATTGTGAATTTGCACGATTTGCTCGACGACGGGCGCGATTACCTCGTGGTTGAGTCCGAATCTGTCGTCCCCCGCAAGCGCCTCGCCTGACAGTTTTAACAGCACTCTTTTATAAATAGGTTGCATTTTGAAATTTCCTCCTTTGTGCTAAGCTCTTGTGAGAAAGCCCGCAATCTTTCATTATATCTATTATAGCATATTTCCCGCAAGAAAGCTATATAAATAACCAAAAAAGTCCGCGATTTTTATAAGTTTTTTTGTAAAAAATACCCCGAACGCGCGTTCGGGGCGGTTTTTTAGGTGAGGGAATATTCTTTGGCCAATTTCTCGAACAACGGCAACGCGTTTTGAATACGCTCGGTTTGTACGCAATAGGCTATTCTAACCCAACCCTCGTAGCCGAACCCGTCGCCCGCGACAAACAAAAGCTCGTATTTTTTCGCTCTTTCGCAAAACGCCTTGGCGTCCTTTTCAGGCGATTTCATAAACAGGTAGAACGCGCCGTCGGGGTAAATACAGGTAAAACCGTAACTCGTGAGCGCGGAATACAACAGGTCGCGGTTGGTTTTGTAAATACTTAAATCCGCCGTCAAGCCGTCGCATTGTTCCGCCAAACGCTGAAAGAGCGCGGGCGCGCATACGAAACCGAGCTTGCGCCCTGCCCCGCATACCGACGCGTACACCGCCTCGGCGTTTTTCGACTTGGGGTTTACCGCAATATAGCCGATTCTTTCGCCCGGTAAGGACAGCGATTTCGAATACGAGTAGCAAATCAGCGTATCGTCGTAGTAGCGCATTGCCGAAACAGGTTTGTTCTTAGCTTCATAGTAAAGTTCGCGGTACGGTTCGTCGCAAATCAAGAAAATTTCCCTGCCAATTTGCGCCGATTTTTCGCGCAACAGCGCGCAAAGCGTTTGCAAGGTGTCTTGGTTATACACCGCGCCCGACGGGTTGTTGGGTGTGTTGATAATCACACCTTTCGTCTTGGGCGTTATCGCGTTTGCAAGCGCGGTAAAATTCGGTAACATCGTCTTTTCGTCCGCTTTGACGACGACGAGCGTTGCACCCGTACCTTCAACGAAAACGCGGTATTCCGCGAAATAGGGCGCAATTACGATAAACTCGTCCCCTTTTTCGTACAACGCGTGCAAGCTAATCGTCAAGGACGCCGCCGCTCCGCAGGTTAAATACAAGTTATCCCCGCTAAGCGAAACCCCGAACCGCGCGGAATAATTTTCCGCGATTTTGTCCCGAACGCCTTTGTCGCCCTGTGCCGAGGTATAGCCGTGCAAGGCGACGGACGGGGTGTTTTTTATTAGCTCGATAAGCGTTTGGTTTACCTCGTTGGGTGCGGGTACGGACGGGTTGCCGATAGAAAAATCAAACACCTTGTCCGCGCCGATTTCAGCCGAACGCGCTTTGGCGTACTCGAAAATTTCGCGTATGTCCGAACGCTTGCTACCAAGCTCGTACGCTTTTTTATTATACATTGTTCTCCTCCGCGGTTTCGCTAACGGGCGTTATATATTCCGCTTTTAACGCCTCGTAAAAGTTCGCCCGCGCGACTTCGTGATAGGGTACGACGAAAAAAGTACCGACCCCGAAACACAGCGCGCCGACTATGTACCATCCGATAAAACTTAAATCCAAGCAAAACAACTGCCATTTATGCCCGCGCATCATCATTCGGCTTTCGGTGATACAGTCCACCGCCTCTTTGTTCAAGCCGTCCTTTTCCTGTCGGATATAAAACGACATTGCGTACGCGTAGCTTTTGACAATCCCTGGAATAATCAACAGCATTGACCAAAGTACCGTGAATAGATTTTGTAAAAATCCCAGCAATACGCTCTGTCCGAAATCTTCCGAAAACCCGCAAAATACCCGCAGAATATCCCATTTTTTATTTTCTACGCATTCGATTTGCGTGCGTGCCATACCGTAGTGGAAAGGTCCGTACAAAACGATTATCGCGACCGTTGCAAGCACGGTTGCCGTGATTACCGTTTGAATAAAGGGTAATATTCCGCAAACGACGAGCATCATCATCCATTTGCTTTTGAAGATATTTTCGCCTAATTGCTTGCGCGCGTTTTGGCGTAAAGTGAAATTCGATACCATTTCTTTTGCTCCTGACTTGCCTCTATTATACCACGCGGGCGCAAATTTGTAAAGTTTGTAAACGGATTTTTTTGCTTTTTTGCTTTTACGCGAAAAAAATCCGCCGTAAAACTTACGACGGATTTTATAAATTTTCGTTTTTGGCTTATTTTTGCATAGCTGCAACTTGTTTCGCTACTTCTTCGCCCAAATCTTCGCTCTTCTTTTCAAGACCTTCGCCCATAATATAGAAGTGGAATTTGTTGATGGTCGCGCCTGCACCTTTCAAAAGTTCCGCAATCTTCTTGGAATCGTCTTTGATGAACGCTTGTTCGAGCAAGCAGTTTTCTTCGTAGAACTTCTTAATTCTGCCTTCTACCATCTTCGCAATAATTTGCTCGGGTTTGTTTGCAAGCTTTTCGTCGTTCTTAATTTGCGCCGTAAGCACTTCCTTTTCCTTTTCCAAAGCCTCGGTGGGAACTGCGTCCTTGGAAAGATATGCGGGTTTCGTGAACGCGATTTGCAAAGTCAATTCGTGCGCAACTTCTTTCGCCTCGTCCGTAGCCTCGCCAGCCATATCAATCAATACGCCGAGCTTACCGCCAAGGTGAATGTAGCTTGCAAGGAAACCGTCCGTGGTGTATTTCACGAAACGGCGAACGGAAATCTTCTCGCCGATAATCGCGATTTTGCCTTTCAAATATTCCTCAACCGAAGTACCTTCGCAGTCGCAAGCAAGCAACGCGTCCGTATCCGCGGGGTTGTTCTTTACGATTACCTTTGCAATCGAGTTCGCAATTTCCGTGAATTGCGGGTTCTTCGCTACGAAGTCGGATTCGCAGTTGAGTTCCACCAAAACGCCGTCGTTGCCGTCGATATACGCGTATACGATACCTTCTGCTGCAATACGGGACGCCTTTTTGTCAGCCTTCGCAATACCTCTTTCTCTCAAAAGGTCCGCCGCTTTCGCCATATCGCCGTCGGTATCCGTCAACGCCTTTTTGCAATCCATAATACCTGCGCCCGTCTTTTCGCGGAGCGCCATTACGTCTTTACCGGTAAATGCCATAATTATTTTCTCCTTGTTTTTTCTATGATTTTTATCCTTTTATTTCCCTTTTCGCGTTTGCCGTTTGGCAAAACTTAGGGAACGGGTTATGCGTTTTCTTCTTCCGCCACTACGACTTCTTCAATCGATTCGGGCATAGCCGTAACTTCTTCCGCCGTTTCTTCGGTGGTAGCTACGAGCGCTTCTTCGCCTTGGTTCGCCTCGATAACCGCGTTCGCGATTACGGACGCAATCAACTTAATCGCGCGGATAGCGTCGTCGTTACCAGGGATAACGTAGTCAATTTCGTCAGGGTCGCAGTTGGTATCCGTGATAGCAACGACCTTAATACCAAGTTTCTTCGCTTCTTTAATCGCGATATCTTCGTTGTGGGGGTCAACCACGAACATAACGCCGGGCATAGACTTCATCGTCTTGATACCGCCAAGATTTGCTTGCAACTTGCCCATTTCCTTTTTGAGAAGCATAACTTCTTTCTTAGGCAACGCTTCGAAATCGCCGTTCGCTTCCATCGCCTCTAATTTTTCAAGGCGTTCTACACGGCTTCTCATCGTCTTGAAGTTCGTCAAGCAACCGCCAAGCCAACGGCTGTTCACGTAGTACTGACCGCATCTTTCCGCCTCTTCGCGAATCGCGTCTTGCGCTTGCTTTTTCGTACCTACGAAAAGTACCGTCTTGCCTGCTTTTACGCTCTCGCAAACGAACGCGTACGCTTCTTCGATAAGGTTCGCCGTAACTTGCAAGTCGATAATGTGAATGTCGTTTCTTGCCGCGAAGATGTACTTCTTCATCTTCGGATTCCACTTTCTCGTCTGGTGACCAAAGTGTACGCCTGCTTCTAAAAGCTGTTTCATAGTAATAACTGCCATAATTCATACCTCCGTTTAACCTCCTCGTCTTGCGTTGGCTCGTAACTTATCCGCATTGAAAGATTTTACGGACACGGATTACGCGCAAGGACCGAGTGTGAATTTTTAGCTATATTATTTTAGCATAAACCGACCCGTATTGCAAGCTATTTTAACGGGTTTTTATGCTTTTTTTAGGTTTTTTTGCCTTTTTTTCGTTCGATTACGCCACCAAGGCGCAATTCGTTTTTTCTTACTCGTCCAAACTTCTCGCCTCGTCCGCGTATTCGGAATTTTCGTATTCCCTGCAATACTCAGCAAACACTTCGTCTAAAAGCTGTTCGTCCTCGATAATATCCAAGGTTTGCTTTTCTTCGTTAAACAAGAAAATGACAGCCTCGTCCTCATCCTCCTCCGTTTCGGGTTCGGCTTTTTGGAACACGCAATAGCTGTGTCCTTTATAAATTACCGTAGCGATATGCAAGAGGCGTTCGATATTCCCGTCCTCGTCCTCGACTTCGATAATATGGTCTTCCTCGTTGTATTCTTCTTCCATCAATTCTTCGTCTTTCATTTCTTGCTCCTTTTTTTCTTTAATTTTTTCACGAGTCAACCAGCTTTCTAAGATATAGGACGCGGCAATCGAATCCACCGTTTTTTTCCTGTCCTCGCGTTTTACCCCGCCCATCATTTGCGTTTCGCGCGCCTGCATCGTGGTAAAGCGTTCGTCCTCAATTTCGATAGGCAGGTCAGTCTTTTGCCTTAACGCCTCGATAAACTCGCGCGTTTTTACCGTCTGCACGCTTTCCGTACCGTCGTAATTGACGGGCATACCGCATACGATAACGCCTACGCCCTTATCCTTAGCGATTTTTGCGAGCGCGGTGGTATCCGCGTCAAAATTACGGGTGCGAAAATAGGTTTCGCAGGGCATTGCGTATTCGTTAAAGGGGTCGGAAACCGCCACCCCGATTCGTTTGTCGCCTATATCAAAGGCTATCGCTCGTTTTTTCATACCCTTATTATACCACAAAACCGCGCGCCCGTCGAGCGTTTGCGAGGTTTTTTGCGCGTATATTCAATAAATTTTTTTCACATACTGCTTATGCTACTCTTAACTAAGAGGTATTAACGCGCAAGGAGGTTGCTATTTATGGAAAAATTCGTATTCGGCGTTGCGCTGGGTATGTTGGGCGGAGCGTTGCTCGTCACGAACAATTATAAAATGCGTATGTTGGTGAAAAAAAGCCAAGAGGAAGTGCAAACCAAGCTCAACGATATGCTCGACGAAAAAGTGCAAGCGATGGAAGAAAAGGCGGAGGAAGTTACCGAAAAGGTAAAAGACGGCGTTTCTTCCGCCGTTGAAGAAGTCAAGGGCAAAGTCAAAAAAGCAAGTAAGAAATAAGCAAAAAAATAAACAAAATAAGCGTAAACCCACCGCGGTATTGCTATGCTCGGTGGGTTTTTGCTTTATTTTTCGGCAATTTGGCGTTTTAAGCTCTCGTTTTCAGCGCGCAGGCGTTCGTTTTCCGTCTTTAACGCTTGGGCGAGTCTATCGTACAACGCGTTGATTTCGTTCTCTAAACGACGGCGTAAAAAATCCTTGTCGGGCAGGCGGTCTTTGAGCGCGCTTGCGTGTACCGTTTCGGCGGTGATTGCTCTGCGCGAAAGCGTTACCGCTTCCTCTCTAAGCCCTAATTCCGACGCGATTTTCGCGATTCGGCGGGGTTCTTTTTTTAAGGTGTTGCGGTACTTATTTTGCAGGCGGAGCATCAATTTATCGTCACCCTTGGATAAGTTGAAAATGGCGCGACGAACGGACATACCCTTGCTTTTTTCTTGCAAAATGCTACGCAAAACCTCGTCCGTTTCTTCCTCGGTAAATTCCCGAATTTTCTCTACGGACAGGCTCGTACCGTCCAAAAGCTTGACGATACGCTCGTCCTTGTCCTTGTTTTTCATCAGCGCGTAATAGTAGTTGCGGACGCTACCCTTAGCGCGACCGCGCTTTAAGCCGTAGCTTTCGAAAAGATAGGTGAGCGTTTTGCCTTTTTCCCTGCCCTCCTTGATATATTCCACTAAACTTTTCGCCTCTTCTTCCGTGTAACCGTTGATTTTCGTCATTGTTTCGTCCTCCGTTTTATGAGTTTTACAAGGTGATTATTGACAAATTTTCTCATTTTATACTTTTCCTAACCAAAAAAGAATACAATAAAGTATGAAAATTTATTTTTTATCCTCTATCCCTTGCGCATTAACGGTAAACGACGCGTATTTCGGCGTTACGGACGGTTTTGAACGCTCCGCCGAGCTTGCCTTGCGCGATAATTTGTTTATCAAATTCTCACCCGAAAACGCCCTGCCGATTTCTTTCTTTTTAACGGAAGATATCCGATTTCACGCACCCAAAGGCTGTCAGGTATATCTTCTTCGCGACGGTATCGCTATCTACGCCCGCGATTTCCCGCCCAACGATTTCGCCTTGCAAACGGTTGCGCAAAAACGCGAGGGCGAAACGCTCGCCACCGTGTTCAAGCAAGGCGAGGTGCAGTTGTCTATCCAAACCGCAACTGAGTGCCAAACCGCCCTTTTACCGCGCGAATTTGCGGTTTGCGAGCTTGCGTTCCGCGAGGGTTTGCTGTTCGTGCAAAGCGAAAAGTCGCTTGCTATTTTCACCGCACGGGGCGAGCGGGTGTTTTACGAGCAGGTTCTCTCGTTTACCGTGGAAAACGGTAAACTTACGGCGATTTTACCGCTTTTGGACAGTTTGGGCAGAAAAGCGGAATGTGTGTACGCGGTAAGCGCGGACGGACTAAATAGAATTTCCGTAAAGCTCATACAAGAACGCGCGGTATTCGAGGACGCTAAAACGGAACTGTTGCCCTACGCGTTTTTCGAGTGCGTGTTGCTGGGCGCGGAATATAAAGAATTTTTGCACGCGGATTTGAAGGAAAAAGCGGAAGATTTGCGGGCGTTTTTGGGGGAATTTATCGATATCGTGATTACACAAGACCCGTTCGTTTGCGGGTTGGTACGCAAAAAAGCGGACGGGATTTTTGCGGTGGACTATTACACCGTCGAGGTTTGCGAGGGGAAAATTGTCGATATTAAGGGATAATTTGGTACGCGGAATTTCACGAAAAAACCGTCGTTGCGCTTGACAAGGACGGGTAGTTTCCGTTACAATATATATATGCAGGATATTTGCAAAAAAAGTAAAGTGAGGTTATCAATTTATGCAGAAGATTATTTGTAAAAAAGTTTACGATACGGCAAACGCGGAGCTTGTAAAAAAGGTGACGTTCGGGGAATTTGGCAACCCCGAGGGGTATGAAGAAAGCCTGTACAAAACGGAAAGCGGTTCGTTTTTCCTGTACGTAAACGGTGGCTCGAACTCGAAATATCCCAAAGAGGATATCGTGAGAATGGGCGCGGAAAAAGCAAAGGCTTGGTTAAAAGAGCGCGAATAATCCGCGCTTTGCACAAAAGCGAAACGGACCCGTTATTTTTCGGGTCCGTTATTTTATTGCATATTTTTAGAATTTCTTGACTTCGATTTTGTTAATCACGATAGGCGACGCAAGCACGGTGTAGACCTCTACGCCCAAGTAGTCCTCGCCGAGATATTGCTCGTCCTCGTCCACTTTGACGGAATGTTCCTTGCTGTTGTCCTCGTTTTCCTCGATATACGCGTCAATCGCTTCCTGCAAAGCTTTTAGTTCGTCCTTGCTGTCCTCGTCCAAGGTCGCAAAAGTACAGTACTCGGAATTTGATTTTTCGTTTTGGGTAAGCGAAATAAAGAACTGCGAGGTCGCGCTGTTGTACTTGTAACTACGGTTTTTCGAACCGCCAGCCTCGGGGTGTTCGATATACACCGACGCGTCTTCCGTTTTGTCGGTATAGAACATAGAAAGCGAACCGTACGTTTCCTTTTTGTTGCCGTTCTCTACGCTGAAATCGTTTTTGGAAAATTCACCGTAAAGGGTGTACAGCTTTTCGTTCTTGCTGGAAGTTTGATAAACGGTGAACGGGAAATCGCCGTAACTTTTTACGATATCGTAATATTTTTGATAGACCAACCCCCCGTCAACTTCCGTAGCGTTCGCGTCGAATTTATACGCGCCCGTATACATTCTCGAATCGTCGTAGTTATGCACGCAAAGACCGTTGTAATAACCGTTGTCCGCAAGATAAAGGAAATGCTTAACGGTTGCGGGCGCAACTTTTCTGTAAAGCTTATATTCTAATTCGTAGGTTTCGCCCTCGAAAGAAACGCTCATTTTTACCTCAGGGTGCGCGGTTTCGCAAGCGGTAAGCAAGCCTACGCAACCAACCGTTGCCGATAACGCAAGCGCGCAACTGATAATCTTTTTCAATTTCATATATATCCTCCAAAGCCGTTCGTCGCTTTTTTACTATTCTATTTTAACGCTTATTCGCTTTTCCGTCAAGCGCTTTCACTATCTTTTTTCCAAATTTTATCTCTTTTACACAAAGTAATCTTTCAAACCGCTCTCGTTTTTCGCAGTTTATTTGCGTTCAACGCATACCTGCCCCCTTGTTTTTGATTTTTCCTTAATAAAAGAAACGAACCCCTTATAAGTTTCGTATCACATTTATCAAATAAAAAATACCGCATTACGCATTTTTGTGGCACATTTATCAAGCAAAAAATATCGCCTTACGCATTATCGTAAGACTTTCTTCAAGCAAAAATACCGTCTTAAACATTTTTCGTAAAACTTTCTTCAAGTAAAAAAATAAAGGACTGAGCATTACACAGTCCTTTATTTTAATGAAAAGCGGCAATTACCTATCCTCCCGGCAGTTCTCTGCAAGTACTTTCGGCGTAAAAGAGCTTAACTTCTGTGTTCGGAATGGGAACAGGTGGAACCTCTTTGCCATCATCACCGCTATGGTTATA
>JAZSPG010000056.1:0-3455 GCA_045537295.1 Candidatus Scatosoma sp. | reverse complement strand
GTTGAGGTTGGGTTCTTGCGTATCGGGATTGAGCGAAGAAGTGCCTTGTCTACCGCAACAGTACACGATAGGGCTTTCCAACTGCTCGTCCGTCGCGTCTAATTCCATCATCAAAAGTTGCATTTCTTCCACGACCTCGGCTATACGCGCGTCGGGGCGGTCTACTTTATTGATAACGATAATCAATTTCAAACCAAGCTGTAACGCTTTTTGCATAACGAACTGCGTTTGAGGCAACGGGCCTTCCGCGCTGTCTACCAAAATCAGCGCGCCGTTTACCATTTTCAAAACGCGTTCTACCTCACCCGAAAAGTCGGCGTGACCGGGCGTGTCTACGATATTGATTTTCACTCCTTTATAATGCGCGGAAGTGTTTTTTGCCAAAATGGTGATACCGCGTTCTCTTTCCAAATCACCCGAGTCCATTACTCTGTCTTGCACCTGTTGGTTGTCACGGAATACCCCGCCTTGCGCCAACATTTCGTTGACGAGCGTCGTTTTGCCGTGGTCTACGTGCGCGATAATGGCTACGTTTCTCAAATCTTCTCTTAACATTGTATCTTCTCCTAAATACGTAAACTTTTCAACCTTACTATTTTAATACTTTTTCTTAAAAATGACAAGAATTTTTGCCCGCTTTTTTGCGTTTTTTTAATAAAATTAAAAACTTACCCGAAAACGAGGGCAAGTTTTTCATACCTTACAACGCTTTTACCGCGTTATTTGTATATTTGGTAAAGCGAATTTTATAGCCGTTATCCTCTATTTCCTCGCCCTCATCCACGCAAACAAAATTCTCGTTTTCGTCTAAGTTGGGGAAGAACACGCTCGCCCCGCCGATAGCGTCCACTTTTGTGACAAGCGCGCCGTGGCAATAGGGTAGTAACGCCTTGTAAATTTCCCCGCCACCGATAATGTAAATATCCTCGTTTTCACGCTTTTTAAGCTCTGCAAACAGCTCGTCATACGTTCGCACGATAACACATTCGTCGCATACCTGCCCCCTTGTAAGCACGATATTTACCCTGTTTTTCAAGGGTTTTTGGTTGGGGAACGAACGCAGGGTGTTACCACCCATTACCACGGTATGTCCCAAGGTCGTTTGACGGAAAAATTTCATATCAAGGGGCAGAGAAAACATCATATCGTTGTTTTTACCGATACCCCATTCTTTGTCCGCGTGTACGATTGCGTAAATCATAATAACCTCTTATATCGCTACGGGGATTTTCTTGTCTAACTTTTCATACTCGTAATCAACGAGTTTGAAACTGTCCACCGTGAAATCGTAAAAATTCGTAATCGAAGTATCTACGATAAGCTTGGGCGCTTTGTGCTGAGGGTTTGCCAAAACTTCCTCTACGAGCGGGATATGCCTGTCGTAAATATGCGCGTCGGCAATCACGTGCACCAGCTCGCCTGCCTTTAAGCCCGAAACTTGTGCAAGCATAATCAAAAGCACGGCGTACTGCACTACGTTCCAGTTATTTGCCGTGAGCATATCGTTAGAACGTTGGTTTAAGATACCGTTGAGCGTATCTCCCGACACGTTAAAGGTCATTGAATACGCGCAAGGGTACAAATTCATTTCGTGCAGGTCTTGGAAGTTATAGATATTCGTCATAATCCGACGGCTCGCGGGGTTGTGTTTTAAGTCGTATAAAACCCTGTCCACTTGGTCGAACTCGCCCTCTTTATACTTGTGCTTTACGCCAAGCTGATAGCCGTACGCCTTGCCGATAGAACCCGTTTCGTCCGCCCAGCTATCCCAAATATGCGAGTTTAAGTCGTGGATATTGTTGCTCTTTTTTTGCCAAATCCACAACAGCTCGTCCACGCACGACTTGAACGCCGTACGGCGAATGGTGAGGATAGGAAATTCCTCTTGCAAATTGTAACGGTTGACAATCCCGAACTTTTTTACCGTGTGCGCTTTCACGCCGTCCTCCCATTTGGGTCGCACGTCCAGCTCGGTGTCCCAGTACCCGTTTTGCATAATATCCGTCATATTTTGAATAAAAATTTCGTCAGCCCTGCTCATTGTGTTTCCTCCGTTATTCCGTTCTATTCAATTTCGTCCGCGTCCTCGTCTGCGTCCTCGTCCAAAGCCTCGATATAAAAGCTTACAGGCCGAAATCCGTCGTTACAAGAAATCATAGCCGAACGCTCGTTTTTCATCCAGCCGTCGTAAAAATTCCCGCCCCCTTGCGCAAGTTCTTTAATGAACGGGAACATACTCTCCCACGCGCTTTTGCAAAGCCCGTCGGGGCGGGTACAGCCGTTCGCTATAAAACTTTGTCCTTCGCGCAAATCGCAAGCGTGGCGAATAGGGTTTTCGTATTTTGCCATTAGGTCGGGATAACGGGTAATACGCATCACCGTTATTTTGCACTTTTTCATTTCTTGCCCCGTTTTTGCTGTTATCGTGATTATTATAGCATATTTTTGCGCCTTTCGTCAAGGTTTGAAAAAGTTTTTTACGATTATTTTTGTAAAAAGTTGACAAAAGCAAAAAAAACGGGTATTATATATAAGGACGAAAAAATTTAAGTGCAAGGAGATTTGTATTTTATGAACAAGAAAACGGTGAAAGACGTTTGCGTCAAAGGCAAAAAGGTACTCGTTAGATGCGATTTTAACGTACCTATGAAAGACGGTGTGATTACCGACGAAAACCGTATCGTCGGCGCGCTTCCTACCATTAAGTATTTGATGGAACAAGGCGCGAAAGTCATTCTTTGCTCGCACATGGGCAAGCCCCACAACGTATTCGACGAAAAACTCGAACTCAACAAGAAGGAAAAAGCGAAAATTTCCGCTTTGCCCGAAGCTGAACAGGCTACCGCCACTGCGGAAGCGCTTGAAAAAGCGAAAAAGGACGTGAAAAAGCTCACGCTTGCGCCCGTAGCTACTAGATTGAACGAATTGCTTGGCGGGAAAGTTACTTTCGCAACCGACGTTATCGGTGCGGACGCGAAAGCGAAGGTGGAGGCTTGCAAAGAAGGCGAATGCGTGCTGTTGGAAAACCTTCGTTTCCACAAGGGCGAAGAAAAGAAATTCCCCGAATTTATGCAAGCGCTTGCAAGCTACGCCGAAGTATACGTCAACGACGCGTTCGGTACGGCGCACCGCTCCCACGCCTCTACGGCAGGTATCGTAGAAGAGGGCTTAGTGAAAACGGCGGTTTGCGGGTTCTTGATTGAAAAAGAACTTGCCGTTATGGCGGACACGCTTGAAAACCCTGAAAGACCTTTCGTTGCCATTCTCGGCGGTGCGAAAGTTGCGGACAAGCTCAACGTTATTGCCAACCTTTTGGAAAAATGCGATACGCTCGTGATTGGTGGCGGTATGGCGTACACCTTTATCAAGGCGCAAGGCGGTAAAATCGGTACTTCGCTCGTAGACGACGAAAAAATCGCGTACTGTGCGGAAATGCTTGAAAAGGCAAAGGCGCT
>JAZSPG010000115.1:0-6940 GCA_045537295.1 Candidatus Scatosoma sp. | reverse complement strand
CGCGCGTTTTACGCTATCTTTTCCGCACCGTATTCCCCGTTTTCGTCTATCGCTATGATAATATTCCCGTCTTTATCCGTGCGGTAGGTTTGCACTCCGCATTCTTCGAGCGCGGAACAAACCTCTATCGCGGGATGCTTGTACTCGTTATCCGCTCCGCAGGAAATTACCGCTGTTTCCACGCCTAAATACCGTAATATTTCCGCGTTCGTTCCGTCCTCGCTACCGTGATGCGATACTTTCAAAATTTCCGTACTATTCAGCGTCACGCCTAAGTTTCCCAACAATTCCAGTTCCTCTTCGTTGATGAGTTTTTGCGTAACGCTTGCGGGCGCGTCGCCCGTAAACAGCGCGCTAACCCCTTTATAATTCAGCCAAAGCACCGCCGAGTTTTCGTTGTCCGCATCCATATACTCGCCCTTTCCCACCGCGCCTTGCACTTCGTTAAAATAGGGGTATAAGAACTGTAAATCGTACGAATGCGTGCTAAGCGAAATTCCGCGCGAGGTGTAGTCTATGGTACATTCTTCGCGCAACACCGCTTGATAAAAGCTGGCAAATTCCTTGTTTAGCGTAGGCTTTGCATACGGCATAAACACACGCGATACCGTGAAATATTCCAACACCTCGTCCAAGCCACCACAATGGTCGCCGTCCGCGTGCGTCAAAACGAGATAATCAATGGTTTTTATTTTCAAGGCGTTCAAATATTTCAATAACGCCATCACGGACTTATCCGAATTACTACCGCCGTCGATAAGCATTATTTTTCCGTCGGGCAACTCGATAACCGTAGCGTCGCCCTGCCCTACATCGATAAAATGTATCCGAAGCTCGTTCTCCGCCCGAACGGCTATCTTGGGAAGATTGATACGGTATTTCCAAGTTTTCGTACCGTAAAAAATACTAAGAATTCCAAGCACGGCTACGAAACCAGCAACCACAAAAAACAAAATCCGCTTTATCTTTTTCCATTTTTCTTCTAATTTTTTCTTTTCGGATGCGTAGCTCATTTATCTTTCGTTTTTTTATGTTACGCTTTTTCGATTTGCGCAAACACCTCGTCTAATTCCTGCGTTTCGTAGTCCTCGATTGCACCCTCGTCGGCAAGCGTGGAAATTCTCGCGTCCAACGGCATTCTTGCCGTCGCTGGTATACCGTATTGCTCCGCAATCGCCTTTACCTTGCTTTGACCGAACACCTCTATGCGTTTCTCGCAATCAGGACAGGTGAGATAACTCATATTTTCGACGATACCAAGTACGGGAATATTCATCATATTCGCCATATTCACCGCTTTTTCGACCACCATTTTCACCAAATCCTGAGGCGTGGTTACGATAACGATACCCGCGATAGGAATACTTTGGAATACGGTAAGCGGTACGTCGCCCGTGCCAGGTGGCATATCGATAAACAGCAAATCCAAATCCTTCCAAATCACGTCCGTCCAAAACTGCAACACCGTTCCCGAAATGACCATACCCCGCCAAACGACAGGCATTGTTTCGTCCTCTAAAAGCAAGTTCATCGACATCAGTTGCATACCCGAGGGAGATAAAACGGTGTCAATCCCCGCCTCGCTACCCGTCGCGTGCTGTTTTACACCGAACATTTTCGGAATAGACGGCCCTGTAATATCCGCGTCCATAATGCCTACGGATTTACCTTTTTTCTGCGCCAAAGAGGCAAGTAGCGCCGTCGTGAGCGATTTACCCACACCGCCCTTACCGCTGACTACACCGATTACCTTTTTAATCGACGAATCTTTATGCGGTTTTTTCAAAAAACTTTCCTGTTTCCTTGACGAACAATCTTTTCCACAGCTCGAACAATCGTGTGTACAATTTTCAGACATAATTTACTTCTCCTTTATTATCCTTATTATTATACCCTTTCCAACGCCGTTTGTCAAGATTTTCCTGTTAATAGAACGCTTAGAAAACGCCTTTTTGACAAAAACTTCCGCGCCCTTTTTATAATCCGACAAAAAAACGGGATAAAAACGGTTGCAATCCTTAGAAAAATGCGGTATAATATATAAGCTGTGCGTAGGCGGGGAGTTAGCGGCACCCTGTATCTGAAATCCGCTATATCAGAGCTGAACGCCTTTCTCGACGAGGTTTATGGAAGGTATGCGCACCGTAAGGAACGTTGATAGCAAGGTCTTATGCAACGCAATGTCGCGAACCGTGTCAGGACGGGAACGTAGCAGCACTAAACGAAAGTTTGCGTGTGCCATAAGGTAGCTTTGAAGGAGTCACCTGCGGTGTTTCCTCTTCGGTAAGCGTCGGCAAAAAAGGCTCGCACAGTTTTTTTATGAAAAATAGCGGAAGGACTATGAAAAAGCAAAACGCTTTTTGATAGTCCTTCTTTATATTCAAGCGTGCGTATTACCGCCCCGCCGATAATATCAGTATCGGCGGTTTTTCTCGTTTTATTCCTCGTTTTTCGGTTTTTCCGCGTTGGAAAAGGTTTCCTCTTTCTTGCCCCGAATATCCAGTCCTTTCAGCTTTTCGTCCGCCAGCACCACGCCCCGTTGCATAGACGCGTATCCGTATTTTTCACGGATTTTCGCCACGGCGTCTTCCGCGCGTTCCTTTTTCTCATAGCCGTTTTCCATTCCGTCCAACAGGCTAAGCTGTTCTATTTGATAATCAAACCCCGAAACGCTAACCCCCAAAAGTCGCACTTTTTCACCTATCGGATAATGCTTACAAAACAGCGCGAACGCGGTTTTGGCGATATCCCCGCAAAGCGCGGTCGGCGTAACTTTCGTTTGCCAAGAAAACGTTTCAAAGCGGTCGTTGCGCACCGTCAAATGCACGGTGGACGCTCTGCCCACACCCGACGCGCGTTGCCTGCCCGATACGCTTTCGGACAGCGCGTACAGCCAACGTTTCACCTCGTCCCTGTCCGTAATATCCTTTGCTAAGGTGGTGGAATTGCCTATCGATTTCAAGTCCTCTTTGCTTTTTTGCCACTTGACAGGCTCGCTATCCTCACCGCGCGCAAAAACGCAAAGCTGTCTGCCCCGTTTCCCAAACGCGCGGATAAGCCGTTCCTCGTCCGCGTTCGCCAAATCGCCGATAGTTAAAATACCCATCTTCTTTAACGCCTGTTCGGTTGCCCCGCCCACCAAAAATAGCGCGCCTACGGGCAACGGATATACGATATTTTGGTAATTTTCTTCCGAAATTACCGTTACCGCATCAGGCTTTTTCAATTCGGACGCGAGCTTGGCAAACACCTTGTTAAAGCTCACCCCGATAGATACCGTTAAATGCAATTCCTCTTTTACGAGCGTGCGGATTTTTTGTGCAATTTCTTCCCCGCTACCGAATAAATAGGTACTTTCCGTCATATCCAGCGCACATTCGTCGATACTGCATACCTCTATTTTTTCGGTAAAACGGGCGTAAATTTCACGCACGCGCTCGGAATAGCGGTTGTATTCGTGATAATGCGACTCCACCGTTTGTAAATTTGGGCATTTCTTGAACGCGGAATACACCGTTTCCGCCGTTTTTATCCCGTATTTTTTCGCCTCTTCGTTTTTGGCAAGCACGATACCGTGCCGTAGTTTCGGGTCACCGCACACAATTAACGGTTTGCCCGCCAGCGCGGGATTGCGCGCAATTTCCACGGACGCAAAAAAATTATTCAAATCGGAATGTAAAATCACCCGTTTTTGCATATACTTTCCTTATTTCTTACTTAATTTCGCCAAATACTCGCTTACGCTATGCCCCGCGATATTCCCCTCGCCCACGGCTTTGGCGTATTGATACGGTCTACCCGTACAATCCCCCGCCGAAAAGCAACCCGCGATATTCGTCCGCATTGCCCTGTCCACGACGATATGCCCGTTTTGCATTTCCAGTCCCGCTATCAACACAGCAGGCGAGGCGCTTTCCCTAAGCACGAACACGCCGTCGATTGTAAGTTCTTTTGCCATATCCTCTGCGGGCGGAACGGAAAACACCAAGCTTTCCACGCGGTTTTCGCCCCGTATTTCCACGGGCATTTTTTGTAAAATTCGGATATTTTCGCGGTTTATCTCGACAGGCTTATACATAGGGATAAGATACAGCGTTTTGGCAAAATCCGCAAGATGCAAAATTTCGTGTTCCAAACGCTTGCTCGTGCAAAGCACGGCGATTTTCTTACCCTTATATAAAAAACCGTCGCAAGTCGCGCAATAACTTACCCCGCGCCCCGCAAATTCCGTTTCGCCTTTTATTTCTCGCACCGATTCCACGCCCAGCGCAAAAATCACCGTTTTGCTTTCGTAATAATCCCCCTCTTGCGTAGCCACACCGAATTTATCGCCAAGCGCGTACACGCCCATAGCCCGTTGCTCCGTCACGGTTATTTTCGCCTCGTCGAGCTGGTTTTGTAGCGTGGAAACGAACGCTTGTCCCGTAATATCCGAAAGCCCCGGGTAATTATGAATTTTCTCCGCCTTGGCTATTTTTTCGCTTAAATCCTTGTGCCCGAGCAAAATAAAGCTTTTTCCGTTTGCTTGTAAGGTGAGCGAAGCGGAAATACCCGCAAGACCGCTACCGATAATAATGCAATCCGTCATAATTTTCTCCTCTTTTCAGTATGCTAAATCTTGACCCTAAAATATACAACCCTTTTCGGCGTTTCGCCCAAAAGGGTTGTGGTGTTTCTTATCGAACGGGCATAATCAGCCTTTCTCCGTTAATAATTCGGCGTCCAATATATGTCGTTGTTCAAATCGGTAATTTTCGCGTATAAAACGAACTCACCTCTCTGATTTGCAGGTATTTCACCCTCAAATTCGATTGTACACTCTTCGTCAAGATACCAACCGCCGAATTCGTAATTGCCTACCGATTTCAAATCGTCGACCGTCGTCGCGGTGTTATAGGTGTACTCGGTAGGATAACTCTTCCCGTCAACCTTAAACCTGTCCATATCATTATCAAAGGTTTTGGGCGTACCTTCATCTAAAACGTAACAATATTGAATTTTAGCGTTCGTCGCTATCTTTGCATACAAAGTCATATCGCCGTTCGCGTTCGTATCAATCGTACCCGCAAACGCATTGTCGCAAGCCTCATTTATATACCAACCCTCAAATCCATATTCAAATATGTCATTCAAAGCAGAAATTGCTGTAGTAATCCCAACCCCAACGATATATTCCGTCGGATAATAACCATTGTTCATTTTCAAGACTTCAGGTATTTCAACGGGCGTTCCGCCGTTAATCACCGCATAATAACTAATCGTTTTTGTTTCTGGTTCTACTGGTCCTGGCATAATAGTTGCAATTTTTGCATAAAGCGTTTGATTTACTGCGCTGTTTGCCGAAATAGGCGAAGAAAACGCAGTTGTACAAGCCGAATTTGTATACCAGCCTTGGAAATCATAAATTGTTGTATCCAGTAAATCGGAAACTACCGCACCTTCACCATAAACATATTCTACTGGATATTGACCGTTTTGCGCTTTCATTCCCTCTGGTATTATATTCAAGGGAAAACCGCCATCAATTACTGAATAATAGCTTATCGTATACTTAACCTCTTCAGCATCAGGGTCTTCTTCGGGGGAATATTCACTTCCCGAAAGTCCCGAACTCGACGAACTTGACGAGCTCGAACTGCCGTCGTCATTCGTACAACCCGCGAAAAACGCTCCGCAAAGCGTTACGCTTAAAATTAATGCTAAAAGTTTTTTCATCATATTTACCCCTTTCGGTATTTTAGTATCAATATTATTTTATCATACAAAAAAGGGTTTGTCAATCCAATTATAAAACTTTTCTCGCTCTTTTCTTTATTTTTTATACAACTAATATTTTCCAACGCAAAAACTGTCCGAAATAACTAAAAAAACCGCCTATCCAAGCGCCGTATCCAACGCCATCATCAAAATAAAACCGAGCAAAAAACTCCACGCGCCCGCGCTCGACTTGGCGACCGTTTTGGTATCGGGCAATAAATCGTCCACCGTCACGAAAATCATTGCTCCCGCCGAAAAACCCAACAGCCAAGGCTGTAAAAACTGTAACGCCGTCGCCAAACAATAACCTATCACGCCAAAAATCGGCTCAACCGCCCCACTGCCCACGCCCCAAAAAAACGCTTTTTTGTTGTTTTTTAGTGCCGTTTTCATAGGCAACGCCACCGCCGCGCCCTCTGGTAAGTTTTGAAAAGCTACCCCAACGGCAAGCGCAAACGCGGTAATATACGCTACCGCCGACCCCAGCGCCGAGGCAACGCCAAAGGCAAAGCCGACGGCAAGCCCCTCGGGGATATTGTGCAAAGTCACGGCAAAAAACAAGCGGTTTGCTTTATTTTTCGTATCGTCTTTTGCGGTTTTTAATCGTTTCGAAATTTTGTCCAAAAGCGTTAAAAACACCCCGCCGAGCAATAACGCGATTGCCACGGGCAAAAACGCCCAACCGCCCCAACCGTCAGCTAAGGAAGTCAGTGCGGGGATAATTAACGACCAAATGGACGAGGCGAGCATTACCCCTGAGGCAAAACCGAAAAAGACGGCGGTAATTTTCGGGGAAAGCTCACCCTTAAAAAAGAAAACAACGGACGCGCCGAGCGCCGTTGAGAAAAATATCAAAGCAATTCCAATTACGGTTAAAAAAGTAAGGCTCATATTTCATCTCCCGTATTTCTTTTATCGTGTACGCATAAACACTTATACACTATAATATATGAAAAAAGAGAGCGTTTCCGTTACCTTATTATTACAATAAGTCCTACTTGCCTAAGACTTTTTCCAAACAAAAAATATCGCCTTACGCATTTTCCTAAGACTTTTTTTAAGCAAAAATACCGTCTTAAACATTTTTCGTAAAACTTTCTTCAAGTAAAAAAATAAAGGACTGAGCATTACACAGTCCTTTATTTTAATGAAAAGCGGCAATTACCTATCCTCCCGGCAGTTC
>JAZSPG010000113.1:0-24761 GCA_045537295.1 Candidatus Scatosoma sp. | reverse complement strand
TTTCATTTGGGAAACGCCTAAGCGCGAGGCGGGTTGCGGTTCGCGGACGAGTTCTTCTTGCAGGGTATTGAAATTGTTGCAGTCGGGGCATTTGCCCAGCCATTTGGGTGTGGTATACCCGCAATACGAGCAAACGAATTGACTTGTGGGGGTTTTGGTTTTTGCCATAAATACTCCTTAAAGTTCTCTAAGTAACGCGTAGGCGTTGACGGTGATGCCCTTGCCCTCGCCGACGTAGCCCAACCCCTCGTTCGTGCCTGCCGATACGCCGACGGCGGTGGGGTCTATTTGCAAAACGGTTGCCAAGGCGTTTTTTATTTCGTCGATATAACCCGAAAGGCGAGGTTTTTCCGCTTGCACGGCGACGGAAATGTTTTTTACCGCAAAGCCTTGGGCTTTGAGCATAGTAACTACCGTTTCAAGCATTTGCATGGAGTTGGCGTTTTTCCATTTGGGGTCGGTATCGGGGAAGTAAAAGCCGATATCTCTAAGTCCGCACGCGGAAAGCAGGGCGTCCATTACGGCGTGGCAAAGCACGTCGCCGTCGCTGTGCGCGATAAGACCGCTATCCGACGGGATTTTCACACCTGCCAAAAGGATATAGTTTTGTTCTTTGCCGAACGCGTGGGTGTCTACGCCGAATCCGCAACGGGCAACCGACGCGCGAAAGTCCTCCGCGTGCGTCAATTTTATATTATCGCGCGCGCCCGCGCATATACGGGGCGTTCCGCAAAAACGCGCGAAAACCGAAGAATCGTCCGTGTATACGGCGTCAGGGTTTTCTTCAAAGGCGCGCGTGTACGCGGTGAGGATATTTTCCCTGAAAAAACCTTGCGGGGTTTGGATTTGGTATAAAGCCGTTCTGTCGGGTACGCTGATGATTTTTTCGTCCTTGCATACCGCTATGGTATCTAGCGCGGAAAGGGCGCAAATACCGCTACCGTGTGCTTTTACGCTTTGGATACAGCCCTCGATAATATCGCGGGTGACGAAGGGGCGCGCGCCGTCGTGGATAAGCACGATATCCGCGGTACATTGCTTTAACGCGTTGTAAACGGAACGCGAGCGCGTTTGCCCGCCGAGTACGGTTTTTGTGCGGGGGTACGCCGAGCAAAGCGAGGTAATTTCGTCGTAGTCCGTTTGGTTGACCGCGACGATAATTTCGCTAACGGCGGGGTAGTCGAACGCGGAAAGCGTTTTTTTGAGTACCCGTTCCCCGTCGATACGGGCGAGAAGTTTGTTGTAGGCAAAGCCCGCGCGCACGCCTTTGCCCGCCGAGCAGATAATTACGCCGATGGTATAGTTCATACAATCACCTCGTATAAAGAGGACGCCTCGTCCTTTTTTACCGTTTCTTTAATCGCGAGTACGCGGAATTTTAATTTGCCCGACGCATATAAAATTTCTACCTCGTCACCGATTTTTACCGCCGTAGAGGGTTTTGCCGTTTTGCCGTTGATGAGAACCTTGTCCTCGGTGCAGGCCTCTTGGGCGACGGTACGGCGTTTTAAGATGCGCGATACTTTTAAGAATTTGTCTATACGCATAAAAGCTCCTTATAAGAGAAATTTTTAGTAAAAATGAAAAATAACTTCAAAAATGCTTGACAAGTTTTTTTCGTGGGGATATAATTAGATAATGTATCATTATGCTTAATATGGCGAATTGTCGCTCGGCGCAAGTTCTTCGAAAAGTTGAAAAACGCGCAATCCCTTGAAAATAAAGGGGAAACGGCAAAATTGCGTTTTGCAAGTTTCTATTATTATACCGCAAATAAACGCAAAAGTAAAGCGTAAAGAGAAAAAAAACGAAAAATTCGATTTTTATCGATGAAAAGATATACTCGGTAAATCGCTAAAAAAATATGTAAGGAGCTTTTTAACCGATGGATTTACCTATCACTAAGTATGGAAAAACCGAACGAAGAAAATTCGGTAAAATCAACGAAGTTATCGACATTCCCGACCTCGTTGAAATCCAGAAAGACAGCTACAACGCCTTTATCGAAGAAGGCATTGGCGAGGTATTTGAGGATTTCTCCCCGATTACCGACTACTCCGACCATTTTGAACTCTATTTCTTAGAGCACAGATTTGGCGACAAACCCAAGTATGACGAGAAAGAATGCCGTACGCGCGACGCTACGTACGCGCTTCCTTTGCGCGTGAAAGTGCGCCTCGTAAACAAGGTGAAAAACGAAGTTCTCGACCAAGAAGTGTTTATGGGCGATATGCCTCTTATGACGGAGAACGGCGCGTTTATCATCAACGGCGCGGAACGTGTTATCGTTTCTCAGCTCGTTCGTTCGCCCGGCGTTTACAACGCGTCGAGCAAGGATAAGACGGGTAAGGAAATGTTCGCGACGACCGTTATGCCCAACCGCGGTGCTTGGTTGGAACTCGAACAGGACGCGCAGGACGCTTTGTACGTGCGCGTAGACAGAAAGAAAAAACTTTGCATCACCGTATTGCTCCGTGCGCTCGGCTTTGGTTCGAACCGCGCGATTGAGGACTTGTTCCTCGGTGATAAAATTATCGCGTCTACGCTTGCAAAGGATACTGCAAAGAGCGAATCGGACGGCTTGTACGAGCTGTACCGTCGTTTGCGTCCCGGCGAAGCGCCTACGGAAGATTCCGTTCGTGCGCACTTATTTAACTTGTTCTTCGACCCCCGTCGCTACGATATCGCGAAAGTGGGCAGATACAAGTATAATAAAAAGCTGAATTTGTCCTATCGTTTGCCCGGTTGTCGTATTGCGGACACCATCGTTAACCCCGAAACGGGCGAAGTTATCGTAACCGAGGGTGAAAAGGTTTCCGAAAAGCAAGCAAAAGAAATTCAAAACTGCGGTATTAACGAAGTGTTCGTGTTGGTGGACGACGCCGAAGAAGGCGAAATCCGTCATAAGATTATCGCGAACAACACGGTTGATTTTGCGGAAATTTCCGATATTCCCGTACAGGTACGCGCAAAAGATTTCGGTCTGTTGCCTACCGTGTTCTATCCCAACTATAAATTCTCCAAACTTATCGCTGAGGAATGTAAGGCGCTGAGCGTAGAGGAAGTTGCGGACAAGTACACCGACGACATCAACGCGTTATATTACACGGTGGAAAAGGCGGAAGAACCCGACGAAAAGCCCGAGGAAAAGAAAAACCGTGACAAGCGTTGCGACAATAGACGCAAGTTCGTTTCGGCTTGTAAGCTTTTCCACGAGATTTTGCAAAGCGAACACCCCGTTCCCACCAAAGAACAAAAGAAAGAAATTCGTCCGCTTATAGACAAGCTGTGCCACAAGCACATCACGGTGGACGATATCGTTGCCTCCATTTCGACCAACCTCGATTTGAAGTACGGTATCGGTACGATTGACAATATCGACCACCTCGGCAACCGCCGTGTGCGTTCGGTGGGCGAATTGCTCCAAAACCAACTCCGCGTGGGTATTGCGCGTTTGGAAAGATTGATTAAAGAGAGAATGGCGACGCAAGACCCGATGGAAATTACGCCGTCTGCGCTCATCAATATCCGTCCCGTATCGGCGGTAATCCGCGAGTTCTTCGGTTCGTCGCAGTTATCGCAATTTATGGACCAAACCAACCCGATTGCAGAACTTACGCACAAGCGTAAACTTTCCGCGCTCGGCCCTGGCGGTTTGAATAGAGATAGAGCAACCTTTGAAGTGCGTGACATTCACCATACGCATTACGGGCGTATGTGTCCTATCGAAACGCCAGAAGGTCAAAATATCGGTTTGATTACCTCGCTTGCTACTTTTGCAAAAGTCAACGAGTACGGCTTTATTATGAGCCCGTACAGACGCGTAGACAAGGAAACGGGTATCGTTACCACGCACGTGGATTATTTGACGGCGGACGAAGAAGATAAGTATATCGTTGCGCAGGCGAACGAACCCCTCGACGAAGAGGGTAAATTCGTGAACGAGCGCGTAGGTTGCCGTTATCAAGACGACATTACCGAAATGCCTCGCGAAAAGATGGACTATATGGACGTTTCGCCCAAACAGCTCGTTTCGGTTGCTGCGGCGCTTATTCCGTTCCTTGAAAACGACGATACCAACCGTGCGTTGATGGGTTCGAACATGCAACGTCAAGCCGTGCCTCTTTTGAAAACGGAATCGGCTATCGTTGCGACGGGTATCGAGGGCGATATTGCGAAGTATTCGGGTGTTATCGTTACCGCGAAAGAAGCGGGCGTCGTCGTTTCGTGTGCGTCGAATATGATTAAGATTAAAGAGGACGACGGCACGGTACGCGAATATCCCTTGAAGAAGTTTGAGCGCTCGAACGCAGGTACTTGCTTGAACCAAAAGCCTATCGTTGCGACGGGCGACAGAGTGTTCAAGGGCGAGATTATTGCCGACGGTCCTTCGACCAACAACGGCGAACTTGCGCTTGGTAAAAATATTTTAATCGGCTATATGGAATGGGAAGGATATAACTACGAAGACGCTATCCTTATTTCCGAAAAACTCGTACAAAACGACGTATTCACTTCCATTCACATTGAAGAATACGAAACGGAAGCGAGAGATACCAAGCTCGGTCCTGAAGAAATCACGCGCGATATTCCCAACGTGGGCGACGACGCGCTGAAAGATTTGGACGAGGACGGTATTATCCGTATCGGTGCGGAAATCGGTAGTGGCGATATTCTCGTCGGTAAGGTTTCCCCTAAGGGCGAGGCAGAACTTACGCCCGAAGAAAGATTGCTCCGCGCGATTTTCGGCGAGAAGTCGAGAGAAGTGCGCGATACCTCTTTGAAAGTACCGCACGGTGAGGGCGGTGTCGTCGTAGACGTGAAGGTGTTTACGAGAGAGAATAAAGACGAATTAGAGCCGGGCGTGAACAAGCTCGTGCGCGTATATATCGCGCAAAAGCGTAAAATTCAAGTGGGCGACAAGATGGCGGGTCGTCACGGTAACAAGGGCGTTATTTCTCGCGTGCTTTCGCAAGCGGATATGCCTTTCCTTGCAGACGGTACGCCGTTACAAATCTTGCTCAACCCCCTCGGCGTTCCTTCGCGTATGAATATCGGTCAGGTTTTGGAAGTCCACCTCGGCTACGTATGTAAACAGCTTGGTTGGAAGATTGCTACCCCCGTATTCGACGGTGCGACGGAGAAAGATTTAGAGAGTATGTTCCGTGAGAACAACCTGCTCAACCCCGACGGAAACGTAGACGGTAAGTTCCAAGTATTCGACGGCAGAACGGGTGAAGCGTTTGAAAACCGCGTCACCATCGGTGTGCAATATATGATTAAGCTTATCCACCTCGTTGACGATAAGATTCACGCGCGTGCTATCGGGCCTTATTCGCTCGTAACGCAACAGCCTCTCGGCGGTAAAGCGCAGTTCGGCGGTCAGCGTTTTGGTGAAATGGAAGTTTGGGCGCTGGAAGCTTACGGCGCGGCGCACATCTTGCAAGAAATTCTTACCGTGAAATCGGACGACGTCGTAGGGCGTGTAAAGACTTACGAATCTATCGTGCGTGGTGAAAATATTTCCGAACCTGGTATTCCCGAAGCGTTTAAGGTATTGCTCAAAGAATTGCAAAGCTTGGCGCTCGACGTTAAGGTGCTTACCGAATCGGGCGACGAACTCGTTATTCGTGAGTTTGAGGAAGAAGAGGAACTCTTCGACGCAGAGGCAAGCCGTCGCGACAGCTTGAAGGCCGAAGAACTCGAAGAAATCGATTTCAGCGTGGACGACGAGGACGACGAGGACGACGATTTCGAAGTCAAATCGCTCTTTGAAGACGACGAGGACGACGAGGACGGGTTCAACAGCGCGGACGATAGCGACGACGACGGGTTTGAGGACGATATTGACGACGACGATTTTGGGTTCGGCAAATTGTTCGACGACGAGGACGACGAGGAATAAGGAGATAAAATTATGTACGAATTAAACGATTTCAATTCTATTCAAATTAGCATCGCATCTCCCGAGAAAGTTAGAGAATGGTCTTACGGCGAGGTAACCAAGCCCGAAACCATTAACTACCGCACGCAAAAACCCGAAAAGGACGGTCTTTTCTGCGAAAAGATTTTTGGACCGATGAAGGACTGGGAATGCCATTGCGGTAAATATAAAAGAGTAAAATATAAAGGTCACGTATGTGAAAAGTGCGGGGTAGAAATTACCCGTTCGAAAGTGCGCCGTGAAAGAATGGGGCATATCGAACTCGCAGCACCCGTTTCGCATATTTGGTATTTCAAGGGCGTTCCCTCTAAAATCGGTTTGCTCTTGAATATGGGACCGAAACAGTTGGAACAGGTTATTTATTTCGCGTCTTACGTGGTGCTCAACCCCGGTAGCGTCGAAGAACTTGAATACAAGCAGGTAATTACCGACAAACAACTTCGCGATATCGAAGAACGCTACGGCGATTCGTCCGTGACGGGCTTGAAAGTGGGTATGGGTGCGGAATCCATTCGCGAACTTTTGATGGCGGTGGATTTGGACGCGGAAAGCGAGGCTTGCAAAAAGGCGTTGGAAGAAGGTCAAAACAGCGCGAAAGGCCCTGGTCAAAAAGCCATTAAGGCGATTAAGCGTTTGGAGGTTATCGAATCGTTCAGAAAGAGCGGTAACCGCCCCGAATGGATGATTTTGACGGTACTTCCCGTAATTCCTCCCGATATTCGTCCTATGGTACAGTTGGACGGCGGTAGATTTGCTACTTCCGACTTGAACGATTTGTACCGTCGCGTTATCAACAGAAATAACCGCTTGAAGAAGATGATGGAAATCGGCGCGCCCGATATGATTATCAAGAACGAAAAGCGTATGTTGCAAGAGGCGGTGGACGCGTTGATTGACAACGGCAGACGCGGTAAGGCGCTTAGCGGTCCGTCTAACCGTGATTTGAAATCCTTGTCCGCAATGCTCCGCGGTAAGCAAGGTCGTTTCCGTCAAAACTTGCTTGGTAAGCGTGTAGACTATTCGGGTCGTTCGGTTATCGTCGTTGGGCCTGAGCTTAAAATTTATCAATGCGGTTTGCCTAAGGAAATGGCTATCGAGCTGTTCAAGCCGTTTATTATGAAACGTCTTGTGGAAAGCGGGCAATGCCATAACATCAAAACGGCAAAGCGCGCCGTGGAAAAGGCGACGAAGGATATGGTTTGGAACGTTTTAGAGGACGTTATTAAAGACCACCCTGTACTTTTGAACCGTGCACCTACCCTGCACCGTTTGTCTATCCAAGCGTTCGAACCCGTATTGATTGAAGGTCGTGCGATTAAAATTTCGCCCCTTGTTTGCGGACCGTTCAACGCCGACTTCGACGGCGACCAAATGGCTGTACACCTTCCCCTGAGCGTCGAGGCGCAGGCGGAAGCGAGATTTTTGATGCTTTCGGCAAACAATATCTTGAAGCTTGCCGACGGTAAATCGGTTATGTCCCCTACGCAAGATATGATTATCGGTGCGTACTATCTTACGATTAAGCGTTGCGAAGAGGGTAAAACTTACGACGAACAGGGTCGTCCTTCGGCGGACGGCGAGGTGTACGTTGCGCCTACCTATGCGTCGGAAAACGAAGCGATTTTGGCGTATCAAAACAAGGTCGCGCACGAACAGGACGAAATGTATCTTAAACGCGTGGTGGAATTGCCCGAAGGTATGTTTAAGGACCTGCCTTTCGACGAAAACGGTTGCTACCGTTGTCCCGTAGAAAACAAGGAAGGCGAAACGCCCGTCAAATATGCGGAAGTGCGCCGTAACGAGAAAACGGGTAAGTTGGAAGTTTCGGGTGTTATCAAGACGACGATTGGGCGTTTGATTTACAACGAGGGTTTACCGCAGGATTTGGGATTTGTTAAGCGTAACACGCCTGAGTCGTATTTGCGTTTAGAACTCGACACCGAATTTATCGGTAAGGCTCGCGCGATTGGTAAAAAGCATCTTTCGCGTATCGTTGAGGCTGCGTTTAGAACGGGTAAAGCGCCCAAGGCTGCGTATGTGCTGGACGCAATGAAGGAAAGAGGGTATAGATATTCCACGCTTGCGGCGTTGACGACTTCGGTATTCGATATGAAAATTCCGCCCGAAAAGCAAGCGATTATCGAAAATGCCGAACAGGAAGTCGGCAAAATCGCGAAGAAATACGCGCGTGGTTTGTTAAACGAAGAAGAACGCTACAGCGCAGTTATCGCGCAATGGGATTCGGCAACGGAAAAGGTGGCAAACCTTTTGAAAGCGCAAGGCGAAGCGGATAAGTTTAATCCTATCTGGATGATGGCGGATTCGGGTGCGCGTGGTTCCATCGACCAAATCAAACAGCTTGCAGGTATGCGTGGTCTAATGGTTAACCCGCAAGGTAAAAAGATTGAAGTTCCCGTTAAATCGTGCTTTAGAAACGGCTTGTCCGTTTTGGAATACTTCATTTCCTCGCACGGTGGCCGTAAAGGTTTGACGGATACCGCGTTAAAGACGGCGGACTCGGGTTACTTGACGCGTCGTTTGGTAGACGTTTCGCACGAAATTATCGTTCGTGAGGACGATTGTTGCGCGGGTAGAAAACCGCAAGGCATGAAAGTACGCGCAATCTACGATACGGTCGGCAAGGAAATCGAGGGCTTGCGTTCGAGAATTTTGGGTAGATTCGCGGCGGAGGATATTATCAACCCCGCAACGGGCGAGGTTATCGTGGCGACCAACCAGTTCATTGACGAAAAGGAAGCGGACGCGGTGGTTTCGGCTGGCTTAGAAGAAGTGGCGATTCGTAGCATCTTCGGTTGTTCGTCGAGATTCGGCGTTTGCGCGAAGTGCTACGGTAAGAATATGGCGACCACCCTGCCCGTACAAGTGGGCGAGGCTGTCGGTACGATTGCGGCGCAGTCTATCGGTGAACCCGGTACTCAGCTTACAATGCGTACCTTCCACACGGGCGGTATCGCGGCGACGGGGGATATCACGCAAGGTTTGCCCCGTGTCGAAGAATTGTTTGAAGTTAGAAAACCCAAGGGCTGTGCAACCGTTTGCGAAGTGGACGGCGTTATCTCTATCGACGATTCCGACGGTTCGAAGCATATCAAGATTTGCGACGAGCAAACGGGTGAGGTGAAGAAAGAATACACTCTGCCGTTCAACGCGGAAATCAAGGTGAAAGACGGCGAAAAGGTTGAACCCGGTAAGCTCCTCAACGCTGGTAGCGTATATCCTCAGGATATTCTCCGCGTACAAGGCGTTAAGGGTGTGCAGGACTATATTCTTGAACAGGTACAGTCCGTATACCGCTCGCAAGGCGTTGAAATCAACGATAAACACGTTGAAATTATCGTGCGTCAGATGTTGAAGAAGGTACGCGTAGAGAATGCGGGTGATACCAACTTGTTGCCCGGTGAACTCGTGGATATGGTTACCTTCCAAGACGAGAGCGCGAAGGCGATGGCAAACGGCGGTAGACCCGCACTTGCAAAGCGTGTGCTGTTGGGTATCACTAAGGCGGCGCTTGCTACTGATTCGTTCTTGTCGGCGGCGTCCTTCCAAGAAACGTCGAGAGTGCTTACGGAAGCGGCTATCCGCACCAAGCGCGACTATCTCGTCGGCTTGAAAGAAAACGTAATTATCGGTAAGCTTATCCCCGCAGGTACGGGTACAAAAGCGTATAAGAGCGTTTCGCCTCAATATATCGGCGGATATAAAGCGGAAAGTTCGGCTACGGAAGTAGCGGACGATACCGCGGACGACGCAGTCAAAGCGTAAAAATTAAAAAAACTCCCCGTAATTTTACGGGGAGTTTTTGATGATTTGACGGGGGCAGGTATGCGTTGAACGGGGTTTATACGGAAAATACCCCACCCAAGTACGCGTTGAAAGATAGGGGCGAGGCGGTTGACTTATTACGGCGTTCGTGATATACTATAACCGTAAAGGCAAGGAATAAGCGGAAATGAGCAGACAAACGAAAAAACAACTGATAGCGGAATTTATACGGTTTTTATTCGTCGGGGGGACGGCAACCCTCGTCGACTATTTTACCTTTTGGCTGTTCGACGCCTTTATATTCCCTGCGCTGTTGCCCGTGGAAACAGTCGTTTGGCAAACGCTTGCGTTGGTATTTTCGACGGCGATAGGGTTTTGCGTGGGGCTGATAATAAACTGGACGCTTTCGGTGCGGTTCGTGTTTCGCGAGGTAAAAAACGCCGACGAGGCGAAAAGCAAAAAATCCTTCGCGCTGTTTACGCTTATCGGCGTCATAGGGCTTGCGCTCACCGAAATCGGCGTGGTGAGCTTGGTAGCGGTGTTGCCTGAGATATGCTTATTCGGCAAAACCGCGCTTTTGGGGACGGCTTGGAAAAAGTGGTTTGCAAAAGCGGTGACGACCTGTTTCGTGCTGATTTTTAATTATTTGGGTAGGAAAATTTTTATTTTCAAATCGTAAATGCGGGAAATGAAAGGGTAGAGGGTATTTATTGCAAAATTTATAAAATTTATTGAAAAATGTACTTCAAAACTATTGAAATTTCTTTATTTTTGGTTTATAATAAATATAGGCGTTTATATATAAATATATAAACCTGTACGCAAAAGGAAAAATTTGTCGGGGAAAAGTACCCGCAAAGGCTTGACAATTTCCGCTACGCCTGTTATAATGGTTTTGTGAGACAAAGGGGCGTCGCGCGAAATACGCGTGTCGCCTTTTTTCAGGGAAACGTCGCCGTTGCACGTGAGGAGGGAAGAACTATGACGGGTCGTATACATTCTTTCGAATCCTTCGGTACGGTGGACGGACCGGGGATTCGTTTCGTCGTGTTTTTACAGGGCTGTCCCTTGCGGTGTTTGTACTGCCATAACCCAGATACTTGGTCGGCGGGCGGTGAGGAATATACCGTGGAGGACGTCGCCAACCGCGTTTTGCGGTATAAGAAATATTTCGGCGATAAGGGCGGGATTACCGTTTCGGGCGGAGAGCCGTTGCTACAAATCGAGTTCGTTACCGAGCTTTTTGCGTATTTGAAGGCGAGAGGGGTGCATACCTGCGTGGATACCTCGGGGATAACCTTTCGGCAAGACAACGAACAAAGCCTTGAAAAGCATAAAAAATTGCTGGCGGTAACCGATTTGGTTTTGCTGGATATTAAGCATATCGACGATACGGCTTGTAAAAAGCTGACGGGAAAAAGCAACGAAAATACTTTGGCGTTCGCGAGGTTTTTAAGCGATAATAATAAAGCTATGTGGATACGGCAGGTACTCGTTCCCGATATTACCGACAACGACGAGGATTTGAAACGGACGAGGGCGTTTTTGGATAGCTTAAAGACGGTGGAAAAGGTGGAAGTCTTACCCTATCATACCTTGGGCGTCGTCAAGTACGAAAAACTGGGTATGGACTATCCGTTAAAGGACGTGGAAGCGCCTAAGAAAGAACGCGTGCAAAACGCGAAACGCATTTTGTATGGAGAAAACTATGACTGAGGAGTTAAAAGAAAAACTCAAAGGACTTTGCTGTGTGGAAGTGAGCGGGGAATCCTGCGCGAACTGCTTGACGCTGATGCCTATCTTAGATAGACTGATTGCTGAGCGCGAGGATATCAAGCTCGTGCATATAGAGGCGGACTACTCGACGACGGCTTTGATGGAAGAATGGGATATAACCCGTGTACCTACCATTTTGCTTTTAGAGGACGGGGAAATATTCGCGCGTTGCGCCGGTTTTCAACCCGAAGAAATTTTAGAGATTTGGCTGGACGCGAAAATCCAAGAACGTAAAAAGGCTAAATAATCACGGTTTTTCATAATTACGGCAAAAATTTTGCGTCTTGGAAAAGGGACGCGAGTTTGAAATAAAAAAAGAAAAAAATTATTTTTTAGGAGTACTGATATGATGCAATACAAAGGTTGGGAAGGATTCGTTCCCGGTAAATGGTGCGACGACGAAGTAAACGTACGCGATTTCATTCAGCGTAACTATACGCCTTATGAAGGGGATGCAAGTTTCCTCGCGCCCGCAACGGAGGCAACGAAAAAACTTTGGGAAATCGTTTGCGATTTGACCAAGAAAGAATTGGCGAACGGCGGTGTTTTGAATGCGGATACAAAAATCGTTTCCACGCTTACCTCGCACGGCGCGGGTTATTTGGATAAGAACCTCGAAAAAATCGTAGGTTTACAAACGGACGAACCGTTTAAGCGCGCGTTGCAACCGTTCGGCGGTATCCGTATGTCCGAAGGCGCTTTGGAAATGTACGGTTATAAATTGGACGAAAACGTAAAGGAAATCTTTACCAAATACCGCAAGACGCACAACGAAGGTGTGTTCGACGTGTATACGCCTGAAATGAGAGCGGCGCGTTCGGCGCACATTTTGACGGGTTTGCCCGATGCGTACGGTCGCGGTAGAATTATTGGCGACTATCGTAGAGTTGCGCTTTACGGTGTGGATTACCTCATTAGAAAGAAAGAGGAAGACAAGCTTGCGATGAACGGCGATATGACGCCTGAAAAGGTTAGAAACCGCGAAGAAGTGGCTGACCAAATCAAAGCCTTGAAGGCCTTGAAGCAAATGGCTAGTATCTACGGTTGTGATATTTCCAAACCCGCGGAAACGGCGCAACAGGCTATCCAAGCGTTGTACTTTGGGTATCTTGCGGCTGTCAAAGACCAAAACGGCGCGGCTATGTCTATCGGTAGAAACACCACCTTCCTTGATATCTATATTCAACGCGATTTGGATAAAGGTATTATCACGGAAGAAGAGGCTCAGGAATTTATCGACCATTTCGTTATGAAACTTCGTATCGTGAAGTTTATGAGAACGAAAGAATACAACGAGCTGTTCTCGGGCGACCCTACCTGGGTTACCGAAGCTATCGGCGGTATGGGCGTGGACGGGCGTTCGCTTGTTACCAAAACGTCTTTCCGTATCTTGCATACGCTTGACAACCTCGGACCTGCTCCCGAGCCTAACCTCACGGTACTTTGGTCGAAGAAATTGCCGTTGGAATTCAAGAGATTCTGTGCGGATATTTCCATTCGTACCTCTTCCATTCAATATGAAAGCGACGACTTGATGCGTCCCGAAATGGGCGACGACTACGCGATTGCTTGTTGCGTTAGCTGTATGAGAGTCGGTAAAGATATGCAGTTCTTCGGTGCGAGAGCAAACCTTGCGAAGTGCTTGTTGTACGCGATTAACGGCGGTAAAGACGAGCTTATGAAGGATAAAGTTACGGGCAAGCCCATGCAGGTTTCCCCTGAGTTTATGCCTATTTTTGGCGACGACGCGCTCAACTACGAAGAAGTTATCGCGAAGTTTGACAATATGATGACTTGGCTTGCGGATTTGTACGTGAATACGCTTAACCTTATTCACTATATGCACGACAAGTACAGCTACGAAGCGTTGGAGATGGCTTTGCACGACACCAAAGTCCGTCGTTTCTTCGCTACGGGTATCGCAGGGCTTTCCTGTGCGGCTGACTCGCTTTCCGCTATCAAGTACGCGAAGGTTTACCCCGTTCGTAACGAGGACGGTATCGTAGTAGATTACCGCATTGAAGGCGATTATCCTAAGTACGGTAACAACGACGACAGAGCGGACGAAATTGCCGTTTGGATTTTGAAGACGTTTATGAAGAAGGTTAAGAGCCACTACACCTACCGTGACAGCGTGCCTACCACTTCTATCTTGACGATTACTTCCAACGTCGTTTACGGTAAGAAGACGGGGAATACGCCTGACGGCAGACGTTCGGGTACGCCCCTTGCGCCTGGTGCAAATCCTATGCACGGCAGAGATAGCAACGGTGCGTTGGCATCGCTTGAATCGGTTGCAAAGTTGCCTTACGATTATTCGAGAGACGGTATTTCCAACACCTTCTCGATTACCCCGCAATCCCTCGGTAAAGAGGACTAATTACGGTAAGTAAGACAATGCACAAACGCGAAGTATTCGCATAAAATAAAAATATAAGGAGAATTTAATTATGTCTACCAGAGTTGATAATCTTGTAAATATGTTGGACGGCTACGTTGGCGATAGCGGTTTCCACCTTAACGTGAACGTGTTCAACCGCGAAACGCTTTTGGACGCGCAAGCGCATCCTGAAAAATATCCCCAACTTACCATTCGTGTATCGGGATATGCGGTGAATTTCATTAAACTTACCAAGGAACAACAAGACGACGTTATTTCGAGAACTATTCACGAATCGATGTAACGGTGTTTACGCAATTTAATTGGATGAAATAAAATGGCAAAACCGCCGTCGCGATATAAAACGACGGCGGTTTTTGCAAAAATTAGGACGAGTATGGCAGAGAAGAAAGAGAAAAGAAAGGTAAAAGCAAAAACAAAAGTAAAAACAAAAACAAAAGCAAAAGCGAAAAAGTTCGCGAGAAAACACCCGATAATTACCGTTATCGTGGTTTTGTTAGTGGTTGCGATTGCGGGCTGTTGTGTTCTGCATACCCAAGGCGTTATTCGTATTCCCTTTTTAGACGGTATTTTTAATAAAGAGGAAAGAGAGGAAACGGAGAGCGTAGGCGGGGCGTTTACCGCGCAGGATATTACCGAAATTAAGACTAGCGATTTGAGTATTCATTTCTTGATGCTCGGCAACGAGTACACGGGGGATTGCACGCTGATTAAAGTGGGCGATACCGAAGTGTTAATCGACGCGGGGTCTATCCAAGCGTCCGCGGGTACGCTCGTACCGTATATTAACGAGTATTGCACGGACGGGGTTTTGGAATACGTGATTGTGACACACGCCGACCAAGACCATATTTCAGGGTTTGTTGGTACGAAAACGTATCCTGGGATTTTCGACAGTTTTGAGTGTAAAACGATTATCGATTTTCCGTTGACGGATAAGGATACGCAAATTTACGAACGCTATTGCGAGGAACGCGACGCGGAAGTGTTGCTTGGCGCAAAGCATTATACGGCGCTGGATTGTTGGAATAACGAAAGCGGGGCGCAAAGAAGTTACGCGCTTTCGGAAAAGGTTACAATGAATTTCTTGTATCAAAAGTTTTACGAGGAACGCACGGAGGATGAGAACGATTATTCCGTTTGTATGCTGTTAGAGGACGGAACGAACAACTACTTATTCACGGGCGATTTGGAAAAGGACGGCGAAAGTTCGTTGATTGAAAGCAATACTTTGCCTAAGTGCAAGCTGTTCAAGGCGGGGCATCACGGCAGTAAAACTTCCTCGACTTCCGCGCTTTTGGAAATTATTCAGCCCGAAATCGTGTGCGTGTGCTGTTGTTGCGGTAGTGACGAGTATACCAAGGACGTGGCGAATCAATTCCCTACCCAAGACTTTGTCAACCGCGTTGCACCGTATACGAAACAAGTGTACGTCACGACTATCGTCGCGGATAACGAGGACGGGTTTGCGCCGTTGAACGGGAATATCGTAATTACGTCAAAAGACGGCGGGGTGAAGGTACGCTGTTCGAACAACGCGACGCTTTTCAAAGACACCGATTGGTTCAAAAACAACCGCGTTTGTCCAAGCGCGTGGAAGTAAAAGAGTGGGGGCAGGTATGCGTTGAACTGCCTTAAAAGGAGAAAAATATGTTTTCAAGAACGGCGTTGCTGATAGGCGATAACGCGATGGAAAAATTAAAGAACGCGCGCGTGGCGGTGTTCGGGCTTGGGGGCGTCGGCGGGTACGTTGTCGAGGCGCTTGCCCGTAGCGGTGTGGGCGCGCTGGATTTGGTGGATAAAGACGTGATTTCGCTCAGCAATATCAATCGGCAAATTCTCGCGTTGCAATCGACGGTGGGAAAGTATAAAACGGAAGTTGCCAAGGCGCGTGTGGCGGATATAAATCCAGACTGTACGGTGCGGGTATACAATACCTTTTTCTTGCCCGAAACCGCGGACGCGTTTGATTTTGCGGACTATGATTATATCGTGGACGCTATCGATACGGTGAGCGGAAAAATCGCGCTCATTCAAAAAGCCGAGGAACACGGCGTGAAGATTATTTCGGCGATGGGAGCGGGGAACAAGCTAAACGCGACGGCGTTTGAAGTGGCGGATATTGCGAACACGAGCGTTTGCCCGTTGGCGCGCGTGATGCGGAAAGAGCTTAAAAAACGAGGAATCGAACGCGTGAAAGTGGTGTATTCGAAGGAATTACCGTCAAAGAGCGCGGGCGTTTTAGAAGATGAGGAACGGGGCGTGAAAGTAACGCCGAGCAGTATTGCGTTCGTGCCGTCGGTGGCGGGCTTGCTAATAGCGGGCGAAGTGATAAAGGATTTAATCAAATAAGGCAAAAATAAAACAGCCGTTGCGATAAAGCAACGGCTGTTTTTGCGTTCGGGGTTACATTTCAGAAATTTTCTTTACGCGTTCGTAACAAGTGGTGATAAATTCTTCAGGGGTAAGTTTTAAGTAGGAAGGGTGCCAGGTGTTGCCTACTTCCAAAACTAACGGGCCCGTGTAATTTGCCTTGTCCATACGGCGTATCATTTGTTCGAAGTTGAAATTACCGTCGAATGGCAACAAGTGCAGGTCGCCGTCTACCGTGAGGTAGTTGTCTAACTTACCCAAGTTATCGTGCAAGTGCGTGCAGGAGATATTGCCTGCGAAAATTTGGATATTGTCTATCTCGGGCGTGCAACAGTGTTCGTGGCCGTTATCGTAGCAAAAGCTTACGTATTTATTGCCTTTGTAACGCTCGATAAGCGCGTAATAGTAATCGAAAATACGCAGGTTTTCAATCGCCATACCCACCTTTCTCTTTTCAGCGTACTCTACTAATTCGTCGTAGCGCGCAAAGCCTGCGTCCGTCATAGGAGGGGGATTCCATTTGCTCGAAGCGTGTAAAATAATTTTCGGAACTCCCGCTTTTTCCGAGTTGTCCAACGCGGATTTAATGCTGTCCATAAACGGCTGGGTTTCTTCCGTTTCTTCCCACATACTATTTACCGCGCGAAAAGGCGCGTGTGCAAATTCGTAGCTAAGTCCTAACTTATCCGCTTTGTTTCTAAGCGCCGTCATCGTGGGAAGGTCGAGATTTCCCGTGTCCGAGAAAAAGCAGTCGAAACCGACGTCTTTAAGAATTTTGAGGGTGTCTACGGGGTTTACGCTGTTTACGCAGTCACAGTTAATACCGAGTATTCTTTTCATTTTTCGTTTTCTCCTTGAACTTGTTTTATATCGTAAGGCGTGCTTTGATATACGAAATAATTCAGCCAGTTGCTAAAAAGCAGGTGCGCGTGTCCGCGCCACGAAACGATAGGGGGCTTGGTAGGGTCGTCGTCAGGAAAATAATTTTCGGGAATTTTAATCGCTTTGCCTTGCGAAACGTCGCGGATATATTCGTTATTTAAGGTTTCCGCGTCGTATTCCGAGTGACCCGTGATAAAGATTTGTCTGCCCTTGTTCGTCGCAACCGCGTATACGCCCGCGCGTTTGGACGAGGCTAAAATTTTCAGTTGCGGGATTTTTTCAATGTCCGCGCGCTCTACCGTCGTGTGACGGGATTGCGGTACCATAAAAGTATCGTCGAAACCGCGGAATAGGATAGAGGATTTATGTTCGACGGTATGCGGATACACGCCGAAGATTTTTTCGGGTAATTCGCGTTTTTGGACCCCGAAATGATAGTAAAGCCCCGCCTGCGAAGCCCAGCAGATATGCAAGGTGCTATGCACGTGCGTTTTGCTCCATTCCATAATTTGACAAAGCTCGTCCCAGTATTCGACTTCTTCAAAGGGCATTTGTTCCACGGGTGCGCCTGTGATAATCATACCGTCGAAATTTTCGCTTTTTATATCGTCGAAAGTTTTGTAAAAGGCGAGCAAATGCTCCTCCGCGACGTTTTTCGACTGGTGGGATTTGGTGTGGATAAGGGTGGGTTCTACCTGCAAGGGCGTGTTACTCAAAAGCCGTGCAAGCTGGGTTTCCGTTTCGATTTTTTTCGGCATTAAATTGAGAATGAGAATATGCAAAGGTCGGATATCCTGCGTAATGGCGCGGGTTTCCGTCATAATAAAGATATTCTCTTCTTGCAAGGTTTTGCTCGCGGGCAAATCGTTGGGAATTTTGATAGGCATAAAATACCTCCTTATAAGGTATCAAGCGCTTGCGTGATATCGTCGATTAGGTCTTGGTAATTTTCAAGTCCGCAGGAAAGGCGGATTAAATCGCTTGGAATACCCGCTTTGATAAGTTCTTCTTCGCTCATTTGTCTATGCGTGGCGTTGGCGGGGTGCAAGCAACAGCTCCGCGCGTCCGCTACGTGCGTTTCAATCGCGATAAGTTTAAGCGATTTCATAAACTTTTCAGCGGATTTTCTACCGCCTTTTATACCGAAACTCACCACACCGCAAGTGCCGTTCGGCATATATTTTTGCGCCAAAGCGTAGTATTTATTAGACGGCAAAGCGGGGCTGTTTACCCAGCTAATCTTGTCGTGGCTTTCTAAAAATTCCGCTACTTTTTTACCGTTCAAGCAATGGCGTTCCATTCTTACGTGTAAGCTTTCTAAGCCGAGATTGAGGTAGAACGCGCTTTGCGGGGATTGCGTACAGCCAAAGTCACGCATAAGTTGTGCCGTCGCTTTGGTGATATATGCTCCGCCCTGCCCGAATTTTTCGGCGTAGGTGATGCCGTGGTAACTATTATCGGGTGTGCAAAGCCCAGGGAATTTATCGGCGTGCGCAAGCCAGTCGAAATTGCCCGAATCGACGATGCAACCGCCTACCGCGACGCCGTGTCCGTCCATATATTTGGTGGTGGAATGCGTAACGATATCCGCACCGAACTCGAAAGGACGGCAATTTACGGGGGTGGCGAAGGTGTTGTCGATAATCAAAGGTACGCCGTGCGCGTGCGCAACTTTGGCAAATTTTTCAATGTCTAAAACGGTGAGCGCGGGGTTGGCGAGCGTTTCGCCGAACACCGCTTTGGTGTTCGGACGGAAAGCTAAGTTTAATTCTTCTTCCGTGCAGTCGGGGTCAACGAAGGTAAATTCGATACCCATTCGTTTCATCGTGACGGCGAAAAGGTTGTAAGTTCCGCCGTAAAGGTTGGACGAGGAAACGATATGGTCGCCCTGTCCCGCAATATTAAAGATAGAGAAAAAAGACGCGGATTGTCCAGAAGAGAGTAGCATTGCCGAGCTACCGCCCTCTAATTCGCAAATTTTTTGGGCGACGGTGTCGCAGGTGGGGTTTTGCAACCGCGAATAAAAATACCCGCTTGCCTCTAAATCAAAGAGCTTGCCCATATCCTCGCTCGTGTCGTATTTGAAAGTCGTGCTTTGCACGATAGGGATTTGACGGGGTTCGCCGTTTTTCGCCGTGTAACCGCCTTGTACGCATTTGGTTTCTATACGAAGTTTTTCGCTCATAATATACTCCTTTTTCCCGTGTTTTTCATAGAGAATACAGTTTTATAAAGTATAACACAATTTGCGGTTTTTCGTCAAGTATTTTGCGGTATAAAAAATTTTGCACGGTGCAAAATAGTAATAAAGAAAGGGGTTTGAATATGAAAAGAAATATTAAATACACATTATCGGTTTTGTTGGCGGTAACGGCGGTGACGGCGGTTGGCGTTCCTTTTTCCGCTTGTAAAAAACGGGGAGGGGAAGGGTTTTTAGAGGATATCGTAACGCGCGAGGATTTTCGTTCCGTTTACGCGGAAATCGGTAAAAAAGTGACTATCGATATGGTGGAAGAGGAAAACGGTGTGGCGTACGCGACGGTGGACGGCGTGCGCTACGAGCTGGGTATGGACTTTTTATCGATGGCAATGGTGTATAACACCAAGCCCGTCGGAAAGTATACGACCGCCGACGAAGTGTATAACGAGTGGTGGCGGTTGTTTATCAAACGTTGGAATTTGCTCGCGCCCGAAGTACCGTTGTATTCTAATCAGTACTACGACGTGTATAACGCGAAAATCGATAAATTACAAACCAACCCGTACTGGAAAGTAGCGGACGCGATTATCAGCGCACGGGTGGTAAGCGGGGAAAACGCCGTGGTGCTGGGTAGCAATACCGAGTTGACGGGGCTGTTTCGCAACGCGTCGTTCGGGAAGTCTGCGCCCGGGGCGGGGGATTTGGATATTCAAAATTTGACGAGCGGATACGCTACCGTCGTTACGGACAAACAGGGATTGTTTGCTTGGGCGGACGAGCGGGTTATCGCCTCGCACGACCAAACGCAAAACGAGGATAATACACTGACCTTTACCGTAACGCTTGCGGACGGTTTGACCTTTTCAAACGGCGAGCCGATTACCGCTGAAAACTATCTCGTCGCGACCTTGGTAGGCAGTAGCGCGGTGATGCGCGAGGCGGGCGGGAGCGATTCGGCGGGGCTTGCGCTCGTGGGGTATGAAAATTTCCACGGCTATACGGGCGAAGGCGAACCCGTGGTGTTTTCGGGCGTTCGGCTGATAAACGATAAAACCTTTTCGGTGACCGTGAAAGAGGAATACGCCGATTATTATTACGCGTTGCGTTACGGCGCGTTCTCGCCTGAGCCGACGAGGCTGTATCTTGGCGATTATAAAATCAAAGACGACGGGCAGGGTGCGTATATTCAAAAAGAATTTTACCAAAAAACGCAAAAAAACGGTATTACTTCGTATGAAAACGCCTCGAAAATTACCGAGAATATGAACGAAACGAGCGCGGATAAGTTTCCGTACAGCGGTCCGTACTATCTCGAAAGCTACGACGCGAGCGCGCGGACGGCGACGCTCAAACGCAATACGCGGTATAAAGGGGATATTCGTGGGAATGCGGGGATAGAACGCATTTCGTATACGAAAATCGTACCCGAAACACAGCTTGACCAGTTGCGCCAAGGCAGAGTGGACGTTTTGGCGGGCGTAACGGGCGGAGAGGAAACCAAAGCGGTGCTGTCTATCGTGGACAATATCAAGTTCAAGGAAACGCATTACGACAGGGCGGGGTATGGAAAACTTGCGTTCCGTTGCGATTTTTCGCCGACACAGTTTGCGTCCGTTCGGCGCGCGGTAATGCACACGATTGACAGGAATGAGTTCGCGCAAACCTTTACGGGCGGGTACGGGAGCGTGGTAGACGCGCCCTATTACGTGGGTTCGTCTGCCTATCTTGCAACGAAAGACAGGCTAAATTTGAATAAGTACGAGTACAGTATCGATTTGGCGAAACAAAGCTTGATTGACGGCGGTTGGGTGTATAACGCCGACGGGAGCGCGTACAACGAGGCGCGGGGTGGGATACGGTATAAAAAGCTCACGGGGTACGAGCGGTCGTATAACAATTTGGCGTTCGCGTCTACGGATAACAAGTACAAAACGGTGAAGGTGGACGGGGAATATTATATGCCTCTCGTGATTAACTGGATGGGGACGCAACCCAACCCCGTCACCGATTTATTGATAACTTCTTGGCAAAATAACCCCAACGCGAGCGCGAAAATCGGAGCGTATATCACCTACACGACGGGGGATATGACTTCGGCGTTGTACGGCGAATATGCGCAAATGCCAGCATATGGGTTTACGAAAGCGCGGTTTGGCGCGGTAAATTTTGCTACGGGGTTTACGAGCGCGGTATACGACCAAGCGTTCTACTGGACGATTGACCAAAATATGTACCAAAATTACAGCAGTAATTATTTAATGGACGAGGCGGATTTTTTGTCCGCGTATCAAGACTGAATATGCTCAAATATATCTTAAAAAGACTTGCGTATATGCTCGGCGTGTTGCTACTTTTGTCTTTCGTTATCTATTTGGTATACAACCTTTTGCCCGTGGATAAGGCGGCGGATATGGCAATGCAGGAAATCGCGGGGAATAAAAATTTAATTTATGCCGAACGGTATTTGTACTGGCAACGGCGGTTTGGGTTGGACGGGGGACTAATCAAACGGTATTTGCGCTGGATAGGGCTCGCGCCTTTTTACGACGGTAGTTTTAACGGGTTATTGCAGGGGAATTTGGGAAATTCGATTGCGTACGGCAAACCCGTTATAGAGGTTTTGAAAGAACCGCTTATCAATACCTTATTCCTTAATTTGATGGCGACGGCGACGGCATTTGCCATTACCATACCGCTTGGTATTTTTTGCGCGCGCAGGCGTGGAAGCAGGCGGGATACCGCCGTGCAAATGGGTACGATAATCGGATACAGTATGCCCACCTTTATCATTGCCATTTTGTTTATTTGGCTGTTTGCGGTAAAACTCGATTTGTTTCCCGTTTCGGGTATGTCGTCGGTGGGTAAGGACTACACGGGGTTTCGCGCGGTGTTGGATAGACTGTATCATTTCGCTTTGCCGTTAATCGTAATGACCTTTTGTTCGCTTGGCGGTATGACGCGATACGTGCGCGCGTCAATGGTGGATTCTTTGTCGCTTGACTGTATTAAAACGGCACGGGCAAAAGGGTTAAAGGAACGGACGGTGGTGTATTCGCACGCCTTTCGGAATGCGTTAATTCCTATCGTTTCGCTCGTAATCGGTTGGCTGACGGGCGTGTTTACGGGTTCGATTATGATAGAGAATATTTTTGGAATTAACGGTATCGGCAAGGTGTATTTCGACGCGCTGACGGCAAGCGATAACGAAATCGCTTTGGCAATGCAAATGTTTTATATTTTATTGGCGCTGATAGGCAATTTGCTCGTGGATATTGCGTACGGGTTGGTTGACCCGCGTATACGCGTAACGGAGAAAGGATGAAAAAAGAAAGTTGGTTAAAAAGAGCGTTTCGGCATACCAAGTATGCGTTGAACAGGGTTTTTACTTGGGGGAAACGCGCGTTTACGGGTAGGAAAACGCAAGGTTTAGAAAGCTTGGATAAGGGTGAGGAACGCGCGGAAACGCCCCGCGCGCTTTTGGTGCGCGCGTTTTTCGAAAGCAAAACGGCGGTGGGCGCGCTCGTCTTGCTCGTTTGCCTGTTCGCGTTCGTGTTTATCGCGCCGTTGTTTGTCAAAATGGATATCAACTACACCGACGCGTTGCAACAAAACGCTCCACCCGTGTATACTTTGCGGAAAGTACCCAAAAACTTAAAGAACGGCGTGGCGCAAATCGACGGTTTTTCGGGGTTTACCGTCGGGCTGTCGCTAACGGGCGAACCGTTCGTTTGGGGAAACGCCAAAGATAAGCTGTTGAAGTTGAATTATAAACAAATACCCCAAGCCGTAAAGAAGGGTACGGCGTTTTTGTCGGCGGGGAAAGACCATATTTTAGCGATAACGACTGCGGGCGAAATCGTCGGTTGGGGGGATAACAGTTGCGGGCAGTTTGGGTTTGTAAACGTTATCAACACCCTGCCTATGCCCGCGGAATTGAGTGCGGGGATTAACCCAAATGAAGTAAGCGGGCTTGTTTGCGGGTATCAGGTTTCGGCAATCGTTTGTAAAGACGGTCGGGCGTGGCTTTGGGGGAATTTGAACGCGGTGCGGAATTTGGCTGAGGTTTCTTCGCTGTCGGGGGTGGCGCAAATTGCGTTTACAAATTCTACCGCTATCGCGCTGTTGAAAGACGGGCGAATTTCTACGGGCGGGGAACGGGCGTTTACCTCGGCGGTAAGTTTGAAAAAGGGCGGGCAGGCGTCGTTGGACGCGTTTTTGGAAGGTAAAAAGGTAACGCAAATTACCGCGAGTAATAAGTGTATCGCCTTGCTTTTAGAGGACGGGGATTTGGTGGTGTCGGGGGTATTTGAAAACGACGAAAACAAATTGCCCGTCTTAGCGGAAAACGAGTATTTCACCTTTATAGACGGGGGCGCGAGGCATTTCGTCGGAGTGACGAATTTGGGGAACGCGTACGCCTGGGGGCATAACGCCTACGGACAATGTAACTTGAAAAGGGACGGGAACACGGCGAAGGCGTTTGCCGGTTCGGCGCAAAGTTATACCGTAAACGGCGAGGGGAAATTAACGCAAAGCGTGGGGCTGAAAGGTTATCCTATGGGTACGGACGCGCGGGGCAGGGATTTGTTCACGCGTATCGTGCACGGCGGGAAGATGACGCTGACCATCGGTGCGGTGGCGGTGATACTCTCGTCGGTGATTGCGGTAATCGTGGGGTGTGTTTCGGGGTATTTTGGTGGTGTTGTGGATATAATTTTAATGCGCGTTACCGAAATTTTTGCGTCCATTCCGTTTTTGCCGTTCGCGATGTTACTTTCACAGATTATTAAGTATTACAACCTTAGCGAAAGGACGCGGATTTTTATTATTATGCTGATTTTAGGCGCGCTGTCTTGGACGGGGCTTGCGCGTATGATACGGGGGCAGGTATTAGCTGAACGCGAAAAAGAGTTCGTGACTTCCGCAAAAGCTATCGGGGTAAAGGAATGGGCGATTGCCTTTAAGCATATCCTGCCGAATATCGTTTCCGTCATTCTCGTGAGTATGACGCTGGATTTTGCGGGGTGTCTACTCACCGAGGCGTCCTTGTCGTATTTGGGGTTCGGCGTGCAACAACCGCAACCGACTTGGGGAAATATGCTAAACGGCTGTAACAACAGTACGGTGATACAAAATTACTGGTGGCAATGGCTGTTCCCCGCGCTGTTTTTATCGCTCGCGACCATTTGTATCAATATCATCGGGGACAATTTACGCGACGCGCTCGACCCTAAAAGTAGACGAAGATAATAAGGAGGGGCTATGCTGTTAGAGGTAAATAATTTGCATATCGCGTTCCGTACCCGCAAGGGCGTTATCAAGGCGACGCACGGCGTTTCGTTTGCGGTGGACGAGGGGAAAACGCTTGCGCTCGTGGGGGAATCGGGGTCGGGAAAAAGCGT
>JAZSPG010000054.1:0-12420 GCA_045537295.1 Candidatus Scatosoma sp. | reverse complement strand
CGCTTGGCCTCCGACTTCGTTCTATATTGCTTTGAATCCCGCCAAGCAGGTCGTTGACTTTTTGGCAAAACGAAAGGGTATACGCAAAACTTCCGTCCCCCAAAAGCGTTCCGCCCTTCTCGCCCGATACCGTCAAACCCGTAATTAAGACATTCTTGCGTTGCGCCGTCGAATCCGAACGGTTGCTATAATCTCCGCGAACGCTAAGCACCGTTCCGTCCGCGCTTAAAATATAATAACCGTCCGCCTCGTTTTGACAAGGAAGCGCGTACACTTCCTCATCCTCGCTGATTTTTATCACCAAACGGTTGGGATAGTCCTTTTCAAAGGCGGTAATGCGAAAATACGGAAATCGTTCGACGATTTCTTCCGCGATACTTTTTTTCGCGGTGAAAATGCTCTGCTTTTCATACGCCTCGTCAAGCTCCGCCTGCAACTGCCCCGCTTCCGTTTTCGCCTCGTTTGAAAGCGTAGAGGCAACTACCGTCACTTCGTTTACGCGGTATACCGTCGAAACACCGAGCGTTACCGCGGACAAAAAGACGAGCGCCGTCAATACGATTACGATAATAGTTTTTTTCATAACTTTCCTCTTTGGTAGTTTTTTCAATTCCGTAAATTTATATCCTTACGCGACGGATTTTCGCACCGAGTTTTTTTAATTTATACTCAAAATCGGCGTACCCCCTGTCGATGTGCGACAAATCGATTACTTCGCTTTTCCCTTCCGCTTTCAATCCCGCAAGTACGAGCGCCGCTCCGCCCCGCAAATCCCCCGCCGTTATCCGCGCACCATGTAATTTTTCCACACCGCGAATAACCGCCGTTCTGCCCCGAACGGTTATGTCTGCGCCCATTCGTTTTAATTCGCCCGCGTATTTATAACGCGTTTCGAATAAATTCTCCACGACCAGCGTCGTTCCGCGCGCCGTAGCGCACAACGCGGAATATTGCGCCTGCATATCGGTAGGAAATCCAGGAAAGGGCATCGTTTCCACCAAATCGACGGATTTGAGCATACCGCTACTTCGTAATATTATTTTATCATTTTTCGTATATATTTTGCAACCGTTTTCACGCAATTTATGTAAAAGCGCGGCAATATTTTCCGCAGGAACGCCACTCGTTTCGATTTCCCCACCGCAAGAGGCGGTTGCAATCAGGTATGTACCCACTTCTATCCTATCGCCGATAGGCGTGTAATCGACGCCGTGCAAGCGTTTTACGCCCTCAATCACTATCGTACCCCCGCCCGCACCGTACACTTTCGCACCCATCGCGTTGAGAAAATTTTGTAAATCGGTAATTTCCGGTTCTTTCGCGGCGTTACGAATTACCGTAATTCCCTGCGCTTTTACCGCGGCAAGAATGATATTTTCCGTCGCACCAACGCTTGGAAAGTCTAATAAAATTTCCGCACCCGTCAGTTTATCCGCTTTACACTCGATATACCCGCCCTCTTCGATAATTTCCACGCCCAACCGTTTCAAGCCCGCCAAATGCAAATCTATCGGTCGAAGACCTATATCGCAACCGCCGGGGTAGGAAATTTTCGCGCGACGAAACCGCGTCAAGACCGAACCGAGCATAAAAACGGAAGAACGCAGTTCCTTCGTAAGCCTTGGCGGGATTTCGTGAGAAACTGCGTTGGCGCTGTCGATAATAGCGCAGTCTTTTTGACGACGGATTTTACAGCCCACTTCGCTGAGAATCCGCATCATATTTTCCACGTCGGCTATCGTCGGCACTCCGCGTATTTTTACTTGTTCGTCCGTTAAAACGGACGCGGCTAAAAGCGGTAGAACGGTGTTTTTCGCGCTTTGCGCGGTTATTTTACCGTATAACTTTTCGCCGCCGTCAATAATATACTTATCCATACGATAAAACTCCTTATGTTTTATTGTATGAAAAAAATTCTCGGATTTGTTCAAGGCGTTTCAACCGTTCCCGCGCGCCGTCCTCGCGTTCTTTTTGGATACCGCGTACAAAATACCCATAGACCCCATCGTAATAATGAGCGAGGTATTCCCTGAACTTATAAGCGGTAAGGGAAGTCCAGTCGGCGGTATACTTCCGCTTACGACCATTGCGTTGATTACCGTTTGGATTCCGTACACGAGCGTAATTCCGCTTGCGAGTAAAAACGAAAAGAAATCGTCCGCCTCTTTCGCCGTTTTTATTCCCCTAAAAATTAGTAACGCGCTAACTAAAAACAAACAAAAAATACCGAAAAAACCTAATTCCTCGCCGATAATCGATAAAATGAAATCGCTTTCGGCAAAGGGCAAAAAACGGTATTTTTGCCGAGATTTGAAAAGTCCCGTTCCAAACCAACCGCCGTTACCGAGCGCGTAAAGGGACTGAATGAGCTGATACCCCTCGCCTTTGGGCGATTCCCACGGGTCTAAAAACGCGCTGAGTCTGGAAAGACGGTAGGGTTCAGCAATAATAAGTAGCGGTACGGCAAGTAGCGCGGGCAGGAAGATAAGTAAAAAGTGTTTGATTTTCATACCGCCCAAGAAAAGCATTGCAAGCATAAGTAGCGCCACGCACATCGTTACGGACATATTCGGTTCTAAAATTATCAAAAGGCATATCGCCCCGCCCGCAAACAACACGGGTAAAACACCTTTGAACGAACGCATTTTCGACATATTTTCCGACATATACGCCGACGAAAACACCACGAAACCGTATTTCGCAAGCTCAGACGGTTGCAAGGTTATCGGTCCTATCCCTATCCACCGCGTCGCGCCGTAGTTGGTTTTGCCCAAGCCCGGCACGAACACCAAGGCAAGCAAAATTATCGGTGCAATAAGCGCAATCCAGCGCGTTTTTTTGCCTTTGAGTTTGGTGTAATCAAACCTACCGCAAGCAAACAGAGCTACGAAACCTAAAACAAAACCCAGCAGTTGCTTTTTTACGAAATACCACTCATCACCGTACTGCGTTTTGGCGACGTAACCGCTTGCGGAATACACCGCAATTACGCCGAACCCCGCCAACAGCACCGTTAAAATTAAAATGGAAATATCGCCGTACGCGCCTTTTCGCTTACTCGTCCTCGTCCGATTGCCGTTGTTCGTCAAGCCCGTCGTCGAACGAATCGTCGTTATTTCCACCGCTTTCGCCACCGCCGTTGTTTTCCCGTTCGGCAGGTTGTTCTTTATCCCCGCCAAATTCTTCCGTTGCGTCCTTTTTCGCGCCCAGCGCGCTGACGATTTCAACAAATCTATCCCCCCTTTCTTCATAGCTTGCAAACGCGTCGAAACTTGCGCTTGCAGGGCTGAGTAAAACGGTTTCTCCGCTTTGCGCTTTTAAGGTTGCCACTTTTACGGCGAACTCGAACACACCACAAACGGTGATATTTTCAAAACCGTTTGCGCGCGCGCTTTTTAATAGCTCGTAACGGTTCTCGCCGTATAAAACGGCGTGCGTTACCTTGGAATTTTTCAAGGCAATAAACAACGGAGCGTAATCGTAGCCTTTATTTTTACCGCCTAATAAAAGGACTGTATTTTCTTTCATTGCTTGCACGGCTTTTATCGTCGCGTCGACGTTCGTCCCCTTAGAATCGTCGATAAAGGTAACGCCGTTCGCTACTCCAACCCGTTGCAATCTATGCTTTATTCCCTTAAAATCAGATAAAGATTTTGCGATAATTTCCGTTTTTACGCCCATAATTTTGGCGACGCAAACGGTGGCTAAGGCGTTTTGGATATTATGTACCCCCTCGGCGAATAAATCGCGTGCGTCCATAATTTTCTCGCCCAAAAACCAAAGCGCGCCGTTTTCAAAATATGCCCCGTTCACCCGTTCGCGCAACGAAAACCAAAGCGTTTGCGCTTTCGTTCTTTCGGCAAAACCGCGCAAAACGCTATCGTCGTAGTTAAGCACCGCGTATTCCGTTTCGGTACAGTTTTTGAAGAGCTTGGATTTGAGGAAAATATAATTTTCCATATTATAATGGCGGTTGAGATGGTCCTCGCTGATATTCAACGCCACCGCGATATGCGGGCAAATAGAATTGAGCGTTTCCAGTTGAAAGCTGGATATTTCCGCAACGGCAACCTCTTCTTCCTGCATACCGCAAAAATCCGTCATCGGTTGCCCGATATTCCCACACGCACTTGCTTTATACCCGCCGTTTTTAAGCGTTTCCGTAATTAACGATACTGTGGTGGTTTTTCCGTTCGTACCCGTTACCGCGACAATCGGACAACGCATATTTCTCACGGCGAGTTCCGTTTCGCCAAGCACCGCTTTGCCCTTGCGTTTGAATGCTACCGCAAGCGGATGGTCGATAGGTATTCCGGGACTTAACACCAACGCGTCGCAGGCGTCGCTCATTTTAGAAAGCTGGTCTTTACTCACCCTGCGCGCGCCTTTTTTTACCAGCTCGTTCGCCGTTTGCTCCACCCGTTCGCTCGTTAAATCGTCGTAAATATAAGTAGTCGCGTTACGCGAAAGTAAAAATTCCGCGGACGCCCGTCCTGAGCGCGAAAGCCCTAAAACCAAAAACAGTTGCCGTTTCGGAAACATAAAACCCTCCTAAATTTTATAACAATGCACAAATACATACCGCGCCAAGTAGTGCGCTAATCAACGAATACGCGTAGGCTATTTTGCTTTCGGAATAGCCTTTTTTTTGGAAATGATGATGGATAGGCGACATTAAAAACACGCGTTTCCCGCCCGTGATTTTGAAATACGCCACCTGTATCACCACGGATAAAACGGATAACACGAACGGTATCCCCAAAATTACGATATACAGCGCGTTGCCCGTAAACGTAGCTACGCACGAGGCGATTCCACCAAGCGCCAACGAACCCGTATCGCCCATAAACACGGACGCAGGGTAAGTGTTAAACAGCAAATACGCGCCAACCGCACCCGCCGTACAGAAACAAATCACCGCTTGCCCGCTATCTTGCGCCTGCAAGCTAATGATAACGCCCAAACTCAAAAAGAAGGGTACGCTCGTTCCCCCTGCCAAGCCGTCTAACCCGTCCGTTAAATTGACGGCGTTTACCGTCGCCAAAAACACAAACACGGTGAGCGGTAAGAACCAAAACCCTAAATTGACGCGCATATCGAAAAAAGGCAAATATAAAACGGTAAGTTGGTTTCGCAAGCAAAACAGCCCCGCAAGCACCGCGATTATCGCTTGAAAGGAAAATTTTTGCCAAGCCTTTAAGCCGAGGTTTTGTTTGTGCCTGCGTTTTAAGTAATCGTCCAAAAGCCCGACCGTCATATACGCAAGTCCGATTACCCCCGTCACGAGCGTTGCACGCGATATTTCGCGAATAAAGATAGCCGAGGCTATGAGCGCCGACGGAATGAACGCAAGCCCGCACATTGTCGGCGTACCGCTTTTTTTTGCGTGTTCTTTCACGTATACTAATATATTTTGCCCTGCCTTTAACCGTCTTAAAATAGGTATCAACACCAAACAAAAAACCAGCGACAGCGCAAACGCCGTCAACGCGGAAAGTAAATACCCTTTCATTTCACACCTTACAACGCCCACATAATCAAAGCGTTGCTTTTTCCTTTATTATTTTTTCTATAATATCATTGTCGGAGTACGGGTATTTTATACCCATAATTTCCTGATAGCGTTCCCCGCCCTTGCCCGCTACCAGCAATATATCGCCTTGGGTTAAATAATCCACAGCGTAGGCTATGGCTTTGGCTCTGTCTGGCACGACCACGTAGCGCGTCGAAAAACGGCGGTAACCCTTTTCTATTTCCGCGATAATATCTAGCGGGTCTTCGTAGCGCGGATTATCCGAAGTCAAAACGGAAAAATCGCATTTTTTCGCTACCGTCTCGCCCATCACCGCGCGTTTGGTTTTGTCGCGGTTGCCACCGCAACCGAACACGCAGATAAGCCGACCCGTCGCGTGTGCCTTTAACGCTGAAACGGATTTTTCCAAGCCGTCGGGCGTATGCGCAAAGTCCACGAAAATATCCGCACCGTTGATTTTGCCTATTTTTTCCAACCGCCCGTCTACGCTTTTTAACGCTGTAAAACCTTTTACGCCCTCGTCTATATCCACACCGAGCGCGACGGCACAAGTCATTGCCCCCAAAGCGTTGTAGACGTTATGCCTGCCCGTAAACGAAAGCGAGGCGCGCGCGATTGCGTCGTTGATATTGAATACGCATTCTATACCGCTTAGTCTTTCGTCCGTTATAATTGCAAAAGCGTCGGACGGCGTGCGCAAACCGTAATACAGCGTTTTGCCCTGTTTCTCTTCACGCATTTTCCCAAATTCCCTACCCGTATTATCGTCGCCGTTTATCACGGCAAGCGGACAGCGGTTTAAGCGAAAAAGCTCGCTTTTCGCTTGTTTATACGCTTGCATATTCTCAAAAAAGTCCAAGTGGTCTTGCGTGAAGTTGGTAAAAATGCACGCGGTAAATTGCACGCCCTCGACTTTTTGGTAATACAACGCGTGCGCGGAAACTTCCATCACAACGAATTCCACGCCGTCTAAGCGCATTTTCGCTAAAATTTCCTGTAAAAAAACGGGGTCGGGCGTGGTGAGTTCAGAGGCAATATACTTATCGTTATAACGAATACCCAGCGTACCGATTACCCCTACGCTTTTGCCCGCCGAACGCAAAATCGAGGCGAGCATATACGCGGTAGTCGTTTTCCCGTTCGTACCAGTAATACCGATAACCTTTAGGCGACGCGAGGCGTTACCGTAAAAATTCCCGCTGAGGATTGCAAGCGCTTTGCGGGTATCCTTGACGAGTACCTGCGGTATATCGATATCCAAAACGCGTTCTACGACCAGCGCAACCGCGCCTTTTTTCACAGCCTCGTTCGCGAAAGCGTGTCCGTCCGCGCTACCGCCCCGCAAACAAAAAAACAGACTGTCGGCAAACACGCCGTTGCTATCGAACGCTAGCTTGGCAATTTCCGTGTTTTCACAATCCGCATCGCCAATAAGTTCGTTTTCTATCCCTTCTAAAAGTACGCCTAACCGCATAATCAACACCACCCGTTTTCTTCGATATTATATTCTATTCCGTAAAACTCGGTTGTATGTTTTTTAAGGAAATAATCCCGTTAAAAATTTCGCCTGCGACGGGCGCGGCGACTACCGAACCGTAATACGCCCCTTGCGGTTCGTTTACAATCACGAGCGCGAGGTATTTGGGTGCGTTGACGGGAAAGAACCCGATAAACGACGAAACGTACTTTCCCGAGGCTATCCGTCCGTTCTCGTACTTTTGCGCCGTACCTGTTTTGCCACCGACGCGATAGCCGTCTATAAACGCCTTTTTACCGCTACCGTCCCGAACAACCCCCTCCAACATTTCCGCTAAAATTTTAGAGGTCTTTTCGCTTACCGTTCTCGCCTTCGGTTTATTTTCCGCTTCCTCTACGGTATACCCGTAATTATCGTAGACGCGCTTTACCAAATGCGGTTGGTAATAATACCCGCCGTTTATCGCCGAGGCGGTGGCGCAGGCAAGCTGTATACCCGACACCGCCACCGTTTGTCCGAAACCGATACGGGCAAGGTCGCAATTCCGCACCGCTGTTTGCGGTAACAATAGCCCGTACGCCTCCCCACCATAATCTATACCCGTTTTTTTGCCAAACCCGAACGCCGAAAGGTATTTGTAAAATGCGTCCGTACCCAAAGACAGCGCCATATCCGTAAAACAGGGGTTACAGCTATTGTTCAACGCCTCGGCAAGCGTTTGGTTGCAATGCTTTCCGTTTGCGTGGTTGCTCCAACATTTTACCGTCGTACCGTCCACCGAACGCGTTCGCGAACTCGAAAAAATGCGTTGCGGGGAATACGCGCGGGGGTTGCCTTGATAATATTCCTCTAAATTTATCGCCGAAGTGATGATTTTGAAGGTAGAACCAGGTTCGTAAATATCGCAAACCAAGGCGTTGCGCGAAAGTTTATTCAGTGCGCTTAAATCCTCTCTGGGTACTTCGTTGAGATTGTACGACGGGTAATTTGCCAACGCCAAAATTTCAAAATTATTTACGTCCAAAACGATACATTCCGCCGACACGGGCGAGGACGTCGCAAAAACTTTTTCCAGCGCGCTTTCCACGATTTCCTGTATCCCGTAATCAATGGTAAGTTCTATATTGTATCCGTCCTCGGCGGGTAGATAAGTAGCCACGCTCCCTTCGATATCAATACCCACCAAATCCGTTTCGTATAACAACTCGCCGTTTTTACCCGCTAAATATTTTTCGTAGTATTTTTCAATCCCCGTCGTACCCGTATTATCCACGGAAGTAAAACCTATCACCTGACAAAGCGCGTCCGACTTGGGATAATAACGGATATTGTCCCGCGAATAATATACACCGTCCAGCGTAAGCGCGGACAGGTTTTGTACCTTTTCCTTACTCACCCGTTTGGCAATCGTTATTTCCGACGCCTTTTTCTTGGTCATTTTTTCATACAGAGCCGTAGAATCCAAACCCAGCGTTTGCGCCAACAGCCCCGCCGTTTTCGTCTTGTCCGCAACGGCGTTAGAGCGAGCAAAAACGGTGTACGCCGTGCGGTTATCCGCAAGCACTACACCGTTCCTATCGGTGATTTTTCCGCGCTCAGCGACGATGGGGATTTCCCGTGTCCACTGGTCGAGCGCTTTGTAGTTTAATTCTTCTTGCCAAATGACCTGCACGTAAAAAAAACGCGCGAAAAGAAAGCAAAAAAGAAAGGTTATTGCCAAAACAACGGCAAATAACCTCTTTCGTAAAATGGATATGGAATATTGTTTATCGTCTAAACGCTTGATAATAAAACACCGCCTTTGAGGGTTTTTTATTATTCTATTATCATTCGCCTAAAATCATTCCTTGCGATTGCGCGTATTCACGGATAGTTTCGTCCGATTGCGCTCTTTCGATTCTGCGTTGAATTTCCGCGTTCTGCTCTATCAATTCCTGTCTTTTTTCTTCTAAGTTTTGAATACGGATAGTCTTTTGATTGATAATTTGCGTGTTAATGCAAATCAAGGTAAGCATCGCAACTACCAGCGTCGCAAACACCGCGATAACCGCTTTCGCCATACGCGTAAGCGAATATTGTTCTTCTTTTTCCACCGCTTGCACGGGCGCATACACCTCTACGGGCATAGGCGCAACGGGCGCGCTGATTACGGGCGTAGCTTGCGCCGTAGCCGTCATATTGCTGAATTTTTCCGTGGTGAACACAGGCGTTTCGATACGCGAACGCACGTATTCCGTCACTTGCGGAGCTTGCGCCAACGCAGGCGTTTGTTCAAATACCGGCTGAACGGTTTTTTCGGGAGCAACGGTTGCGGTTGCAACGGGCGCGCTTACAGTAGACGAACCGAACTGGTCCGCCTCGGCGTCTTGCAATCTACGGTAACGCTCGCTTATTTGCGCGTTATGCTTTTGCGCCTCATCTTCTACGGTAAACACCGCGTTCTTTTCCAACTGTAAAGTTGCCATTGCTCTTTCCTCCGTATCTATCGTTTTTCCCGATATTTTTCTTTTCCCTTATCTTCCGTTTTCGACTTTTGTTGCATTTATTAAATTCTTTCGGCTATCCGAAGTTTCGCGCATTTACTTCTCGAATTTTCTTCAAGCTCTTTTTCGCTTGCCGTAATCGGCTTTTTCGTAATTATCTTTATTTCAGGTTTCTTCCCGCATACGCAAACGGGAAAGCTCGACGGACATCTGCAAGGGTTCTCTAAATATTTGAACGCCTCTTTTACTATCCTGTCCTCTAACGACTGGAAGGTTAAAATGACCAACCGCCCGCCTTTTTTCAAGCGTCTTGCCAGCGAAAGCGTTAACTCGTAAAGCCCGTCTAATTCACCGTTGACTTCAATTCTCAGCGCTTGGAAACTCTTTCTTTCGCAAGGCGCGCCGTAACGGAATTTCGCGGGAATACTCTTTTGGATAATTTCCGCAAACTCCCCCGAAGTTTTTAACGGCTTGGTTTCGCGGTATTTTACGACGTTTCGCGCGATTTGCTTAGCAAACGGTTCTTCGCCGTACATTTTCAGTATTCTCGTCAGCTTTTCTTCCGAATAGGTGTTGAGGATAATTTCCGCCGTCAAAGGCGAGTTTCTATCCATTCTCATATCCAAAGGCGCGGAAGCTATCTTATAAGAAAAACCCCTATCCTCGTCGTCGATTTGATGCGAAGATACCCCGAAATCCAAAATTGCGCCGTCGATTTTATCAATACCCGCAATTTCGAACACCCGTTCGTAGTCTTTATAATTCGATTTATATATTTGAAACCGCCCCGTAAAACTCGAAAGCCGTTTGTTTGACGCCTCGATTGCCTCGTCGTCTAAATCCGTCGCGATTAATCTACCGCTCGGCGAGGTTCTGTTCAGGATTTCAAAGGAATGACCGCCTCCGCCAACCGTTCCGTCAAACCACACGCCACCCTCTTTCAAGGCAAGACCTTGCATACATTCTTCCAGCATAACGGATTTGTGCGAAAACTCTAACATTGATTAAATCCCCAACTTTTTCAGCTCCGTATCGTAATCGATACCCTCGATATACGCGTAATACCTTTCCGCCGACCAAATTTCAAGGCGCTTGCCCTTGCCCAGCGTAATGATATTTTTCGTAATACCCGCCATCTTTTTCAAAACGGTAGGTAACACCACCCTGCCCTGTGCGTCCTCTTCCGCCGAGAAAATATTCCCGAAGAATAAAGTCGACGCCTCGCTCGATTCGGAAATACCCTCCTCGGCAAGCACGCTGATGGTTTCGTCCAACAGCTCGTCCGCCATTACGCAAATGCAGTTGTTCATACCGCGGAAGAAACTGTACGTCTTTTCACCGTGTTCCCCCGTCAGTTCCTTTTTAAACTTGGAGGGAATACGCAGTCGGTTTTTATCGTCAAGCTGATGTTCGAATACGCCTTTGAACATTTCGACTTCCCTCCTTCGTTTTTTCCTCTTTATCTCTCGATAAAATAGTCTTGTATATATTATACAACCACTTTTAACCATTGTCAATAGTTTTGACCTGTTTTTTTGAAAATTTTTCAATTTTTTTTGGGATTTTTAACCACTCAATCCCTTTATTTACAAGGGTTTGCGAACATTTGTTCGTAAATGGACTTATTGTAGTGTTTTTGCGTGCCTAAAAAGTAAATAGGCGCACCCAAGTATGCAGACAAAAGCGCGTTATCCCCCTCTTTTGCAGAAAAACCGAGGGGCGAGGTTACGAGTGGACGCCCGTCCCTATATTTTTCGTTTTTTACGCAAAAAGGGTCAGCATTTAAGATAAAAGCGAGGCGGTTTGCAATCCCCGCATTGCCGTCTATCGCGGGACAATGATAGTAAGAGGATATTTTTTCTTTAATATAAATATAATGAGTACACCCCAGCACCACCGCCGTATACTTTTTATCCGCAGGGGGTAGATACGGCGTGAAATCAAAGCTGGGGTCAGTTAAATTGCGTTCGATTGCGCCCGCCAAATTATCGCAAGACTTAGGAGTGATTCGAGCGGTCGGATATTTTGCGCGCGCGCGTTCAAGTAATTTTATAAAGCGTTGGCTTTGAAAGGTAGCACGGGTGGACAGAACGAGAATTTCGCTCCCCTCTTTGACGGCGGAAAACACGGCGGGTTCTGCGCCGATAATGGCAAAGGGATATTTTTTGCGTAAGGTATCCGCACAAACCGCCGTCGCCGTATTACAAGCCAGCACTGATGCTTTTACCTGTAAGGTTTGGAAACTATCGAACGCCTCGGTTACGAACTGCGTTATTTTTTCTTTGGGTAAATTCCCGTACGGCGCACGCGCGTTGTCGCCGTAGTAATAAAAAATTTCGTTCGGCAAAAGTTTTTTTGCCTCGCTGAGAACGGTAAGACCGCCGATACCGCTATCGAAAAAAGCGATTCCGCCTTTGAAAATTTGCATTTTTACCCCTCAAAAAATAAAAAAAATAAATTTTTATGCTTTTTCATAGTTTTTTGCCTTAAAAACAGTTTACATTCCCTAAAAATTATGTTAAAATAATCTACGCAATTAGATTGATGCAAGAAAAATTCGGAAAACAGAAGGAGAACATTATGCCTAATATTAAATCCGCAAAGAAAAGAGTTTTGGTTATCGAGAAAAAGACGATGCAAAACAAAGCGATTAAATCCGCGTTGAAAACTCAGATTAAGAAATTTCTTAACGCAGTAGACGCAGGCAACAAAGAAGAGGCGACCAAGCTTTATCCCGAAACCGTTTCCGCTATCGACAGCGCGGTTACGAAAGGCGTTATCCATAAGAACAACGCAAACAATAGAAAAGCTAAGCTCGCAAAGAAACTTCAAGCTTTGAACTAAATCGTACCATTATCATATTATAAAATATGAGGGTCTGCCGATAGGTAGACCCCTTTTTTCGTGTTATTATTTTTTACCTATCC
>JAZSPG010000069.1:0-14674 GCA_045537295.1 Candidatus Scatosoma sp. | reverse complement strand
ATGTATATTTTATCATATTTTTCACTGAATTTCAAGGGGTATTTTGAAAAAAAATAAATTTTTTTTGTATATTTTTGAAAAAATTAACAAAAAAGCAATTATTTTCCATTTATTATTAATTTTATTATGTCACACATAGGTATTATGCTACGCGAGGCATAATACCTATGTCACACATTATACTATAAAATACGGGAAATTCCCCTATTTTTCAGTAAGAGAATTACCTGTATTTATTGCACTTATAAATTGTTTCACGAAATATGTTTCACAAATAAAAATTAAAGCGAGAGTGTTTGTATAATTTTGAATAAATTTTCTTTTAATTGTGCTTGCGTTGCATTATTATTATTCAAAAGGAACGCGTGCGTTTCCAAAAACACCTTTTGAGATAGCGGACTATCGTAATCAAACTGCGCGTTTAGGCGTTGTTCGGCTTGGGATTTTGAAATATTATCCCTCGCTGTGATTGCTCGTATCCGCGCTTGTCTTTCTCTCATTACGACGATAACCCCGTCGAATTGCGATTGATAATTTCCCTCGAATAATAACGGCACTTCGGCAAATGCAATTCCGTTTTGTTCGTTCATTTTTTCAAAAAGCGTTTGCATAATCAAAGGATGCGCTATTTCGTTTAGCGTTTTACGGTTTTGCGGGTTATTAAACACCGTTTCCGCGAGGGAATGTTTGTCAATTTCACCGTTTTTTACGGCGTATGGAAATTCGGCTTGAATTTTTTCTATATAAGTCTTACTTTTAATTAAATCCGCATAAATTTCGTCGCAGGAAAAGACGGCGTAATGCATTTCCCGCAAGAGCGCTAATACGGTAGATTTACCGCTACCGATACCCCCCGTTATTGCTATCCGTTTTTTCGCCATACCCGCCTCCTACATACAAATTGTTTCACAAAATAAGTTTCACGGTTATTTACATTCATACCAGTTATCGCCCACGCCGACCTCGACGGTTAACGGTACGCGTAATTTTACAGCCTGTTCCATTTCCGTTTGTAATATTTGGGAAACGGCGGTAACCTCGTCCTTAGGACAATCGATTAACAGTTCGTCGTGTACCTGCAATAAAAGTTTTGCCTTAAAACCGCCTGTTTTCAACTTATTATACACGTTAATCATTGCTATTTTTATGATATCCGCACTTGAACCTTGCAATGGCATATTCATCGCGGCGCGCTCACCGAATTGTCGTAAATTATAATTAGACGAACGCAATTCGTTAATCACCCGCCTGCGTCCCAACAGCGTTTTGATAAACCCGTCGTTTTTCGCGTTTTCTACGTTTTGTTGCATATATTCTTTCACGCCCGAATACGTTTCAAAATATTTATCGATATACTCCTGCGCTTTCTTCGCGCTAATCCCCAAATCCGCAGAAAGCCCAAACGCGCTAATACCGTAAATTATCCCGAAATTAACCGCCTTCGCCGAACGGCGCATTAGCGATGTTACTTCTTGAATAGGAACGCCAAACGCCTGCGAGGCGGTCAACGCGTGAATATCGGTATTTTCGCAATACGCCTTTATAAGTTCTTTACTTTCCGAAAAATGAGCCAAAAGCCTAAGCTCGATTTGCGAATAATCGGCGTCAAGCAAAACGTTACCCTCGCTTGCGGTAAAAAGTTTGCGCAAACTTCTTCCCTCGTCCGTCCGAACGGGAATATTTTGTAAATTCGGGTTCGTGCTTGACAATCTACCCGTAGCCGTAACGTTTTGGTTGTAGGTGGTATGCACCCGACCGTTCTTAATTAATGGCTTAAACCCCTCGATATAGGTCGAGTTTATTTTTTGAACGGTACGGTATCTTAAAATTTTACGGACAATTTCCGATTTTTCCGCGTATTTTTCAAGTTCCTCCGCTGTCGTTTTATACGATTTACTGTCTTTATTTTTCTTAACGCCGTTGCCAATTCTCAACTTTTCAAAGAGAATTTTACCAAGCTGTTGCGTCGAATTTATATTAAACTTTTCCCCTGCCAACTGATAGATTTTTTGGGTAAGTTCTTCTATTTCTGCGTTAAATTTCGACGAAAATTCCATCAATGCGCCGTGATTTACACACATGCCCGTCTTTTCCATATCAAACAAAACGGGTATGAGCGGTAATTCCACGCGTTCGTATAATTTTTTCTCGTCCTCGTTTAAGGCGTTATAATAAATTCGGTATAATTGCAACAGCCCAACCGCTTTGTTTTTATCGGACAAACCGTTTTGGTTAAGACAATACGCCAACCCGTCCGAATTACCTAAGCCGTCCGCAATACATTTCAATATCGCAACATCTTCAAACGGCGCGCTAAACACCACGTCGTTTTGTTGTAAGCGGTGCATCGTTTCCTTTATATTGTAACCGATTACGCGGTTTTGCCCCGAATACACGCGTCTATAAATACAAATTAACTCGTTTTCGAAAAAACCTGGGTCTAACAAATTAACTCTTATCGGAAAAATATATTCCGTCGTGCCGTTACCGTTCTCGTTAAATAACGCAAGCCGAAATTCCAGCTCCGACATATCGCAGGCAATAAATTGCTTTTGATACCCGTCAAGCTTTTTCAAGAACTCGTTTATATTTTCGGGGTATTCTTCGGTAAAAGTGAACGCTTTGTCGTTTTTTTCTTGAATTTCCTCGCTTTTTTCGCCCTCTTTCTCGAAAATATTTTCAAGCGCTTGCAAGGACTTAAATTCAAGCTCGGCAAATTTTTGTTTTAACACGTACGGAAAAGGTATTTTTAACAAACATTCGGAAAGCTCTAAATCAAACGGAACGTGGGTATCAATCGTCGCTAAATTTTTAGAAAAATACGCCCTTTCTTTGTTCGTTTCTAATTTCGTATGCAACGCTCCCGTAATTTCGTCTAAATGCGCGTAAACGCCGTCAAGGTCGTAAAAACGCTCTAAAAGCGTCATAGCCGATTTTTCACCCACACCCTCAACGCCGGGAATATTATCCGATTTATCGCCCATTAACGCTTTCAAATCGATAATTTGCGATGGCGTCAAACCCGTTTCGTCCTTGAAATTATTACAATTAAGCTCTAAAATATCACTAACGCCTTTTCGCGTAAAGCAAACGGAGGTTGTTTTGTCTACCAGCTGATAGGAATCTCTATCCCCCGTATAAATATACGTTTGCACGTCGAATTTTTTAGCTACCGTACCCAGTAAATCGTCCGCCTCAAAGCCCTCTTTTTGCAAAATTTTAATTTGCATAATATTCAAGACCTCTTTAATTATCGGCATTTGCACCGCTAATTCCTCAGGCATAGGTTTTCGTCCCGCTTTGTAGTCGGAATACAATTTATGGCGAAAGGTCGGCGCGTGTAAATCGAACGCCACGGCAAAATACGACGGTTTTTTATCCGAAATAATTTTCAGCATTAACTTCACGAACCCGAACACCGCGTTGGTCGGCAAACCGTTTTTCGTGGTAAAAAGCGGTGTAGCGTAAAACGCGCGGTTTAGAAGACTGTTGCCGTCGATAAGAACGAATTTTTCCATATAAAATAGACCTCTTTTCTTTATATTATTATTGTAACACGAATTAAAAAAAATTGCAAGGAATTTATAAAAACAAAAAAATATTAAACAAAAAACCGTATCTTTTCAGATACGGTTTTTTGTTGGTGCCGCTGGTCGGAGTCGAACCGACACGGTATCGCTACCATCGGATTTTGAGTCCGACGCGTCTGCCAATTCCACCACAGCGGCAAATAAGCTTTATTTAACAAAGCTTATTTATTATACTGGATAACGCTTAAAAAAGCAAGCGTTTTCAAGTGATTTTTTCAAAAAATTTTGATAAAATTAAAAGATTTTTCCATTTTCTTTTGCAATAGTATACGCACCGTACATTCCAGCACGATTACCAAGCGTAGCACCGACAATTTTTAAAGGTACAATATCCATCGCAATATACGTTCTTTGGTTAACCGCTCTTCGTAAAGGCCCAAAAAGAGCCTCGCCCTCGTTGGCAATTCCGCCCCCAAGCACAATCGCCTCAGGGCGTAAGATGTTTACGAAATCCGCAATCCCTTCCGATAAATAAGATACAAATTGCTCGATTACTTTTTGGGCGGTTTTATCACCCATTTTCGACGCACAAAAAGCCGTTCTGCCGTCAACTTTTTCAATTTTGCCTTCGACAAGCTCCCACATTTTGCTCGTCAAATCCTCGACCATAGCGTGTCGCGTTTGACTAATCAAAGCCGTTGCCGACGCATATCGCTCATAACAACCGCGCCGTCCGCACGAACAGGGTATTCCACCCTCGCGAATGGTGATATGCCCAAGCTCCGCTCCTGCGCTTCTAAACCCTTCTATCAGCTTACCGTCAAAAACGATACCGCCACCAACGCCCGTGCCGATAGTTAAAAAGATACTGCTTTGATATTGTGCTGTTGCCCCAAATTTTGCCTCACCAAGCGCCGCGGCGTTGGCATCGTTCAAAACGAAAACCTTTTTACCCGTTAAAGCGGAAAGTCTTTCCGAAAAAGGTACGGTATCCCAGTTAAAATTCGTCCAACGCAAGATTACGCCCTTTCTACTGTCCACGACCCCGGGCGCACCTACACCGATTGCGAGTATGTCCGCAAAGGAAAGTTTGGCTTTTTCCGCCAACGATTTAGAAAAACAAGCTAATTTCTCCATCGTACCGTCAAAGCCGTCGGCTATATCCGTCTTAACTTTGTCGTTATAAAGCATTTCACCCGTTTCGGAAAATACCGCACCTTTTGCGCTCATTCCGCCAAGGTCTATACCGATAATGTACTTTGCCATATTACTTCCTTCGACCTTACTCTTTTACGTCAAAATTTCCTTGATAATTTTGCCCATCTCCTCAAAACGACTTTCCATTTCGCTCGCCAAACGGATTTGCGTACGACAACGCACGAGGTTATGTTCGGGATATTTGGTCGCAAAATAGGTATCCCCCGCAAGATAATCGGCGAGGAAACGCATACCGCATTCAATCGTCATCAAATACGAACCGTAAGGCAACAATTCCACCTCGCGCTTGGTAATACTGTCTTTCACCGCTCCGCAATACCCCTCGGCATACGCTTTGAACAGCGAAATATCAAAATGCACCTTGCTTAAATCCTTTTCGTCCTCCGTCGCCGTAGACGCACCGAAACGGATAGAATCGCCAAAATCAAACAGCATTGAACCGGGCATTATCGTATCCAAATCGATAACCGCGCGCGCCTCGCCCGTTTTTGCGTCCATTAAAATATTGTTAAGTTTCGTATCGTTGTGCGTAACTCTTAAAGGCAAACTACCGTCCTTTAAGCCCTCCATTGCAACTGCGTAGGTATGCTCGTGCGAAAGAATAAACTCGATTTCTTCTTTGCAATCCTTAGCTCTACCGCATACGTCTGCATCCAGCGACGCCTTAAAATCCGCAAAGCGTTTGGGCGTATCGTGGAAACGCTTAATCGTTTCGGTCAATTTCGACGCGTCAAATTCCGCTAAATAGTTTTGAAATTCACCGAACGCTTTACCGGAATTACGGAACACTTCGCTACTTCCCGCCGTTTGATAAGTAACGGTATCTTCAATAAAATCGTAAACGCGGTAACATTCTTCCCCGTGAATAAAGCTTTCGCCGGTTTTCGTGGGAACGACGCTAAGCGTTTCAATACCGCGCGCCTTCAAATGCTCGGTAACACCGCAAATATTGCGCATTAAGCTTACGGGGTCGGGGAATACCTTCGTGTTCATTTTTTGCATTATGTAACGCTTTTTCGTCGTCGTTACAAGCAATGTAAGGTTAATATGTCCCTCACCGTAAGGGCAAATTTCAATAATTTCACCCTCCAAACAAAACTTTTCCGCTACCTTTGCATACGTTTGCATATAATCCGTCATAATTTTTCCTCCGGCGCAGATTTTTCCGCGCGATAAATTTACGTTTTCATTATAACGCTTTTTTCAAAGAAAACAATAGAAAATATTTCACTGTATTTTGGGATTCTTTCGCTGTTTTATTTTTATTAAACTTTTTATAAATTTGATAAAAATCAGTTTACAAAACACATTTGATTTGTTATAATACAAGTATGGAAAACGGTAAGCAAAAATTTTATATGCACAAAATCTCTAACCTTATAAATATCCAAAAAATCGTCACGATACATTATCAGGTGTTAGAGAAAAATTATTCATTCCCCGAAGAAACGCACGATTTTTGGGAAATTAACTATGCGGACAAGGAAGGTATTTCCGTCGGTATAGACGGCGAAAAAATCCTCTTAAATCAAGGCGAAATATTATTTATTAAGCCCAACCAACCGCATTTCGTTGAAAGCGGGAACAAAGAACCGAATTTATTTATCGTTTCTTTTTCTTGCCGTTCACCTTCTATGCAGTTTTTTTGCGACAAAAAGTTTTCCGTACCCGAAAAATACCGCTACTTATTACAAACGATTATGTCTGAGGCGTCGGAAACGTTTGATTTGCCGGATTTTGACCCGACCTTAACCGAATTAAAACTGAGAGAAAACCCAAATTTAGGCGGGGAACAGTTAATCAAAAACACTTTGGAAACCTTGTTTATTTATCTTTTACGGTATGCGCAAAACAAACCGTTATCCGAAGAGTTTTTCCTTTCAAAAATAGCGAATTCTACCGAATTGCAAGACGAAATCGTCCGCATACTAACCTCAAAAATTTACGATAAATTCCGTTTGGAAGATTTGCGCGACGTGTTACATTACGGTACGACGCAACTTTGCACGTTTTTTAGAAAAAAAACGGGAATGACGATATATCAAACCTATCTAAAACTAAAATTAGACGAGGCAAAACGGCTGATTCGAAAAAACATACCCTTTTCTAATATCGCCGACTCGCTTTGTTTCGACTCCGTTTCTTCTTTCACTTACGTTTTCAAAAAGCACGTGGGAATGACGCCGAGCGAATATAAAAAGAGTATAAAATAACGCAAAAACCGAGCAATCGCTCGGTTTTATCTTTTCTATGATTATACAATTTTTTGATTTTCCACCGTATACACCTTATCGGCAATCGCGAGCGCTCTGGGTCGGTGCGTTACGATTAGGCAAGTTTTATCTTTCAAAGAACGGATATTTTCCAAAAGCCGTTTTTCCGTTTCGCTATCCAGCGCCGAAGTTGCCTCGTCGAGTAGAAGTATCGGTCTATCCGATAAAATCGCCCGCGCAACCGCCAAGCGTTGCGTTTGTCCCTCCGAAAGTCCCGCGCCGTCCTCGCCGAGTGCCGTTTGTAAGCCTTGGGGTAAATCCCAAACGAACTCCGCGCAAGCCACGCTTAACGCAGACTTTATCTTTTCGTCCGTTTCCGCGCCCAAATGCTCACAAAAGAAGGTTAAATTCTCGCAAATCGTACCTGAAAAAAGGAAATTACCCTGCGGAACGTATGCAAACAAACCGCGCGTTTTTGCCGAAACGGGAATACGCCCCGTTTGCGTTTGCAAATAAATTTCGCCCGACGATTGCTCGTACACTTGTAAAAGCAATCTGAACAGCGTACTTTTACCCGTTCCCGACGCGCCCGTAAGACACACGATTTCACCTTTGTTCAGCGTTACGCTCGCATTAGAGAAAATGGTATCGCGATCGTAGGCAAAACAAACGTCTTCCGCGCAAATCGCTTGCATGTTTTGATATAAGTTTGCAATATCCTCTTGCGTACCTTCCGTTTGTTCACTAGCGATTTCGTCAAGTTCGCAAAGCCGTTCTCCGCTGGCAATGCGCGCGTAATACGCAGGGATTACCGACGAAAACGCCGAGAACGGATGTTGCAGTTGCATCAATAACAAAATCATAGATAAAATCGAACCGTAATCGTCCGTTTTATCTAATAAAATGCTTACGCTACACAAAACGACGGCAAGAATCAAGCCGAAATTGCTAAGCAAGGAAAATAAAGCGTTCATTCCCGAACGGAGCGTGTTTCTGCGCATACGCTTTTGATAATAGGTATCCGCTAACCCCCACGCCTTATCCGTCGTTTTTTGCTCCGCGCCGTAGGCTTTTAAGGTCATCACCGAAGAAACGCTTTCCTGCATAAACGAACGCGACTGCCCGTCCGCCTGCAAAACTTCTTTTTGGCGTTTTTTGATTTGTTTTCTAAATACCGCCGTCAAACCGCCAAAAATCGCCCCGCAAACCACGTATAAACAGGTAAATAATGGATTGAGCGTCATCAGCGCGACGATTGCGCCAACGCATTGTACCGCCATTCCCACAATCGCGGGAAGTAGTCCTACCGTGTAAACCGCAACCTCCTGTACGTCCGTCGTGAGTCTGTTTAACAGTTCCCCGCTGTGATAGGATTGGATTTTCGAATAATCGCTTTGAAGTATCTTAGAAAAGAGCTTGGTGCGCTGTTGCGCCGTCATTTTCGCGCATAATTTTTCGCTTAAATAACCCGAAAGCGTTTGCAAGGCAATTCGTAATAAAAGCAGACCGATTACAACGGCGGAAAACACGATTAAAAGCGTGGTTTTCCCCGCAGACGCGCTATTGATTAAATACCGAACGGTATATGCGAACGCCAAAGAAAAAAGCGTAGAAAAGCAAGTGAGCGTAGCAATAAAGAAAATCGCGCCGTTATAACACCGCGTTTGATTTTTCAGCCAAGCTTTTGCTTTTTCGTTCGCTTTCGTTTTCATCATACTCTTATTATTTCCTATATTTTTTCACGCCGAGCGCGCCTAAAATTTTCTTAATAACGTTCTTGATTTTTATTTTAATCCGAACGAAAAACCGACGGAATTTGTAGGTTTTTAAGCGTCTTTCAGCGTAGCGGATATATTTTTCATCCGTGCATAAATAATGCTTATTTTTGCGGAAAAACTCCGTCAAAACGCCGAATACGTCTTGTTCGGGGATATATTCGTCCGAATAACAATTATCACCGCGGATAATATACCCGCCCTCGATTTGTGCAAGAACGCGGTGTAAAACGTACGCGTCGCCCCGCTTATACAGCGCGACGTCCAAGCGCTTTAAGCGTTCTGTTTTCGGTCTTACGACGATAGTATCCCGACGGGTTTTTAGCATAGGCAACATACTAACGCCAACCGTTGGCCCCATATAAATACCCTTTTCCGCTAACACTTCTTCAATTTTATATTTTTGCGGTTGTGTTTCGTTCATATTATTCTGCAAAACCCTTTTCTATAACGGTTTGGCAAAAACGCTCCACGTCGCGACGTGCAAGCTCTTCTTCTACCTCGTATTCGGAAAGCAATTTTGCAACGCCCTCGTCTACGCTGTGTTCTTCCGAGTAGAAATTCCAAAGCAACGCGCCCGTTTCGTTGAGGTTAATCATACCGTGAAACTGCTTGCTCATTGCGCCTACGGGTACGACGATATTTTCACCGCCTACGCTACGCAAAACGAAACCCTTTTTAATTTTCATAATATTCTTCCCTGCCTTTAATTATTTTTCGTTATAATTTTTCCCCGTCAACGCCTCGAACGATTTTTTCACCGCGTCTTCGGATATGTCGCATTTCAATAAATATGCGGGAACATTCGTCACAAATTTATCCGTAAGTTCTAAGGTTTTGGTTGCGTTATCTTCGTCCTCGGGCAACAAAATCTGCGTAAAAATCCGCGTAGCCGATTCCGCCGTGGACAGCTTGACGATTTCGTTCGTTTTCGCCTGTTCTAAAAAACAAATACCTTTTAACTGCGCACGACCGTTATAACCAAAACTCTCTTTGCCCATCCAAGGCGTTCCGTATGCAAACACTTTGTCGCCTTGAATTTCCAAAATCGGCTTATCACCGTTTAGAATTTTCGTTCCCTCAATATTTTTCAGCCAAAGCCCCGTATGCGTGGATTTTCCCGTTCCGCTCCGACCTAAAAACGCGTAGGCGTTGCCCTCGTATTCCAGCACGGCGGAATGTAACAGCATACGGTTTTTCGCAGGCATTTGACGGCAAATATTACGGTAAATGCAAATATTTTCAATATAACCGTCAGGAAAATTCGGCGACGCCTTTTTTTCCTCGAAAAACTCCTCGTCCGTGACGCTCGATTGAATATCCCAACCGCCGTCTTGGTTTTTTGCAAGATATTTTTCACAAAAGACTTCGGTGAATTTGCAACGGTTTTTTATCAAAACGCGAAGTCCTGCTATTTCGTATATCATATTCTCTCCCTCGTTTTACCCTTTTATTATACGCGAACTTCGCCCTGTTCGCCGAGCAAATCGGCGTGTTTATCCAAAATCGGCTGAATTTCCGCTTGGATAAATTCTTCCACCTGCGAAGGCGCTCTGCCGATAAAGCTTTGCGCGTCGAGAATTTCGTCTAAGTTATCCCAAACGGGCTTAAACAGCTCGTCCTGTTTGATAAGCTCCAAAAGGTTGTTTTCCCCGCCGTTTAATTTCACGTTTTTACCCGCCTCCATAGACAGAACGCGTATTCTTTCGTGCAATTCCTGACGGTTTCCGCCCGCTTTTACGCAAGCCATAATGATATTTTCCGTCGCCATAAACGGAAGTTCCGCACGGATATGCTTTGCGATAACTTTTTCGTAAACGACAAGGTTATCCGCGACGTTCATATAAATATTCAAAATCGCATCTACCGTCAAAAACGCCTGCGCATTGACGATACGGCGGTTTGCGGAATCGTCCAAAGTTCTTTCCATCCATTGCGTAGACGCGGTAATCGCGCTGTTCATAGGCAAGGAAATCGCATAGCGCGCCAGCGCGCCGATACGCTCCGAACGCATAGGATTGCGCTTATACGCCATTGCCGACGAACCGATTTGTTTCTTCTCGAACGGTTCTTCGATTTCTTTCATATTTTGTAAAATTCGGATATCGTTAGAGAACTTATATGCGCTTTGCGCGATTTGCGAAAGTACGCATAAAATATTATAGTCTAACTTACGCGGATAGGTTTGTCCCGTAACCCCGTATACCTTATCATAGCCGAGCTTTCTCACCACACGTTTTTCAAGCTCTTTCACCTTTTCTTCGTCGCCGTCGAAAAGCTCCATAAAACTCGCTTGCGTACCCGTCGTACCCTTAACCCCGCGCAGTTTGATATGGTCTAAGGCGTTAATAAGATTTTCGTAGTCCATTTCCAAATCCTGCAACCAAAGCGTCGCGCGCTTCCCCACCGTCGTAAGCTGAGCGGGTTGTAAATGCGTAAAACCAAGCGTCGCCAAATGCTTATAACGCAACGCAAAGGTCTTTAACTTATCCATTACGTTGACGAGTTTTTTCAAGATAATTTCCAACGCGTCTTTGAGCATTATCGCCTCGGCGTTGCAATCGACGAAACAGCTCGTCGCGCCAAGGTGAATAATCGGCATAGCCTTTTTTGCATACGCGCCGTAGGCGTGTACGTGCGCCATCACGTCGTGGCGTACCTCTCTTTCAAACTTCGAGGCAAGCTCGAAATCGATATCTTCCGCGTACGCTTTTAATTCGTCTACCTGTTCCTGAGAAACGTTCAGACCAAGTTCCATTTGCGATTCCGCTAATGCAACCCATAATTTTCTCCAAAGCTTAAAACGCTTTTCGTCCGAGAACGCGCGTTGCATTTCCTTGCTCGCATAACGCGTCGTCAACGGATTGATATAAACACTGTTATCCATTTATCCTCTCCAAAATTTACGCTTTTTTAGGCTCGGCGTATTCTACACCAAAAGTTTCCGCGGTAACTTTTTTCATCTTTTGCTCTTCGTAAGGACGGTCGCTCCAATCGGTTTTTACCGTTGCAATTTCGTCCACTACTTCCATCCCCTCGATAACCGCGCCGAACCCCGCGTATTGTCCATCGAGAAACTCTCCGTCCTCATGCATTACGAAAAATTGCGAACCCGCCGAGTCGGGATGTTGCGCTCTTGCCATCGACAAAACCCCGCGCTTATGCGAAATATCGTTTTGCGCAAAACCGTTGGACGAGAATTCGCCTTGGATATGATACCCCGGTCCGCCCGTACCAAGCCCCTTAGGGTCACCGCCTTGAATCATAAAACCCGCAATAATGCGGTGAAAGATAATACCGTCGTAAAAACCCTTATTCACCAAAGACAAGAAGTTGTTTACCGTATTCGGCGCTTTGTCGGGATAAAGTTCCGCCTTGAAGGTTTTGCCGTTTGCCATTTCAAAAGTAACGATAGGATTGCTCATAATTTTATTCTCCTTGTTTATTCTTCAAATTTCTCCACGAGAACGTTCGCCTCGGCGAAAAGTTGCATTGAAAATTCGTCGGGATACCCCTCTTTATACACCACGCGCGTAATACCCGCGTTGATAATCATTTTCGCGCAAATTACACAGGGTTGGTGCGTGCAATACAGCGTTGCCCCACAAATACTGATACCGTAACGCGAGGCTTGAATAATCGCATTTTGTTCCGCGTGAACGGCAAAGCAAAGCTCGTGTTTCGTACCGCTTGGAATATTTAATTTTCTACGCAGACACTCGCCCTTTTCCTCACAGCTTTGAATACCAACGGGCGCGCCGTTATACCCCGTCGCCATTACGCGTTTATCCTTAACGATTACCGCGCCGACGTGACGGTTTTGCTGATAACAGCTCGACCAAGTTGCCACCGTTTCGGTGAGTTGCATAAAACGCTTATCCCATTTGTTTGCGGTTGACATAAAGAAAGCCTCCTTTTATCCTTTGTAACCACTATCTATTATAACACTTTTTTCAAGGAATTGCAATGCTTTGTCAAAGGTTTTTTACGTCCAAAAGATAATTATAAAAATTTTTCGGTATATTTTTCCTTTTTTTGTTTGACTTCGGGTGAAAATTGTTTATAATATAACCGTATAAATAATTACGGCGTTTTCACGCCTATCTATTCAGGAGGAATTTTTATGAACATCAAACCCTTATTCGACAAAGTCGTAGTAGAGAGCGTAACGGTGGAAGAAAAGACGCAAAGCGGTTTTTATCTCCCCTCGTCCGCGCAGGAAAAACCGCAAACCTGCCAAGTCGTCGCAGTCGGCCCCGGCGGTATTATCGACGGGAAAGAAATCGTGATGCAGGTTAAGGTCGGCGATAAGGTACTTTGCGCTAACTACGCAGGTTCTAATTTTAAGGTAGACGGTAAGGAATTTACCATTATCAAGCAAAGCGATATTCTCGCGGTTGTGGAAGACTGAAATTGAAAATTTTTAAGGAGAGAAAATACTATTATGGCTAAACAAATTAAATACGGCGAAGACGCCAGAAAAGCATTAGAGGCAGGCGTGAACGTACTTGCCGATACCGTGAAAATTACGCTTGGTCCTAAGGGCAGAAACGTAGTTTTGGATAAGAAATTCGGCGCACCCCTCATCACCAACGACGGCGTGACGATTGCAAAGGAAATTGAATTATCCGACCCGTTTGAAAATATGGGCGCACAACTCGTAAAAGAGGTTTCCACGAAAACCAACGACGTTGCAGGCGACGGTACGACGACGGCGGTCGTTTTGGCGCAGGCTATCGTGCGCGAGGGCTTGAAAAATCTCGCAGCGGGCGCTAACCCTATCATCTTGAAAGAAGGTATTAAAAAGGCGGTTGAGGCTACCGTAGCGCATTTGAAAGGTATTTCTAAATCGGTGGAAAGCCCGAAAGCTATCGAACAGGTTGCATCCATTTCCGCGGGTAACCCCGAAGTGGGCGCGTTGATTGCAAAAGCGATGGAAATCGTGGGCAAAGACGGCGTTATCACTGTGGAAGAAGGCAAATCGATGAACACCGAACTCACCACGGTTGAGGGTATGCAATTCGACCGTGGTTACGCGTCGGCGTATATGGTTACCAACACCGATAAAATGGAAGCGGTGCTTGAAAACCCGTATATTTTAATTACCGATAAGAAAATTTCCAGCTTGCAAGAAATTTTACCGATTATCGAACCCTTAGCGCAACAAGGCGCAAAACTGCTTATTATCGCTGAGGACGTGGAAGGCGACGCACTCGCGGCGCATATCGTCAACAAATTGAAAGGCGTATTTAATTCGGTTGCCGTAAAAGCGCCCGGATTTGGCGACAGAAGAAAGGAAATGCTCCGCGATATCGCCGTTTTGACGGGCGGTGAAGTCATTTCCTCCGACCTCGGTTTAGAGTTTAAGGACGTAACACCCGATATGCTTGGTAGAGCCACTACCGTTCGCGTGGATAAGGAAAACACCACCATCGTCGGCGGGGTTGGTAGCGCGGAAGACATTAAAGCGCGTATCGCGTCCATCAAGTCGCAAATCGCGGAAACCAAGTCTGACTACGACAGAGAAAAATTGCAAGAACGTCTTGCAAAACTTGCGGGTGGCGTAGCTGTTATCAGCGTAGGCGCAGCAACGGAAGTAGAAATGAAAGAAAAGAAACTGCGTATCGACGACGCGTTGGCGGCAACGCGCGCGGCTGTGGAAGAAGGTTACGTGCCTGGTGGCGGTAGCGCACTTCTTTCGGCTGTTCCCGTTATCAAAAAGCTTGTAGCAAGCTTGAACGGCGACGAAAAAACGGGTGCAAGCATCGTCTTGAAAGCATTGGAAGAGCCTATCAGACAAATCGCGAAGAACGCAGGTTTGGACGGTTCGGTTATCGTAGATAAAGTGCTTTCGTCTAAGAGAGCAAACTGCGGTTTCGACGCGTTGAATAATAAGTACTGCGATATGGTAGAAAGCGGTATTATCGACCCGACCAAA